>NZ_JACVUL010000008.1:0-230661 GCF_016516575.1 Kosakonia sp. S57 | reverse complement strand
ACCGCTGGCAACAAAGGATAAGGGTTGCGCTCGTTGCGGGACTTAACCCAACATTTCACAACACGAGCTGACGACAGCCATGCAGCACCTGTCTCACAGTTCCCGAAGGCACCAATCCATCTCTGGAAAGTTCTGTGGATGTCAAGACCAGGTAAGGTTCTTCGCGTTGCATCGAATTAAACCACATGCTCCACCGCTTGTGCGGGCCCCCGTCAATTCATTTGAGTTTTAACCTTGCGGCCGTACTCCCCAGGCGGTCGACTTAACGCGTTAGCTCCGGAAGCCACGCCTCAAGGGCACAACCTCCAAGTCGACATCGTTTACGGCGTGGACTACCAGGGTATCTAATCCTGTTTGCTCCCCACGCTTTCGCACCTGAGCGTCAGTCTTCGTCCAGGGGGCCGCCTTCGCCACCGGTATTCCTCCAGATCTCTACGCATTTCACCGCTACACCTGGAATTCTACCCCCCTCTACGAGACTCAAGCCTGCCAGTTTCGGATGCAGTTCCCAGGTTGAGCCCGGGGATTTCACATCCGACTTGACAGACCGCCTGCGTGCGCTTTACGCCCAGTAATTCCGATTAACGCTTGCACCCTCCGTATTACCGCGGCTGCTGGCACGGAGTTAGCCGGTGCTTCTTCTGCGGGTAACGTCAATCGACGCGGTTATTAACCGCATCGCCTTCCTCCCCGCTGAAAGTACTTTACAACCCGAAGGCCTTCTTCATACACGCGGCATGGCTGCATCAGGCTTGCGCCCATTGTGCAATATTCCCCACTGCTGCCTCCCGTAGGAGTCTGGACCGTGTCTCAGTTCCAGTGTGGCTGGTCATCCTCTCAGACCAGCTAGGGATCGTCGCCTAGGTGAGCCGTTACCCCACCTACTAGCTAATCCCATCTGGGCACATCTGATGGCAAGAGGCCCGAAGGTCCCCCTCTTTGGTCTTGCGACGTTATGCGGTATTAGCTACCGTTTCCAGTAGTTATCCCCCTCCATCAGGCAGTTTCCCAGACATTACTCACCCGTCCGCCACTCGTCAGCAAAGCAGCAAGCTGCTTCCTGTTACCGTTCGACTTGCATGTGTTAGGCCTGCCGCCAGCGTTCAATCTGAGCCATGATCAAACTCTTCAATTTAAAGTTTGATGCTCATCGAATTAAACCGTAATGAATTACGTGTTCACCCGTGAGACTTGGTATTCATTTAGTGTCCGAGGACATTAAGAATCCATGTCACCTGAGTGCCCACACAGATTGTCTGATAAATTGTTAAAGAGCAGTTGCGACGCGCTTCAGCGCTCTGTCGCGAGGTGGCGTATATTACGCTTTCCTCTTTCAGAGTCAACCCTGAATTTCAGGATTTTTTCTCTTCCGACTTAACGTCGCTGCAAGCTGTTGTTTGCTTAGCGCCGTGTCGATGGAGGCGCATTATAGGGAGCCTACGAGGAATGACAAGCGGAAAAATGCATTTTTATTTCAACCGCTCATCTTTTCAACATAACGGCTATTTTTGGTGCTTTTTAATCGCTGCAGGCAGCTCCGCAAGGCTATTTAACACCCAATCTGCACTTTTTTCCGCCTCTGGCGTCACTGGCTTACCGGTACGTACCAGCACTTTCGTGCCGACGTTCGCTGCCGCACCCGCCTGCATATCTTCCATTTTGTCGCCCACTATATAAGAAGCGGCCATATCAATGTTCAGGAAGTCACGCGCAGAGATCAGCATGCCCGGCTGCGGCTTACGGCAATCGCACTCCTGGCGATACTCCTCTACGCTCGCTTCAGGATGATGCGGGCAATAGTAGATACCATCAAAATCGACATCGCGATCGGCAAGAGACCAGTCCATCCATTCGGTCAGCGTTTCAAATTGCGCTTCACTATATAAGCCACGCGCAATACCAGACTGATTGGTGACGAGCACCAGCGCATAGCCCATCGCTTTTAATTCACGCATGGCATCAATGACGCCATCGATAAACTCGAAGTTATCGATCTCATGAACATAGCCGTGATCGATGTTAATCGTGCCGTCACGATCGAGAAAAATAGCGGGTACTAAAGTTGCCAAAGGTTTACTCCTGATAAAGGCCGTGTTGCGCCGTAGTATCTCATGTTTCGCTACGCAGGAAAGTGCTCATCATAACAGCGCGACATTGATTTAGACGTCTGGATGCCTTACCATCCGCTCTGTTTACGGCTATTTCCCGTAACCGGCAGAACAAAATGCCACGGCTCACTCTTATACGATAAAAATAATCTAATGATTAAACTTTCGAATATCACCAAGGTGTTCCAACAGGGAAACCGCAAAATTCAGGCGTTAAACAACGTCAGTCTGCATGTGCCTGCTGGTCAAATATATGGCGTGATTGGCGCATCCGGCGCAGGGAAAAGTACGCTGATTCGCTGCGTAAACCTGCTTGAGCGCCCATCACAAGGTAGCGTGCTGGTCGACGGTCAGGATCTGACCCAGCTCTCTGAAGCGGAATTAACCAAAGCGCGCCGCCAAATCGGCATGATCTTCCAGCACTTCAACCTGCTCGCTTCCCGCACGGTGTTCGGCAACGTGGCGCTGCCGCTGGAGCTGGATAACACCCCGCGCGAAGAGATTAACCGCCGCGTTAAAGAACTGCTCGATCTGGTCGGCCTTGGCGATAAGCACGACAGCTACCCGGCCAACCTCTCCGGCGGGCAGAAACAGCGTGTCGCCATTGCCCGTGCGTTAGCCAGCAACCCAAAAGTGCTGCTGTGCGATGAAGCCACCAGCGCCCTTGACCCGGCGACCACCCGTTCGATTCTTGAATTATTGAAAGACATTAACCGTCGCCTGGGGCTGACCATTCTGTTGATCACCCATGAGATGGACGTGGTGAAGCGCATCTGCGACTGCGTGGCGGTAATCAGCAATGGCGAATTGATTGAGCAGGATACCGTCAGCGAAGTCTTCTCCCATCCGAAAACGCCGCTGGCGCAGCAGTTTATCCAATCGACGCTGCATCTGGACATCCCGGAAGACTATTTACAGCGTCTGCAGCCTGAGCCGCAGGCGGATAGCGTTCCGATGCTGCGCATGGAGTTTACCGGCCAGTCGGTCGACGCGCCGCTGCTGTCGGAAACCGCCCGTCGTTTCAATGTGAATAACAACATTATCAGCGCGCAGATGGATTACGCTGGCGGCGTGAAGTTCGGCATTATGCTGACCGAAATGCACGGCACCGCGCAGGATACGCAGGCGGCCATCGCCTGGCTGCAAGAACACCATGTAAAAGTAGAGGTACTCGGTTATGTCTGAGGCAATGATTTGGCTGTTCGCCCGCAGCATCTGGGAAACGTTGTTTATGACCTTTGCCTCCGGCCTGCTCGGTTTTATCGTCGGCCTGCCGTTCGGCGTATTACTTTATGTGACCCGTCCCGGCCAGATTATGCAGAACCTCACGCTCTATAGCGCGATTTCGGCCACGGTCAATATCTTCCGCTCTATCCCCTTCATTATTCTGCTGGTGTGGATGATCCCCTTTACCCGCGTCATCGTTGGCACCTCGATCGGCCTTTACGCAGTGATCGTGCCGCTAACCGTTGGCGCCGCGCCGTTTATCGCCCGTATGGTGGAGAATGCCTTGCTTGAACTGCCAGCAGGTCTGATTGAAGCGTCTCGCGCAATGGGTGCTACGCCGATGCAGATCATCCGCAAGGTATTGCTGCCGGAAGCGCTGCCGGGGCTGATCAATGCTGCAACCATTACCCTTATCACGCTGGTCGGTTACTCAGCGATGGGTGGTGCCGTGGGCGCGGGCGGTCTTGGCCAGTTAGGTATTCAGTACGGCTATGTCACCTATAACCCATTAGTAATGAACACGGTTTTAGTATTGCTTGTGGTTTTGGTTTACTTAATTCAATTCGCGGGCGATCGTATCGTCCAGGCTGTGACGCACAAATAACGTTACACAACATAACGACTCTGACAGTAAGGAATAACTGATGGCTTTTAACTTCAAGACCTTTGCCGCCGTTGGCGCGCTGATCGGCTCTCTGGCGCTGGTTGGCTGCGGCCCGGATGAAAAAGATCCGAATCACATCAAAGTCGGTGTGATTGTTGGTGCTGAGCAGCAAGTTGCGGAAGTGGCGCAGAAAGTAGCAAAAGAGAAGTATGGCCTCGATGTTGAGCTGGTCACCTTTAACGACTACGTGCTGCCGAACGAAGCACTGAGCAAAGGCGATATCGACGTTAATGCCTTCCAGCATAAACCGTACCTCGATCAGCAGATCAAAGATCGCGGCTTCAAACTGGTGCCGGTCGGCAACAGCTTTGTCTACCCTATCGCTGGCTACTCGAAAAAGATCAAAGCGATCTCCGAGCTGCAGGATGGTTCTCAGGTTGCCGTTCCTAACGATCCGACCAACCTTGGTCGTGCCCTGCTGCTGCTGCAGAAAGAGGGTCTGATCAAACTGAAAGATGGCGTTGGCCTGATGCCGACGGTGCTGGACGTTACTGAAAACCCGAAAAAGCTGAAGATTGTTGAGCTGGAAGCCCCGCAGCTGCCGCGCTCACTGGACGATGCGCAGATTGCGCTGGCGGTGATCAACACCACTTATGCCAGCCAGATTGGCCTGACCCCGGAAAAAGACGGCATCTTTGTTGAAGACAAAAACTCTCCGTACGTAAACCTGATCGTCGCGCGTGAAGATAATAAAGACGCGGAAAACGTGAAGAAATTTGTGCAGGCGTTCCACTCTGACGAAGTCAGCGAGGCCGCCAACAAAGTCTTTAACGGCGGCGCGGTGAAAGGCTGGTAATCTCATCAGTCTGTAATATCATTCAGGGCGGGCGAAAGCCCGCCTTGTCATTTGTGCACGCCCTTGTTTCAATACGGCGTTAAGAAAATTTTTGTGAGGATACTTTTATGCGTGCTTTCCCGATCTGTCTATTAGCACTCACGCTGAGCGGCTGTTCGTTGCTAAGCAGATCACCTGTCGAACCCGTGCAGAACAGCGCAGCGGAACCCAAAGCAGAGCCGCAAAAAGCGAAAGTCGCACGCGCCGCTCCCGTTCGCATCATTACCAACGCAGAAGAGCTGGTCGGCAAGCCGTTCCGCGATCTCGGTGAAGTGACCGGCGAATCATGCCAGGCCAGCAACCAGGATTCACCGCCGAACATCCCTACCGCCCGTAAACGCCTGCAGATCAACGCCTCGAAAAAAGCCAAAGCGAATGCCGTTCTGCTGCATAACTGCGAAGTCACCAGCGGCACGCCAGGCTGCTACCGCCAGGCGATCTGTGTCGGCTCTGCCCTGAATATCTCGGCCAAATGAGTCATTTTGCTTTCGAGCAAATCGGCGTTATTCGCTCACCCTACAAAGAGAAGTTCGCTGTCCCGCGCCAGCCAGGCCTGGTGAAACACGGCGGCGGCGAACTTCACTTGCTGACGCCTTACAACCAGCCCGATGCGATTCGCGGTCTGGAGGCGTTCAGCCACCTTTGGGTGCTGTTTGTTTTTCATCAGACCATGGAAGGCGGCTGGCGCCCAACGGTGCGGCCTCCGCGCCTCGGCGGCAATGCCCGCATGGGCGTGTTTGCCACCCGCTCGACGTTTCGCCCCAACCCGATCGGTATGTCGCTGGTCGAGCTGAAGGGCATCCGCTGCCATAAAGATCAGGTGATCCTGCAACTCGGTAGTCTTGACCTGGTCGATGGCACGCCGGTGGTTGATATCAAACCCTACCTCCCCTTTGCAGAAGCGCTGCCCGACGCGCAGGCTAGCTATGCGCAGTACGCCCCCGCCGCGACTGTCGCCGTAACCTTTGCACCTGAGCTTGCACCGTCGCTCGCCCTGCTGGAGAAACGCTTTCCCCACTTTGCCGCATTTGTGCAGGAGGTGCTGTCGCAGGATCCGCGCCCGGCCTACCGCAAAGAGGAGGAGCCGGGGAAAACCTATGCCGTCTGGCTGCATGATGTGAATGTCCGCTGGCGCGTTGTCGACGGCGGTTTTGAAGTGTTTGCCCTTGAACCACGCTAATTTTGAGCCCCTCTCTTTTGGCATCTCTGCCGGGCTGATAAACTAAACCACTTTTTTGTGTCAGGCCGCCTCCGGCCTGCTCCAATTGTCCAAATGGAACCGTAACAACATGCGTACTAGCCAATACTTGCTCTCTACTCTGAAAGAGACGCCTGCCGACGCCGAAGTGATCAGCCACCAGCTGATGCTACGCGCCGGGATGATCCGCAAACTGGCCTCCGGGTTGTACACCTGGTTGCCGACCGGTCTGCGCGTCCTGAAAAAAGTCGAAAACATCGTGCGTGAAGAGATGAACAACGCCGGTGCGATTGAGGTGTCCATGCCGGTCGTGCAGCCAGCCGACCTGTGGCAAGAGAGCGGTCGCTGGGAGCAGTACGGTCCGGAACTGCTGCGTTTTGTCGATCGCGGCGAGCGCCCGTTTGTGCTCGGCCCGACCCACGAAGAGGTGATCACCGATCTGATCCGTAACGAGCTGAACTCCTACAAACAGCTGCCGCTGAACTTCTTCCAGATCCAGACCAAGTTCCGCGATGAAGTGCGCCCGCGTTTCGGCGTGATGCGCTCGCGCGAGTTCCTGATGAAAGATGCTTACTCTTTCCATACCTCTCAGGAGTCGCTGCAAGAGACCTATGACGCGATGTACGCCGCCTACAGCAAAATCTTCAGCCGCATGGACCTTGATTTCCGCGCGGTGCAGGCAGACACCGGCTCCATCGGCGGTAGCGCATCCCATGAGTTCCAGGTGCTGGCGCAGAGCGGCGAAGATGATGTGATCTTCTCTGACTCCTCCGATTTCGCCGCTAACATTGAGTTTGCCGAAGCGCTGGCACCGAAAGCGCCGCGCGCGGCTGCCACGCAGGAGATGACGCTGGTCGATACGCCAAATGCGAAGACCATCGCCGAGCTGGTTGAGCAGTTCAATCTGCCGATTGAGAAGACCGTTAAAACCCTGCTGGTGAAAGCCGAAGAGGGTGCCAGCGCACCGCTGATTGCGCTGCTGGTGCGTGGCGATCACGAACTGAACGAAGTGAAAGCGGAAAAACTGCCGCAGGTTGCCAGCCCGCTGACCTTCGCCACTGAAGAAGAGATCCGCGCGCTGGTCAACGCTGGCCCGGGCTCGCTCGGCCCGGTTAACCTGCCGATCCCGGTAGTGATTGACCGTACCGTTGCCGCCATGAGCGACTTCTCTGCGGGCGCGAACATTGATGGCAAACACTACTTTGGCATCAACTGGGATCGCGACGTGGCGACGCCGGAAGTGGCGGATATCCGCAACGTGGTAGCAGGCGATCCAAGCCCGGATGGCAAAGGCACCCTGCTGATCAAACGCGGTATCGAAGTGGGTCATATCTTCCAGCTCGGCACCAAATACTCTGAGGCGCTGAACGCCGCCGTACAGGGTGAAGATGGCCGCAACCAGATCCTGACCATGGGCTGCTACGGTATCGGCGTGACGCGCGTTGTCGCGGCTGCCATTGAGCAGAACCACGACGATCGCGGCATCATCTGGCCGGATGCAATTGCTCCGTTCCAGGTTGCCATTCTGCCGATGAATATGCACAAGTCCTACCGTGTGCAGGAGCTGGCAGAAAAACTCTATGCCGATCTGCGCGCGCAGGGTATTGAAGTGCTGATGGACGACCGTAAAGAGCGCCCGGGCGTGATGTTTGCTGATATGGAACTGATCGGTATTCCGCACACCGTGGTGATCGGCGATCGCAACCTCGACAATGACGATATCGAATACAAATATCGTCGCAGCGGCGAGAAGCAAATGATCAAAACCGGCGATGTGCTGGATTACCTGGTAAAAGCCATCAAAGGCTAAGCCAATAAAAAAGCCCCGTTAAACGGGGCTTTTTTTATGCTGTCAGAGACTACTCATCGCAGCCTTTATCCGCGCTGAATTTGCCTTTGTTATTGGTCACCAGCACTTTCTGCGCCGCACCGGTATCCGGGTTCGGCTCCAGCGCAAAATGCCCCTCCACCACCAGCAGAATCGGTTTCAGCTCCGTGCCGCGCGCCGCCGCATAATCGCGCTCAAGCTGCGCATTGCTGGCAACCGCCACCTCTTTTCCGGTCGCGCAATCGGTAAAGACCGCCGCATCCGCCATATATTTATACATGCCGCGCATCGCCATTGGCGTGGTTGGCAGTGGCGCTTTTACCGGCTGCAGGGTGTAGTTGAGCGACGACTCAATCGGGTTACCCTCCTGATCCAGCATCTCCAGCGCTTCCCCCTTCGCACGGAAATAGGTTTTGTCGCCCTGGCTATCGGTGAGGACTAATTTATCCGCCGTGCGCGCCCAGTTGCCATAGGTGCCGAATACCGATGGTGCTTTCGCGCCCTGGTAACGCTGGTTCATTACCCAACTGCCATCTTTTTGCAGAAACAGCGAGGTTTCAATACCTTCACAATCCGCGCAGGGCAATACACCTCGCCAGCTCTGCTGCATCGGTTTCAGCTCTTCGACCTGGGTCGGCTGCACCATCTCGGTCTCGTTACGGTTATTACAGCCGAAAAGGGCAAAGAGGGTACACCCTGCCGCAACGGCTAAAATCGCTCTGTTCACACTCGTTTCCTTATGCTTGTTCTCTTTCTGTTTATCCGCCGTCATGGCGACGGACTTTGCCGCGCAGAGATTTGACCGTCGACTTTTGTGATTTCGTCGATAACCGCCGCTCTTTCGAGGCGCGGGTCGGGCGCGTGGCCCGGCGGCTTTTCTGCACTACGGTTAACTCTTTAATCAACGCCACCAGGCGGGCTATCGCCGCTTCGCGATTCATCTCCTGGCTGCGATACTCCTGCGCTTTGATGACGATCCAGCCATCCTGGCTTATCAAATGGTGCGACACCTCCAGCAGGCGCGCCTTGTAATACTCTGGCAGGCTGGAGGCGCGAATGTCAAAACGCAGATGAATGGCGGTTGAGCTTTTGTTGACGTGCTGCCCGCCCGCGCCCTGCGAGCGCACGGCGGTGATATCCAGCTCATCCTCAGGCAGGGAGACGGAGCGGGAGATCTCAATCATGGTTGCTGCCAGGTTTCAAAATGGAACTCCACATTTTGCGTGGCATCAGAGAGCCAGATTGCGCCATCCTGCAGCGTCGCCTGCAGATTCATGGTGCGATCGTCGGCAAATGCGCTGAGCGCTGCCAGCTGTGCGTCATCCAGATACCAGATACTTAAATTGCTGAAGGTTGCGCAGCGCGCCTGGTTTTGCTGCCACCAGATATTCGCCGCCCGTGAGTTATAGGTAAAGAGCGCCACCTCTTTTGCCTGGTTGCACGCCTTCTTCAGCCGCTTTTCATCGGGCAGGCCAAGCTCAATCCACAGATCGATCCCGAGGTAGTCATTGCGCAGCCACGCTTCCGGCTCATCATCAGCGCTCAGCCCGCGCGTAAACTGCAACCGCTCGTCGGCATACTTTATCCAGGCCAGCAGGCGCAGCATCATGCGCTCCTGCGTTTCGGAAGGATGACGGGCCAGCGTCAGGGCGGCATCTAAAAACTGGTTCCGATCCATGTCGGCTACATTCACCGTCGCCTTATAAATTGTCGCTTTTAACGCCATTACATCCTCCTTCATAAAATGGCCGCCATTGTAGCGAAAATAAGCATAAAGCGCTGTTATCTCTTGCCGCGAGCGTTATTCATCACTCTGATAATGGTAAACAAGCTATGGTATAGTCACCTTGCTAAACAGAGGTTAACTTCGTAGGCTTAGTGTTATCTCACAGTAAAGCCGGGAGACTGGCAGGAGGTGATGTGGATAATTATTGTGAGCTAGTGCGCAAACGTTATGCGGAAATCGCCAGCGGAGATGTAGGGTATATCCCGGACGCGCTGGGGTGCGTATTGAAGGTCTTGAATGAAATGGCGTCGGATGACACCCTTTCAGAGTCGGTCAGGGATAAGGCAGCTTATGCTGCCGCGAACTTACTGGTGAGCGATTATGTCAATAAATGATGCCTATCAACCCATCAATTGTGATGATTATGACAATCTTGAACTCGCCTGCCAGCATCATCTTTTATTGAAGCTGGAAATGAAAGATGGCGAGGTACTCAGCGCCAAAGCGAACGATCTGCTATTACGTAAAAACGTTGAGTATCTGGTGATTGACGCCGCCGGGGAGACCCGAGAACTGCGTCTGGACAGAATCGCCAGCTTCAGCCATCCCGAAATCGGCACCGTAGTGGTGAGCGAGTCCTGAACAGTGCGGGCAGCGTCGCTGCCCGCTATCTTTGCCACGCCAGACGCACGCCCGTCTGCCCTGCCTCTTTTATCCCTTCCTGCGTTACAAACCGATCGGCCGCCGCAATCAGCGTATCGCCATAAAAGAGCAGCGGCGTGGCATCGCGCTGCCAGGGGGGAACGCCCAGCTCCTGCCAGATTTTTTTCAGCTTGCGCCCGCCGTGCCGACCCACAATGTGGATCAGGCCGGACGCCTGAAAGCGCACCGAAACCACTTCATCGACAGCGGGCGCGCGTAACTCACCGCCGGAGAGCAACGACAGGGATCCCAATCCCTGCGGTAAAGTGAGCGTGGCGAAAGGCGCAGGCCATGCAAGCTCGGCATCACGCGGATGCGCGGTGCGTTTCACCCACCATAAACACCCCTGATAGCGCCGCACCTCATCATCACCAACGCGCAGGCACGGCACCGCATCTTCCCGGGCGAGCGCCACCTCCTGCCACAGGCGATCGAGCATCGCCCGCGAAGGCATCATCGACCCGCGCTGCGCCAGCCAGCGGCGTAAAAGCGCTCGCCGCCGCGCATCGCTATAAGCGGTGAGAGGCGCAATCGTCAGCGCCCCCTCTGCGGTGGTGACGGTTGATAACGACTCCGCCAGCAGTTCATCAAGTAATTGTTCCTGTTCACCGCACAGCGCGGCACTGCGCGCTGCCGCGGCGGCAAAGTGCGGCCAGCGGGCATTTAACAGAGGAAGAATTGCCTGGCGCAGGAAGTTGCGATCGAAGCGTGTGTCGGCGTTGCTCTCATCCTCGATCCAGCTGAGATGATGATCGCGCACCCACTGCTCAAGGGACGCCCGGCTCTGGTTGAGCAACGGGCGGATCAGCTGCGTATCGCCAAACGGCAGGCTCTGCGGCATCGCAGCCAGCCCGGCAGGCCCGCTACCGCGTTTAAGCGCTAACAGCACCGTTTCAGCTTGATCGTCAAGATGCTGCGCGGTGACAAGCACCTCACCCGGCAGCAGGGCTTCGCGAAATGCCTGATAGCGGGCGGTACGCGCCTGTGCCTCAATCCCCTTCCCTTCATCCACCAGCGTGACGCGAACGGTTAATAGCGGGATCTGCCAGCGTTCACACAGTGACTCGCAGTGCGCCGCCCAGCGCTCGGCATTCGGGCTTAAACCGTGATGCACATGAATTGCGCGCAGCTGCACATCGGGGTGATCTTCACGCCAGAGCCGCAGTTGATGCAGCAAAACGGTGGAGTCGAGCCCGCCGCTAAACGCCACCAGAAACTGGCGTGATTCGGTCGGCAACGAGAGAAGCAGTGGCGTGGTCATAGTGAGTGTTAACACGGGAACAATGCCCGGCACGTTACCGGGCATTCACAGAAGTGGCAAGCCTTACTGCTGGTAAAGCTCCAGCGGCAGGCCATCGGGATCGTTAAAAAAGGTGAAGCGTTTATCGGTGCAGGGGTCGATGCGGATCTCTTCACACGCCACGCCCTGGGCAGTGAGATGGGCAACCGCCTGGTCAATATCATCGACGCTGAACGCCAGGTGGCGCAGCCCGCAGGCTTCCGGCCGGCTGGGGCGCGCGGGCGGGAACGGAAAGGAGAAAAGCTCGATAACGTACTGCCCGTTAAGCGCCAGATCGCCTTTCCATGAGTCGCGCGCTTCGCGATAGACTTCACTGAGCAGCGTAAAACCGAGGATGTCGCAGTAGAAGGCTTTGCTCTTTGCATAATCCGTCGCAATGATGGCGATATGGTGAACCTGTTTTAAACCCAGCATAATCTCTCCTTTTTTTGATGCCAGAACGTTACGCCCGCCGCGAAACGCCCGCAACCATTCAGCGCGTTTTTAGGACTCTGACGTAATAACACCCCTCTTCGTCCCGTTTTGCACCGTGAATATCCGTTTCGAATCCCGGATAGTGGCGGCCAATGGCACAGAGCATCAGCAGGAAATCGAGCACTGCCCGGCTCTGCTCGGTGATCATCTCGCCCGGCATCACCAGCGGCACGCCCGGCGGATAAGGCAGGATCATATTGGCGGAAACACGGCCGATGAGCGCTTCCAGCGCCACCGTTTCAACATCGCCACGCACCTGTCGCTGCCACGCCTGATGCGGCGTCAGTTTCATCTCCGGCAACACGTCGAAGGCCTGCAACATCAGGCGCGGCAGATCGTGCTGGCGGATCAGCTTATGGATCCCCTGCGCCAGATCCTGAATGCGCATATTGCGGTAGAAGTCGGGATCTTCTGCGTAGAGATCCGGCAGCATATTGCGCACCCGCAGGTTGAGATCGTAGGCGCGCTTAAACTCCATCAGGCCGCGCAGCAGGCCCATCGCCCGCGTTTTATCAATGCCGATACTGAAGAGAAACAGCAGGTTATAGGGCCCGGTTTTCTCCACCACTACGCCGCGCTCATCGAGGAACTTCGCCACCAGCGCTGCCGGGATCCCTTCGTCGCCCATATTGCCGACCTCATCCATACCCGGCGTCAGGATCGTTACCTTCACCGGATCGAGGAACATATGATCCTCGTCAGCTTCGCGAAAACCGTGCCAATCCGCACCGGGCGCCACCGGCCAGCACTCCGCTTCATCAATCTCTTCCGGCTGCCAGATATCAAAGAACCAGCCATCGGCCTCCTCTTTTAGCCGTTGAACCTCTTTGCGGAAGTGGAGCGCGCGCTCCACGGAGCGGTTAATCAGCCGCTTGCCGGGGTTGCCGCGCAACATCGCCGCCGCCGTTTCGATCGAGGCGACCAGCGGGTAACTTGGCGAGGTGGTGGTATGCATCATAAAGGCTTCGTTAAAAGCATCTTCGTCATATTCACCTTTGATATGAATCAGCGACGCCTGCGAGAAGGCGGCCAACATTTTGTGCGTCGACTGAGTTTCATAGAAGACTTTTCCCGGCACGCGATCGCCGCTCATACCGCTTTTCCCGGCGTAGATCGGGTGGAAGTTGGTATAGGGAACCCAGGCGGAGTCGAAGTGAATCGACGGCACATCCAGCGTCTTTTTGATCCAGTCGGTGTTGTAGAGCAGGCCATCATAGGTGGAGTTGGTGATCACCGCATGCACCGGCCAGCTTGCACCCGGCGTGGCAACAATCTTCTGCTCAATGCTGGCTGAGGTAAATTCACGACGTGGAATACCGCCAAGAATGCCCAGCGCGTTGCGCCCCGGTTTTAGCCACAGCGGCGTGACATCGCTCATCATCAGCAGGTGAGCCAGGGATTTGTGGCAGTTACGGTCAATAAGCAGCGTGCTGCCGGTTGGTGCGGCGTACATGCCGACAATCTTATTTGAGGTGGAGGTGCCGTTCGTCACCATATAGCTCTGCTCGGCACCAAAGGTACGAGCGATATACTCCTCCGCCTCAAGATGCGGGCCGGTGTGATCGAGCAGCGATCCGAGCTCCGTCACCGAGATCGAGACATCCGCTTTCAGCGTATTGCCGCCGAAGAAGTCATAGAAGAGGCAGCCGACCGGGCTTTTCTGGTAAGCGGTGCCCGCCATATGCCCTGGCGTACAGAAGGTGTACTTCCCCTCCTTTACGTAGGTAAACAGCGCCCGGGTAAAGGGTGGGGTAATGGTTTCCAGGTACTCTTTGGTGTATTGCGCGATGCGCGTCGCAATATCATCTGCCACGCTCAGCGCATATTCGAAGAACCACAGCGCCATACGCATATCCTGGGCGCTGACATCCATCGTCGAGTGAGTATTGATAAAACCGTAGAGCGGGAGGTATTCGTTAAGCTGGTTGATCTCGCAGCACAGGTCGAGGTTGTACTCGTCCCAGTCAAAGATCACGCCGCAGATGCGGGGGTTGTGTTCGATAAATTTCAGTAAGTCGGTGCTGTTTCTCGGCCAGATGATCTGAAAACCCTGCGCCTGTAAGGCCTGTTCCAGCTCCTTAATCGGCTCATCTTTGTAGAAAACGCCATGGGGTCCCATGATGGCAATAATATTCACAACTACCTCCGTTAAAAACCTTAGCTAAGCATAGTTGAGGTAAACAGCAGGTATAAAAAAAGCCGCACCCAGGGTGCGGCTCATTATCGCGCCTTACACAGCGTTTCGCTATCAGGCGTAGCCGTAGCTCATCAGACGCTGGTAACGGCGGTTGCGCAGATCGTCTTTGCTCAGCCCTTCCAGATCGGCGAGATCTGCCAGCAGCTGCGCTTTCAGCGAAGCGGCAATCGCTTCCGGGTTGCGGTGCGCGCCACCCAGCGGTTCCGGAATGATAGAGTCGATCAGTTTCAGCTCTTTCAGACGCGGTGCGATGATGCCCATTGCATCGGCCGCCAGCGGTGCTTTGTCCGCGCTTTTCCACAGGATCGAGGCGCAACCTTCCGGGGAGATCACCGAGTAGGTGCTGTACTGCAGCATATTGACCTTGTCGCCAACGCCAATGGCCAGCGCGCCGCCGGAGCCGCCTTCGCCAATCACGGTGCAGATAACCGGCACGCTCAGGCGAGACATTTCACGCAGGTTGCGGGCAATCGCTTCAGACTGGCCGCGCTCTTCCGCGCCCACGCCCGGATACGCACCCGGCGTGTCGATGAAGGTGATGATCGGCATGTTAAAGCGTTCCGCCATCTCCATCAGACGCAGCGCTTTACGATACCCTTCCGGCGCTGGCATACCGAAGTTGCGGCGAATCTTCTCTTTCGTTTCACGGCCTTTCTGATGACCAATGATCATCACCGGGCGACCATCCAGACGCGCGATGCCGCCAACGATAGCTTTATCGTCAGCATAGGCGCGGTCGCCGGCCAGCTCGTCAAATTCGTCGAACGCCAGGCGAACATAATCCAGGGTGTATGGACGCAGCGGATGGCGGGCTAACTGTGCAACCTGCCAGGCACCGAGATCGGCAAAGATTTTACGTGTCAGCTCTACGCTCTTTTCACGTAGACGATGCACCTCTTCGTCGATGTTAATATCCAGTTTTTCATCCTGACGGCCAACGGCGGTCAGAGAATCGATTTTCGCTTCCAGCTCAGCAATCGGCTGTTCGAAATCAAGGAAATTCAGACTCATAGTATTCCTGTATTAGTCAAACTCCAGTTCCACCTGCTCCGAACCAATGAGGCCACGCAGATCGTTAAGTAAACGATCGCTCGGAGAGACACGCCAGGTTGCGCCGAAGCGTAACCGCGCGCGCGCATCCGCCCTCTGGTAATAGAGATGTACTGGAATGGTTCCCGAACGGTGGGGTTCCAGAGACTGACGGAGTCGGTTTAAAAGCTGGTCATCAATTTGCCTGTCCGTCAGCGATATAGCAAGCCCGCGGGCATATTTTTCACGGGCCTCGTCAATGTCCATGACTTCACGGGCGGTCATTTTAAGCCCACCGCTGAAGTCATCAAAGCTGACCTGTCCGCTGACGATGAGTATGCGGTCTTTTTCCAGCAACTGCTGGTATTTATCCAGCGCGTCAGTGAACAACATCACTTCAAGACGCCCGGAACGGTCATCCAACGTACAGATGCCGATACGATTGCCGCGCTTGGTGACCATAACCCGCGCAGCAATGACGAGCCCGGCCGCCGTGGTGACCTTCCCACGTTCGGTCGGATGCATGTCTTTCAGCCTGTAGCCTCCGACATAGCGCTCTATCTCTTTTAAATACTGGTTGATCGGGTGTCCCGTCAGGTAAAGCCCCAACGTCTCCCGCTCGCCCTCAAGCTGAACCTGCTCCGGCCACGGCTGGCAGCTGGCGTAGGATTGCTCGATCTGCTCCGGCTCTTCCGCCAGCACGCCGAACATATCTGCCTGGCCGATCGCTTCCGCTTTCGCGTGCTGATCGGCGGCTTTCAGCGCATCGCCCAGCGAGTTCATCAGCGCCGCACGATGCGGGCCAAGGCGGTCGAACGCCCCGGACATAATCAGCTTTTCCAGCACCCGGCGATTGAGCTTTTTGATATCGGTACGCGCACAGAGATCGAACAGCTCGCGGAAGTAACCGCCGTTGTTACGCGCTTCGATAATCGCTTCAATCGGCCCTTCACCCACGCCTTTGATCGCGCCGATACCGTAGACGATCTCGCCGTCGTCGTTGACGTGGAAGTGGTAGAGTCCGGAGTTAATGTCCGGCGGCAGGATCTTCAGCCCCATGCGCCAGCACTCATCCACCAGCCCGACCACTTTCTCGGTGTTGTCCATATCAGCAGTCATTACCGCCGCCATAAACTCGGCCGGATAGTGCGCTTTCAGCCACAGGGTCTGGTAGGAAACCAAAGCATAGGCGGCGGAGTGCGATTTGTTAAATCCATACCCGGCGAATTTCTCCACCAGGTCGAAAATTTTTATCGCCAGTTCGCCATCGATGCCGTTTTTCTTCGCGCCATCTTCAAAAATGGAGCGCTGCTTGGCCATCTCTTCCGGCTTCTTCTTACCCATCGCACGACGCAGCATATCCGCGCCGCCGAGGGTATAACCGGAGAGCACCTGAGCAATCTGCATTACCTGTTCCTGATACAGGATAATGCCGTAGGTCGGCTCCAGCACCGGCTTCAGGCTCTCGTGCTGCCACTGCACGTCCGGGTAGGAGATCGCTTCGCGCCCGTGCTTACGGTCGATAAAGTTATCTACCATGCCCGACTGCAGCGGGCCCGGGCGGAACAGCGCCACCAGTGCGATCATATCTTCGAAGCAGTCCGGCTGCAGACGCTTAATCAGATCCTTCATGCCGCGGGATTCAAGCTGGAAGACCGCCGTGGTCTCCGAGCGTTGCAGCATGTCGAAGCTCTTCTTGTCTTCAAGCGGGATGGCGGCGATATCCAGCGGCGGCTCGCCCTGCTTCTCGCGCCGGGCGTTGATCATCTCCAGCGCCCAGTTGATGATGGTGAGCGTACGCAGGCCGAGGAAGTCGAACTTCACCAGGCCCGCGTATTCCACATCGTTCTTATCAAACTGGGTAACCGGATGCTGCCCGGCTTCATCGCAGTAAAGCGGTGCAAAATCGGTAATTTTGGTTGGCGCGATCACCACACCACCGGCGTGTTTACCGGCGTTTCGCGTCACCCCTTCCAGCTTGCGCGCCATGTCGATCAGCGCCCGCACCTCTTCATCGGCTTCGTAGATCTCCGGCAGCTGCGGTTCCGCTTCAAACGCTTTTGCCAGCGTCATGCCCGGATCGGGCGGCACCAGCTTGGAGATACGGTCGACAAAGCCATAGGGGTGGCCCAGCACGCGGCCAACGTCGCGGATAACCGCTTTCGCCGCCATGGTACCAAAGGTAATGATCTGCGACACCGCGTCGCGACCATACATATCCGCCACGTGCTCGATCACCTGGTCACGTTTCTCCATGCAGAAGTCGACGTCGAAGTCGGGCATCGAGACACGTTCCGGGTTAAGGAAACGTTCGAACAGCAGGTCAAACTCCAGCGGGTCAAGATCGGTGATCTTCAGCGCATACGCGACCAGCGACCCGGCACCGGAACCACGTCCAGGCCCAACGGGCACGCCGTTATCTTTCGACCACTGGATAAACTCCATAACGATCAGGAAGTAGCCCGGGAAGCCCATCTGGTTAATAACCTGGAGCTCAATGTCGAGGCGCTCGTCGTAAGGCGGGCGTTTCTCGGCGCGCACTGCCGGATCGGGGAAGAGGAATTCGAGTCGCTCTTCCAGCCCCTCTTTCGATTTCACGACCAGGAAATCTTCAGTGGTCATATCCCCGGTCGGGAACTGCGGCAGGAAGTATTCGCCGAGGCGCACGGTGACGTTACAGCGTTTAGCAATTTCGACGCTGTTTTCCAGCGCTTCCGGAATATCAGAGAAGAGTTCGCACATCTCCTCTTCGTTGCGCATATATTGCTGCGGCGAGTAGTTACGCGGGCGTTTGGGATCGTCGAGGGTAAAGCCGTCGTGGATGGCGACGCGAATTTCATGGGCGTCAAAGTCGCCCTCTTCGAGGAAGCGGACATCGTTAGTGGCGACAACCGGCACCCCCTGCGCTTCCGCCAGCGCGACCGCCGCGTGCAGGTAGTTCTCTTCGTCCTGACGACCGGTACGGATCAGCTCCAGATAGTAGCGATCCGGGAAATGGGTTTTATAGAAATCGAGGCACTGCTCGACCAGCGCGCTGTTACCGCGCAGCAGGCTTTTGCCGACGTCGCCCATGCGCGCGCCGGAGAGCAGGATCAGCCCTTCGTTAAGCTCAATTAGCCAGTCGCGATCGATATAGGGTCCCGCCGCGCCGTAGCCGCGCTGATAGGCGCGCGAAATCAGCAGCGTCAGGTTCTGGTAGCCGGTATTGTTGGCGGCGAGGACGGTAAGCTGCGTCAGCTCATCACCAATCAGATCGCACTGCACGTGGAAGTCAGCGCCGACGATGGGCTTGATCCCGGCGCCGTGCGCCGTTCCGTAGAACTTCACCAGACCGCAGAGGTTGGTGAAATCGGTGATCGCCAGCGCGGGCGAGCCAAGGGCGGCCGCCTTCTTCACCAGCGGCCCGGTTTTCGCCAGCCCGTCAATCATGGAGTAGTCGCTATGCACCCGCAGGTGTACGAAACGTGGTTCAGCCATTATTCAATTCCAGCCTGTAGTTTCACGTTCTTAAGAGTCAGGAGACGACGCCCAACGCGCGTCTGACCGGCGCAAAGCTGCGTCGGTGATGCTCGGTTGCGCCATGCTCCGTCAGCTTTTCCAGATGAAAAGCCGTGGGATAGCCTTTATGTTGTGCAAAGCCATACTGCGGGAAGATCGCATCCAGCGCGGCCATTTCGGCATCGCGCGTGACTTTGGCGATAATCGACGCCGCGCTGATTTCCGCCACGCGGCTGTCGCCTTTCACCACCGCCATCGAGGGCATGGCAAGCGCCGGGCAACGGTTGCCGTCAATCAGCACATACTCCGGCGTGATAGCAAGCCCGGCGACAGCGCGCTGCATCGCCAGCATCGTGGCGTGCAGAATATTAAGCTCATCGATCTCGTGCGGCTCCGCGCGGCCGAGACTCCAGGCCAGCGCTTTCTCTTTAATCTCATCAAAGAGCGACAAACGGCGTTTTTCGGAGAGTTTTTTTGAGTCGTTGAGACCCACAATTGGCCGAGCGGGATCGAGGATCACCGCCGCCGTCACAACCGCGCCGACCAGCGGGCCGCGCCCTACTTCATCCACACCCGCAACAAGATGCGTGTGCGGATAAACAAACTCAATCATTTTGCTAACTCCAGTACCGCGTCCGCTGCCTGTTCATCGGCATTACAGCGGATGCGCTGATGCAGCTCGCGAAACAGATCATGCATTTCATGGCGGGTTTCACTGTTCGCCAGCAGCGGTTCCAGTGCGCTCGCCAACGCCTGCGGCTGGCACTCTTCCTGCAACAGCTCTTTAACCACTTCGCGCCCGGCGAGCAGGTTCGGCAGGGAAACATAGGGCGTTTTCACCAGCCGTTTCGCCAGCCAGAAGGTGAAGGGTTTCATACGGTAGCCGACTACCATCGGGCATTTCGCCAGCATGCACTCCAGCGCTGCGGTGCCGGAGGCAAGCAGCGCGGCATCGGAGGCGATCATCGCTTCCCGCGCCTGGCCATCAAGCAGGTGCACCGTCAAATCAGGCGCGACTTCCGCTTTAATGCGCTCAAACTGCTCGCGGCGTTTCGCATTGACCAGCGGAACCACCACTTCCAGCTCCGGGTAGCGCTCACGCAGCAGTTGCGCGGTACGCAAAAAGTCGGCGCTGAGCATCTCGACTTCGGCACCACGGCTGCCGGGCAGCAGCGCCAGGCAGCGCGCCTGCGGGCTAATCCCCAGATGCGCGCGCGCCGCATTTTTATCGGGATCGAGCGGCATGGCATCGGCCATGGTGTGCCCGATAAAGCGGCATGGAACATTAAATCGGTCGTAAAACGCTTTTTCGAAAGGGAGAAACGCCAGTACCAGATCGGTCGCTTTACCAATTTTGAAAACGCGCTTTTGTCGCCACGCCCAGACAGACGGGCTGACGTAGTGAATCGTTTTGATGCCGCGTTTTTTTAAATTACCCTCAAGGGTAATGTTAAAGTCCGGCGCATCAATCCCGACAAACACATCGGGTTGCAGCTCGCTGAATCGACGGGTCAAATCAGCGCGGATATGCAGCAGGCGACGCAGACGTCCAAGCACTTCGACGATCCCCATCACCGCCAGCTCTTCCATCTCATACCAGGCTTCACACCCTTCAGCCTGCATACGCGGGCCGGCAACGCCAACAAAACGGGCGTTGGGCACGCGCGCTCTCAGTGCGCGGATAAGACCGGCACCAAGAATATCGCCGGAGGTTTCTCCGGCGACAAGGGCTATCGTAAGCGGACGCTTGTCGACCATTAACGGATCAGGCCACGCGTCGAGCGCTCAAAGAACTGCATAAACGCATCAACTTCCGGGTGCTTCGCAGCAAGCTCGGCAATCTCCGGTTTTGCTTCGTCGAGCGTTTTACCGCTGCGATAGAGCAATTTGTACGCGTTACGGATAGCCACCAGCGCTTCGCGGCTGAAGCCACGGCGTTTCAGGCCTTCGATGTTCACGCCATACGGCGTGGCATGGTTGCCCTGAGCAATGACATAAGGCGGTACGTCCTGCGCGACGCCGGAGCAGCCGCCAACCATCACGTGCTCGCCAATAATGCAGAACTGGTGAACTGCCGTCATGCCACCGATGATCGCAAAATCACCGATTGTGACGTGGCCGCCCAGCGTTGCATTATTCGCGAGGATGCAGCGGTTACCGATAATGCAGTCATGCGCAACGTGCGAGTTGATCATCAGTAAGTTATCGCTGCCCACCTTCGTCAGTCCAGCGTCCTGTACTGTGCCACGATGGATGGTGACGCTTTCGCGAATGCGGTTGCGATCGCCAATTTCCACGCGGGTCGGTTCACCAGCATATTTCAGATCCTGGTTCACTTCACCGATGGAGGCGAACTGATAAATCTCGTTATCACGACCGATTTTGGTGTGGCCGTTAACAACAACGTGAGATTTCAGTACGGTCCCTTCGCCGATTTCGACGTGAGGTCCCACAATACAAAACGGGCCAATATGAACGTTGGCGCCAATGACGGCACCCTCTTCAACAATGGCGGTAGGATGAATAAAGGCGGTTTTATCAATCACGTATCAGGCCTCCCGGCTACGTGCACACATCATAGTAGCTTCACAAACAACTTTACCGTCAACCATAGCAACCCCTTTAAAGCGGGTCACGCCACGGCGCGTTTTCTCGAAAGTGACTTCCATGATCATTTGGTCGCCAGGCACAACGGGGCGCTTGAAGCGCGCTTCGTCGATACCGGCGAAGTAGTACAGCTCACCCGGTTCCAGTTTACCAACGCTTTTAAACGCCAGAATACCGGTTGCCTGCGCCATTGCTTCGAGGATCAGCACGCCCGGGAAAATCGGTTTGCCAGGGAAGTGGCCCTGGAAAAACGGTTCGTTTACCGTAACATTTTTGACTGCGCGCAGAAAACGACCCTCTTCAAAATCCAGCACACGATCTACCAGTAAGAACGGGTAGCGGTGCGGCAGAAGCTCCAGGATCTCTTCAATGTGCAGAGTATGAGTGTCAGTAGTCAAAATACTCTTCCTGTCTAAATATACAAAAAAGCAATAATAACACGGCCCGCGACATTCCTGAGAATGCCAACAGGCCGGGGAGTATATACACTTTATGCGTCGAGTTGCAGAGGCGTTTTGTCGCTTTTTCTGTTAACCCGAACGCTTTTGTGTACAAGCGTCAGGTGAATGAATTAGTCGTCTTGTTGATTTATCTTGCGTTCGACAGCTTTCAAACGCTTACTCATCTCGTCGATATTCATCACCAGGGCTGCGGTTTTTCGCCACGTTTTATTGGGTTGTAACGGAATGCCGGAAGAATAAATGCCTGGCTCAGTGATAGGACGCATCACCATACCCATCCCCGTTACCGTAACCTTGTCGCAAATTTCCATATGCCCGTTGATTACGCTGGCTCCGCCAATCATGCAGTAACGGCCAATTTTCAGGCTGCCTGCCATGATGACGCCACCGGCAACGGCGGTATTGTCGCCAATCACAACGTTATGTGCAATCTGACACTGGTTATCGATAATTACGCCGTTACCGATACGGGTGTCATCAAGCGCGCCGCGGTCGATGGTGGTACATGCGCCAATCTCGACATTGTTGCCGATGATTACGCGACCAAGTTGCGGGATTTTCACCCAATTTCCGCGATCGTTAGCATAACCAAAGCCGTCCGAACCTATTACCGTCCCCGATTGAACCAGGCAGTTCTCACCAATTTCAATCTCATGGTAAATAGATACGTTGGCCCAAAGACGCGATCCTGCGCCAATTTTCGTATTTTTCCCCACGAAGCAGCCAGGACCGATCACGACGTTGTCGCCGAGGGTCACCCCGGATTCAATCACCGCATTCGCGCCGATAGAGACATTGCTGCCCAGCGTCGCGGTCGGATCGATAACGGCGCCAGGCGCGATGTTCTGCGCAGGCTGCGGCGTGGTATCAAGAATTTGTGCCATACGCGCGTAGGTCAGATAAGGGTTCTTCACGACCAGTGCGGCGCTGTGGGCAAAAGGAAGATCGTCCTGCGTCATTACAACGGCAGAGGCCTGGCATGCGGCCAGGTGTTCACGGTATTTAGGATTTACCATGAAAGTGATATGACCTGCTTCGGCAGATTGCATGGACGCAACGCCGGTGATGACGATATCGCCATCACCGTGTAATTCTGCATCCAACTGCTGAGCTAAATCAGCGAGTCGAATTGAAGGCATTACTTATTTAACCTGTTTCAGTAC
Organism: Kosakonia sp. S57; assembly: GCF_016516575.1. NCBI lineage: Bacteria > Pseudomonadati > Pseudomonadota > Gammaproteobacteria > Enterobacterales > Enterobacteriaceae > Kosakonia > Kosakonia sp. S57. The sequence goes on along the minus strand of NZ_JACVUL010000008.1, from coordinate 207,644 downwards.
ATCAGCGGTGATGTCTTTCACATCATTGCTGTTGTAAATAACGGCATTGGCAGGGATAACCAGATCCACACCCTGATCGGCAGCAACTTTCTTCACTGCGGACTGGATGCGGGTGACCAGCTTGCCGCGCTCTTCGTTAGAGCGGCGAGCCTGATCCTGCTCAAAAGCCTGCGCTTTCTGAGCGAATGCCTGGCGACCGGAAGTGATATCTTTTTCCAGCTTGCTGCGTTCGCTCGCTTTCATGGTAGAACCGTCGCGCTGCAAACGCTGTGCTTTTGCTTGCAGGTCGGACTCCATGCTCTGCAGTTCGTTGGCACGGCCGCCGAATTCGTTTTTCATGGTCTGAGAAACGCCGGAAGTCTGTGCGACCTGCTGTAACAGGTTACCCATATCAACAATCGCAATTTTGTCAGCAGCTTGAGCCGACGCGGCCATTGCCAGACTTAAACCTGCAGCTAATAACAACTTTTTCACAATTAACTCCTTACCATCCCGTTTGTACCCGGAGGTACAGCTCTTTGCGAGGCTGGGCTTCTTCGAAGCCGCAGCCATCACTACACTGCTTGCGCATTCCTTTGCAGTGCGGCGTTACCAGGTTTTACCGATGTTAAACTGGAACTGCTCCGCTTTGTCTCCATCGTACTTTTTAAACGGCTGGGCGTAGGAGAAGACCAACGGCCCCAATGGGGACATCCATTGTAATGCGATACCGGCAGACATGCGGATATTGCTCGGATCGCTATAATCCGGAATACCCAGCGCTTTCATCTCCGCGGTATTTTGCCAGTTCGTATCCCATACGCTGCCCGCATCCCAGAAGAAGGAGGTACGTACAGAGTTAGCATACTTCTCGCTGATAAACGGCGTTGGCGTGATCAGCTCGGCGCTGACAACACCCATTGCGTTACCGCCCACCGCATCGTCAGACTTACAGAATTTCGACGTGGTAGTGTTACAGTTTTCCAGACCGCTGCCGCCGTAGTAGACCGCTTTCGGACCAATGTTATTGGACTGGAAGCCGCGCACGGTGCTGGAACCACCTGCATAGAAGTTCTCATAGAACGGCATTTCTTTGCTACCGATACCGTCGCCATAGCCCCAACGTGTACGACCCAGAACCACCCATTTGTGATCGTCGTCAATCGGGAAGTAGGACGCGGTATCGACAGTGACTTTGTAGAACTCGTTATCGGAGCCCGGAATCGTCACTTTACCGTTCAGGTTGACGCGTGAACCTTTCGTCGGGAAGTAACCGCGGTCAAGGTTGTTATACGTCCAGCCATAGTTGAAGGTGAAATCATCCGCCGAGTAGCCGTTGCTGTCATCTTTGGTGCTGGCATTCTGCCCCACGGAATCGAGATAACGCCACATGGCGATCTGCGGCTGCATCTTCGACAGGCTGTTGTGCACGTAGCCTAAGCCGGTGCGCAGCGTGTTGTATTCGTTGATCGGGAACCCGAGCGTGCCATCCAGACCATAACTTTTGTTGGTGTAGGATGAGAGGTCCGCGTCGTCCGCTTTAAAGTCGTTGTAGAACAGACGACCGCCGAGGCTCACGCCATCAACCGTGAAATACGGGTTGGTAACCGAGAGTTCCGAGTAGGTCTGGTAGTCGTTCTTGGTGCCGCTGATGCCGACAGAGTAACCGGTACCTAACCAGTTATCCTGCTGCACGCCGACCTGGAAGCTAACGCCGCTCTCCGTGCCGTAACCGACACCAAAGTTGAAGCTACCGGTGTTACGCTCTTTAACTTTGTAGACCACATCAACCTGGTCCGGGCTGCCCGGAACACGCTGCGTTTCGCTATCGACAGTTTCAAAGTAGCCGAGACGGTTCAGACGCTCTTTACCCTGATCGACCAGATCGCTGCCGAGCCATGCCCCTTCCATCTGGCGCATTTCGCGACGCAGAACGGTATCTTTCGAGGTGTCATTGCCTTCAAAGCGGATCTTACGCACGTAGAAACGGTTACCCGCATCGACGTTGATATGCAGCTTAACGGTCTTATCGGCGTCATTAATCTCAGGCTGAGACTGTACGCGCGGATAGGCATAACCATAGCGACCCAGAAGCTTTTTAATATCGTCTTCCATTTTGGTCACTTTGGTGCCGTTGTAGAGCTCGCCCGGCTGAATTTTGGTCAGGCCTTCAATTTCCGCTGAGTGGCCCGCCAGATTGCCGGCAACCTGCACGCCAGAAAGCTTGTACTGATCGCCTTCGGTGACGTTAACGGTAATGTAGATGCCTTTTTTGTCCGGCGTCAGGCTGACCTGCGTCGAATCAATGTTGAAACGGGCATAACCGCGATCCAGGTAGTAGCTGCGCAGGGTTTCAAGATCGCCCGCCAGCTTCTGCTTCTGGTATTTACGATCGCCGACCACGTTCCACCATGGCACTTCATCGCGCAGCTGGAAGTTAGAGATCAGCTGTTCGGTCGAAAACGCGTGGTTACCGACGATATTGATCTGCTGGATCTGCGCGGAGACCCCCTCCTGGAAGACCAGCTTAAGATCGACGCGGTTACGCGGCAGCGGCGTGACGACAGCTTTTACGCTGGCGCTGTATTTACCGACGCTGTAGTAGAAATCTTCCAGCCCTTTTTCAATATCGGAGAGGGTGGTGCGATCCAGTGATTCGCCAACACGCACGCCAGAAGTCTCAAGGTTCTGTTTCAGCATGTCATCTTTTACCGACTTGTTGCCGGAGAAGGTGATGCTGGCGATTGTCGGGCGTTCTTTCACCTGAACGAGAAGGGTATCGCCATCACGCAGGACACGAACATCCTCAAAGTTGCCAGTGGCAAACAGTGCGCGAATGGTGTTACTGATGTCTTCATCATTCACCGTATCGCCTGGACGTACTGGCATACTGAGGAGGGCCGCACCAACGGCGACACGCTGTAGGCCTTCGAAATGAATATCCTTCACTACGAACCCTTCAGCACCGTATACGGTGGCGCTGCTAAACAGCAGCGACGCTATGAGCAACTTTTTCATCGCCATCGTTATTATGCGTTCTTCCTAACAAACTCTCTTACAAGCGAGAGAAATCATTGAAAAGTGCAAGCCCCATTAACAACACCAGCAAAATAGAGCCAATGCGATAACTAAAGTCTTGAACTCGCTCGGATACCGGTCCGCCTTTCAGCTTCTCAATCGCTAAAAACAGCAGATGTCCGCCGTCTAAAACGGGGAGCGGGAACAAGTTGATAATGCCTAAGTTCACGCTTATCAAAGCGAGGAACATCAGGTAGTAAATCAACCCGAACTCTGCTGACATCCCAGCCCCCTGGGCGATAGAGATCGGCCCACTGAGGTTGTTCAGTTTTACATCACCGGTGATCAATTTCCCCAACATACTGACCGTCAGCTTCATCAACTGCCAGGTTTTACCCGTGGCTTCGGCGATGGCGCTGAAAGGCCCGTACTGGCGTACTGTCTTATATTCATCCGGCAGCGGGATAATTTTGGGCACCACGCCCGCAAAACCCTCTGCCTTGTTACCGGGTTTTGTATCCGGTACCAGTGTGACGGACAAGGGAGTCCCCTGCCTGTCCACGTCTAACGCTAACGCCTTACCGGGGTTGTCCCGCACCAGCGTGACAAAGGTGGTCCACTGCGTTAACTGCTGACCCTCGACTTTAACGATCCTGTCGCCTGCTTGCAAACCTGCTTTGCTGGCGGCGGAACCGCTCTGGACTTCAGCGAGCACCGGTTCCAGCTGCGCGGAGCGCGGCCGAATCCCCAGCGACATCACCGGATCGTCCTTATCAGGCGCAAAGGTCCAGTGGCGCAGGTCCAGCACTTTATCCTGTCGATTGTTACTGCCGAAAGGTGCCACGCTGACGGTCGTCTGACTGTCACCGATTTTTGACACCAGCTGTAAGCGCACTGCATCCCAATCAGGCGTTTCGATACCGTCAATGGCTTTAAGTTCCGTGCCGGGTGCAATTTGCGCGCTTGCAGCGATAGAGTTGGGCGTTATTTCACCAATTACCGGGCGAACGCCAGGGACGCCGATGATAAACACCAGCCAGTAGGCGAAGATAGCGAAGATGAAGTTGGCGATGGGACCCGCCGCGATCACCGCGGCGCGCTGGCCAACGGTTTTGTTGTTAAACGCGAAGTGGCGCATCTCCGGGGCGACCGGCTCGACGCGCTCATCGAGCATTTTGACGTAGCCGCCCAGCGGGATCAGGGCGATAACAAATTCGGTGCCCTGCTTATCGAAGCGGCGCCAGAGCGCTTTACCAAAACCAATGGAGAAGCGCTCGACGCGGACGCCGCAGCGGCGAGCAACCCAGAAATGGCCAAATTCATGCACCGTGATCAAAACACCAAGCGCAATAATGAACGCCGCCAGATTCCAGAGAATGCTCAGCATAAAACCTTCCGTCAAATCGTCCTGAAAACCAGCAGTAACAGACAGGCAAATACGGGAACCGCCGCCGTCAGGCTGTCAATGCGATCCAGTATACCGCCGTGGCCTGGAATAAGATGACCACTATCTTTAATGCCGGCTTCACGCTTGAACATGCTCTCGGTTAAATCGCCCAGCACCGAAGCAAGCGCGGCCACCACAGAGCAGATCAGCAGCGTTGAGTGCGCCACTTCGAGGTTGGCCCATGCGCCGTAGCCCCATGAGATGATCCCTGCGGTCAGCAACCCGCCGAGGAAACCCTGCCAGGTTTTACCGGGCGATACCTTCGGTGCCAGCTTATGTTTGCCAAACAGTTTGCCAAACATATAAGCACCCGAGTCCGCGCCCCAGACAAGGATCATGACGTAGAGCAACCAGATTGCGCCGCTGTAGGGGTTGACCTCATAGTGCCAGACCCGCAGCGCCAGCATGCCCCAGAAGAAGGGAATGATGGTGAGAACGCCAAACAGCAGGCGCAGCGCTTTAGAGTTGCGCCACAGCGCCGCAGAGGCCGGATAACCCAGCACCAGCCCCAATGCCGCCAGCCACCACACCAGAGAGGCCCAAAGCGAGCCTTCAACCAGCGGCTGGTGAACGTTGTGATGATACTCCGGCAGCGTAAACAGCATCAGCGCTAACAGCAGCCCACAGAGCACCGCCAGCCACACGCGCTGCGTGCGCGAGGTTAAGCCGCTCAGCTGACCCCATTCCCATGCGGCGAGCATGCAGACGGCGAGAGTGATAATCGCAAATCCCACCGGTGGCAGCAAAAAAAGCGCCGCGATAACAATGGGTATCAATACAAACGCAGAAATCAGGCGATACTTCAGCAAAAGCAACCCCCATCAGGCTTTGTCGCCACCAGGCTCGGTACCACCGAAACGACGCTCTCGATTAGCAAAGGCATTCAGCGCACCTTCAAAGTCTTGTTCATCAAAATCAGGCCAAAGAACATCAGTAAAGTAAAGTTCGGCATAGGCAATTTGCCAAAGTAAAAAATTACTTATGCGATGTTCGCCGCCCGTCCTAATCACTAAATCAACGGGAGCCAGCTCATGCATGCAGACTTGCTTGTTCAGCGTCTCTTCATCTATTTCGTCCGGGCGCAACAGCCCTTCCTGCACTTGCTCAGCTAAATGCCGAACTCCCTGAACGATATCCCAACGCCCACCGTAGTTGGCGGCGATATTTAACGTTAGCCCGCTGTTCTGGGCGGTTAACGCTTCCGCTTTGCGGATTCGCTCCTGCAAACGCGCATTAAACCGGCTGGTATCGCCAATAATGCGTAAACGAACATTATGGCGGTGCAGGCTTTTCACTTCGCTATCCAGCGCCCACACAAACAGTTCCATCAGCGCGCTCACTTCCTGCGCCGGACGGTTCCAGTTTTCGCTACTAAAAGCATACAGCGTCAGCGCGTCGATACCATTGTTGGCGGCAAAAGAGACTGCGCGGCGAACGGATTTCGCTCCCGCTCTGTGTCCAAAGGCACGGAGTTTCCCCTGCCTTTTTGCCCAGCGACCATTGCCATCCATAATTATCGCTACATGGCGGCAGCCATGCGTTGGCAAATTTTCGCTTATCGGTTGGTTAGCAGACAACATAACGCGTTTTAGTCCCTGAAAAGGATTTAGCGGTACTCAGGAATACAAAAGCCTTCACACAAAAAAGCCGCGCAAACCACGGCTTACACAATTCGCCATAATAAAAAGCGGCAATTTTGTGGCGCAGACTATATCACTGAAGCCCTACGCTAACAAATAGCACCGTCACTCCGGACAGCATTATCACTAGCTTGCGAAGCGCATCACTTGTTTTTGCGCAATCTCTCGTGCCAGTACATCGACGGCCAGAACGTCATCAATACTCTGCGGTTCACGTAAATCCATCTGTTCCAGCACAGAGAGATTGAGAGCGGCAATATCAGTGAAACGAATAGCGGATGCCAGGAAAGCCGAAACGGCCACTTCATTCGCTGCATTTAGCGCGGTTGTCGCCGCCTGACCCTCGCTGGAGGCGTCAATCGCCAGCTTCAGACAGGGATAACGATCGAAATCGGGGGCGGCAAAAGTCAATGCGCTCAGCTTGCAGAAATCAAGGGCGTTGACACCTGACGACACACGCTCCGGCCAGGCCATCGTGTGTGCGATGGGTGTTCGCATATCCGGTTCACCCAACTGCGCCAACACACTGCCATCCTGATAACGCACCATGGAGTGGATCACCGATTGCGGGTGAATCAGCACTTCCATCTGGCGGGCAGCGGCATTAAATAACCAGCGTGCTTCAATGTATTCCAGACCTTTATTCATCATGGTGGCGGAATCAACGGAGATTTTACGCCCCATCGACCAGTTCGGATGGCGACAAGCCTGATCCGGCGTCATTAGCGCCAGATCCGCCATCGGCGTCTCCCGGAATGGGCCACCAGACCCGGTAAGCAGAATAGACGATACGCCATTCTGTTCGAGATCAGCGTACCCCAGGTTATGCTGGATTGGTTCCGGCAAACTCTGAAAAATCGCATTATGCTCGCTGTCGACCGGCAGCAGCTGCGCCCTGCTCTCTTTTACCGCCTCCATAAACAGGCGGCCGCAGGTAACAAGCGACTCTTTATTGGCAAGCAGTACGCTTTTACCGGCACGAATAGCGGCAAGCGTTGGCAATAATCCGGCTGCGCCGACGATAGCGGCCATCACCTGATCGACCTCATCAAGCGCCGCCATCTCACAGGCGGCCTGCTGGCCGCTCAGCACTTCCGTACGGCTGCCATGCTCGCTCAGGGTGCGCTGTAGCTGCTGCGCGCTGTCAGCGTCATCCATCACCGCATAGCGCGGAGAGAACTCGAGGCACTGCTCCACCATGCGCGCGACATTTTTTCCCGCGACCAGCGCGGTGACGATGAAACGATCGGGATTATGACGAACCACAGCAAGCGTGCTGCAACCTATGGAACCCGTTGAGCCCAGAAGAGTTAAATGCTTCATGAAACGCTCGCAACGTTGCAAGGGGGGAAAGCAAAAACGCCGTCAGCAAGCCGCTTGCACGGCTCTCTGGACGGCGTTTTAGTCGGTTTGTATCGAATCAGAACTGCATCAGTTCCGCTTCTTTGTCCGCCAGCGCCGCGTCAACTTTCTTGATCGCAGCGTCGGTCAGCTTCTGCACGTCATCCTGAGAACGGCGGTCATCATCTTCGCTGATCTCTTTGTCTTTCAGCAGTGCTTTCACTTTATCGTTAGCGTCACGGCGCACGTTGCGCACGGCAACACGGGCCTGCTCAGCTTCACCGCGCACCACTTTGATCAGATCTTTACGGCGCTCTTCGGTCAGTGCCGGCAGCGGAACGCGAATATCGCTGCCCGCAGAGCTTGGGTTCAGACCCAGATCGGAGGTGAGGATCGCTTTTTCAACGGCCGGGCTCATCGAGCGATCGAAGACGTTGATTTTCAGAGTACGGGAGTCTTCTACCGTTACGCTGGCCAGCTGACGCAGCGGCGTCGGCGTACCGTAATATTCCACAACGATGCCGTCCAGCAGGCTCGGAGAAGCGCGGCCGGTACGGACTTTGCTGATTTGGGTTTTGAAGGATTCTACGCATTTTTCCATGCGTACTTCAGCATCTTTTCTGATATCGCTAATCACGTTACGGATCCTTGAAATCTTGTCGCAGACAGGCCATACGGCGGTTGTGCTAAGTATAGCCTTGTTCCCATGATGGCATCGTAAAGATGCCGGAACGTTCTGCTGGATAAATTAAAGCGGAATCTTACCTTTATTTATTGCTTACGGGAATTATTCCGTAATCAATGTGCCCTCTTTTTCGCCCATTACCACGCGGCGCAGCGCGCCTGGTTTGTTCATATTGAACACGCGAATCGGTAATTTATGGTCGCGGGCCAGGGTAAAGGCGGCCAGATCCATCACTTTCAGCTCTTTCTCAAGCACTTCAGTATAGGAGAGGCGCTCGCAGAGGGTTGCGGTCGGATCCAGCACCGGATCGGCGGTATAGACGCCGTCCACTTTGGTCGCTTTCAGCACCACATCGGCTTCGATTTCGATACCGCGCAGGCAGGCTGCGGAGTCGGTGGTGAAGAACGGGTTACCGGTACCGGCGCTGAAAATCACTACGCGGTTATTACGCAGCAGGCTGATTGCTTCAGCCCAGCTGTAGTTGTCACACACGCCGTTTAACGGGAATGCGGACATCAGGCGCGCGTTCACATAGGCACGATGCAGAGCATCACGCATTGCCAGGCCGTTCATCACTGTTGCCAGCATACCCATGTGATCGCCCACAACACGGTTCATCCCCGCTTTCGCCAGGCCCGCACCACGGAACAGGTTACCCCCGCCAATGACTACGCCAACCTGAATACCCAGTTCAACCAGTTCTTTAATTTCCTGCGCCATACGGTCAAGAATGCTTGCGTCGATACCGAAACCTTCAGAGCCCTGAAGCGCCTCGCCACTCAGCTTAAGCAGAATGCGTTTGTAGATGGGTTTTGCATTGGTAGCCATGTTTCTTTCCTGAGACTGTGAACAATTAGACGGGTTTAATCTGGCGCTATGATACGTCGCCTGTCAGCGCTAACACTAGTGTGCTGGCTGTTTTTCAGATGAAGGACATAAAAAGAAGCCGCCCTCAGGCGGCTCCTTTTATTGATTAAGACTGCTTGGACATGGCAGCAACTTCTGCTGCGAAGTCAGTCTCAACTTTCTCGATGCCTTCGCCCACTTCGAAGCGGATGAAGCCAGTCACGTCAGCGTTGTGCTCTTTCAGCAGCTGGCCAACGGTTTTGCTCGGGTCCATTACGAAAGGCTGGCCGGTCAGAGAAACTTCGCCGGTGAATTTCTTCATGCGGCCTTCAACCATTTTCTCTGCGATCTCTTTCGGCTTGCCAGACTGCATGGCGATGTCCAGCTGAACCTGGTACTCTTTCTCAACCACTTCAGCAGACACGTCTTCCGGCTTAACGAATTCCGGCTTGCTTGCAGCAACGTGCATAGCCAGCTGCTTAACCAGCTCCTGATCTGCGCCTTTCGCCGCAACCAGAACACCGATACGCGCGCCGTGCTGGTAAGAGCCCAGTACTTCGCCTTCCAGGGAAGAAACGCGACGGATATTGATGTTCTCACCGATTTTAGCAACCAGTGCAACGCGCTCTTCTTCGAACTGCGTTTTCAGAACTTCAACGTCGGTGATTTTGCCAGCAACAGCAGCGTCCAGAACTTTGTTAGCAAATGCCTGGAAACCAGCATCTTTAGCAACGAAGTCAGTCTGGCAGTTAACTTCCAGAATGATGCCGTAGGTGCCGTCGATTTTGGTGATGATCACGCCGTCAGCAGCAACGTTGCCCGCTTTTTTCGCCGCTTTGATCGCACCGGACTTACGCATGTTCTCGATTGCCAGCTCGATGTCGCCGCTTGCTTCGGTCAGCGCTTTTTTACAGTCCATCATGCCTGCGCCAGTACGTTCACGCAGCTCTTTTACCAGGGATGCGGTAATTTCAGCCATTCTTTAATCCTCGGGAGAGATATGACCTGCCCGGTTCCAGGAACCAAACAGGCTTGAAAGTGAAAAAGGGGGCCATAAACAGGCCCCCTAACCAAACTCGGTACTACCTGCTCAATAAGGGGCTCAGCGAGCGTGCCTTATTACTCAGCTTCTACGAAGCTTTCTTCCGCCTGAGTAGCCAGATCAGAAGAACGGCCTTCACGAACGGTAGCAGCAACGGCATTCAGGTACAGGCTAACAGCACGGATTGCATCGTCGTTACCCGGGATAACGAAGTCAACGCCGTCCGGATCGGAGTTGGTATCAACGATAGCAAATACCGGGATACCCAGGTTGTTTGCTTCTTTGATTGCGATGTGCTCGTGGTCAGCGTCGATAACAAACAGTGCGTCCGGCAGGCCGCCCATGTCTTTGATACCGCCCAGGCTGTTTTCCAGCTTGTCCAGCTCACGAGTGCGCATCAGCGCTTCTTTCTTGGTCAGCTTGTCGAAGGTGCCGTCCTGAGACTGAGTTTCCAGGTCTTTCAGACGTTTGATGGACTGACGAACGGTTTTCCAGTTAGTCAGCATGCCGCCCAGCCAGCGATGGTTCACGAAGAACTGATCGCAATTCTGAGCTGCTTCTTTCACCGCTTCGCTTGCAGCGCGTTTAGTACCAACGATCAGGATCTTGCCTTTACGAGCAGAGATCTTGTTCAGCTCAGCCAGGGCTTCGTTGAACATCGGTACAGTCTTCTCAAGGTTGATGATGTGAACTTTGTTACGCGCGCCGAAGATGAAAGGCTTCATTTTCGGGTTCCAGTAACGGGTCTGGTGACCAAAGTGAACACCAGCCTTGAGCATGTCGCGCATGGAAACAGTTGCCATGATTAAAACCTCTATATAAAAGTTGGGGTTATGCCTCCACGTATCCCATATTACCGACCCCGAAGGGCACCCCGGAATATGTGCCGATACGTGTGTGTTATTACACAAAGTGAGATTTGTGGCTCCCATTCCAAAACAGGAACGGAAGTCCGGCGCGCTTTATATCACAAAAGCGAGCAGGACACCAATAGTTGTTACCGCAGCGTGCTGTTAACGATTCTCAATTTGGCACAACGCTTGCCCGACTGTTACCATTGACAGCACTACTCCTGGTATAGTCGAGAAAATCGACACTGATGGACACTTCTCATGGCTATCTCTATTAAAACACCTGAAGAAATTGAAAAAATGCGCGTTGCCGGCCGTCTCGCCGCCGAAGTGCTTGAAATGATCGAACCGCACATTAAACCCGGCGTCAGCACCGGCGAACTGGACCGCATCTGTAACGATTACATCGTTAATGAGCAACACGCCGTTTCGGCCTGCCTGGGCTACCACGGCTTCCCGAAATCGGTCTGTATCTCAATTAATGAAGTAGTTTGCCACGGCATCCCGGATGACGAAAAACTGCTGAAAGATGGCGATGTGGTCAATATCGACGTCACCGTCATTAAAGATGAGTATCACGGCGACACCTCAAAGATGTTTATCGTCGGTAAACCGACCATTCTTGGCGAGCGCCTCTGCCGCGTCACCCAGGATAGCCTCTACCTGGCGCTGCGCATGGTAAAACCGGGTATTCGCCTGCGCACGCTCGGTGCAGCTATCCAGAAATATGTTGAAGGCGAAGGCTTCTCCGTGGTGCGCGAATATTGCGGTCACGGCATTGGTCGCGGCTTCCACGAAGAGCCGCAGGTGCTGCATTACGATGCTGATGACGGCGGCGTAGTGCTGAAAGCGGGTATGACCTTTACCATCGAGCCGATGGTTAATGCCGGTGATTACCGCATTCGTACCATGAAAGATGGCTGGACGGTGAAAACCAAAGATCGCAGCCTCTCTGCGCAGTATGAGCACACCATTGTTGTCACTGAAACCGGCTGTGAGATCCTCACGCTGCGTAAAGATGACACCATCGAGGCTGTGCTGACCGCCGCCTGATAGCGCCTCTCTGCCTGCCATAACGGTCCGCTTCGCGGGCCGTTTTTTTTGCCCGCTTTCCGGCCGGGTCATACATATAAACGACTTTTCATTTCCATCCATCTCTTTTACTTTGTTTTGCAGTGGATCCGCACGCCAACTGGGTGGCTAATCATGAGCAATATCTCTTCCGAACAATTTGTCAGCAGCGTTCAGCCCACCCTTCCCGGCCAGCCTGAACATCCCGGAGTGTGGCCCGCAGAGGAGCTGCACTGCGCCACCATCAAAGCGCGCATCGATGCTTTTCAGCAGTGGCTGGGGCAGGTGTTTGACGCCGGGATCTCGGCCGAGCAGTTAATTGAGGCGCGCACCGAATTTATCGATCAGCTGTTGCAGCGCTTGTGGCTGCAATATGGCTTTGGCGATGCGGGTGATACCGCGCTGGTGGCCGTTGGCGGTTATGGCCGCGGCGAGCTGCATCCCTTATCCGATATCGATCTGCTGATCCTCAGCCGCAATAAGCTGCCGGATGAGCAGGCGCAAAAGATCGGTGAACTGCTGACCCTGCTGTGGGATGTGAAGCTGGAGGTGGGTCACAGCGTGCGCACGCTGGATGAGTGTCTGCAGGAGGGGTTATCAGATCTCACTGTCGCCACCAACCTTATCGAATCACGCCTGCTGGTCGGCGATGTCGCGCTGTTTCTGGAACTGCAAAAACATATCTTCAGCGACAATTTCTGGCCGTCGGAGACCTTCTTTCCGGCAAAAGTGGTGGAGCAGAACGAGCGCCATCAGCGCTATCACGGCACCAGCTATAACCTTGAGCCCGATATTAAAAGCAGCCCGGGGGGCCTGCGCGATATTCATACCTTACAGTGGGTCGCGCGCCGCCATTTTGGCGCTACCTCGCTTAATGAGATGGTCGGCTTCGGCTTTCTGACCGAAGCGGAACGCAACGAACTGAATGAGTGCCTGCATCTGCTGTGGCGCATTCGCTTCGCCCTGCATCTGGAAGTGACGCGCTACGATAACCGTCTGCTATTCGATCGCCAGCTCAGCGTGGCGCAGCGTCTCAACTATGTCGGCGACGGCAATCAGCCCGTTGAGCATATGATGAAGGATTTCTTCCGCGTCACGCGCCGCGTGTCGGAACTTAACCATATGCTGCTGCAACTCTTTGATGAGGCGATTCTGGCCCTGACGCCTGACGAAAAACCGCGCCCAATCGATGATGAGTTTCAGCTGCGCGGCACGCTTATCGATCTGCGCGATGAGACGCTGTTTATCCGCGAGCCGCAGGCGATTTTACGCATGTTCGCAATTATGGTGCGTAACAGCGCCATTACCGGCATCTACTCCACCACCCTGCGTCACTTGCGCCATGCGCGCCGCCATTTAACTCAGCCGCTCTGCTACATTCCGGAAGCGCGCACAATCTTCCTCAGCATGCTGCGCCATCCGGGCGCGGTGAGCCGTGGATTATTGCCAATGCATCGCCACAGCGTGCTGTGGGCCTATATGCCGCAGTGGTCGCATATTGTCGGCCAGATGCAGTTCGACCTTTTTCACGCCTATACCGTCGATGAGCACACCATTCGCGTCCTGCTGAAGCTGGAGAGTTTTGCCAAAGAGGAGACGCGCAGCAAGCACCCGCTCTGCGTGGAGCTCTGGCCGCGTCTGACCCACCCGGAGCTGATTCTGATTGCGGCGCTGTTTCACGATATCGCCAAAGGGCGCGGCGGCGACCACTCGGTGCTGGGGGCGCAGGATGTGCTGAAGTTCGCTGAGCTTCACGGCCTGAACTCGCGGGAAACGCAGCTGGTCGCCTGGCTGGTGCGCCACCATCTGTTGATGTCGGTCACCGCGCAGCGCCGTGATATTCAGGATCCGGAGGTGATTAAGCAGTTTGCCGAAGAGGTGCAAACGGAGAACCGCCTGCGCTTCCTGATCTGCCTGACGGTGGCGGATATCTGCGCGACCAACGAAACGTTGTGGAACAGCTGGAAGCAGAGCCTGTTGCGCGAGCTCTATTTCGCTACTGAAAAACAGCTGCGCCGTGGGATGCAGAACACGCCGGATATGCGCGAGCGCGTGCGTCATCACCAGTTGCAGGCGCTGGCGCTGCTGCGCATGGATAATATTAATGAGGAGCGGCTGCACCAGATTTGGGCGCGTTGTCGCGCCAACTACTTTGTCCGCCACAGCCCAAACCAGCTCGCCTGGCACGCGCGGCATCTGCTGCAACACGATCTGACCAAGCCGCTGATCCTGTTGAGTCCGCAGGCGACGCGCGGTGGAACCGAGATCTTTATCTGGAGTCCGGATCGCCCCTATCTCTTTGCCGCCGTCTGCGCCGAGCTGGATCGCCGCAATCTCAGCGTCCATGACGCGCAGGTCTTTACCACCCGCGACGGCATGGCGATGGACACCTTTATTGTGCTGGAGCCGGACGGTAGCCCGCTCTCTGCCGATCGTCACGAGGCGATCTGTTTCGGCTTGAAGCAGGCGATCACCCAGCATACCTGGCAGCCGCCGCAGCCGCGTCGTCAACCGGCCAAGCTGCGCCACTTTACCGTCGATACCGAAGTGAATTTCCTGCCGACCCATACGGACAGAAAATCGTTCCTGGAGTTGATTGCGCTTGACCAGCCAGGGCTGCTGGCGCGGGTCGGGCAGATTTTTGCCGACCTTGGAATTTCGCTGCACGGCGCAAGAATTACAACCATTGGCGAGCGAGTAGAAGATTTATTCATAATCGCTACCGCCGACCGGCGTGGCCTTAATAATGCGCTGCAAAAGGAGGTACAACAACGGTTGACAGAGGCCCTCAATCCAAACGATAAAGGGTGATTATTTTTTTACACAAGATGGAAAGAGTTTAACAATGCAGCAGTTACAGAACGTTATTGAAGCCGCTTTCGAGCGCCGCGCAGAAATCACCCCGGCCAATGCCGATACCGTGACCCGTGAAGCGGTCAACCAGGTTATCGCCCTGCTTGACTCCGGCGCGCTGCGTGTCGCAGAAAAAATCGACGGCCAGTGGGTCACCCACCAGTGGCTGAAAAAAGCGGTTCTGCTCTCTTTCCGCATTAACGATAACCAGGTTATCGACGGTGCGGAGAGCCGCTACTTCGATAAAGTGCCGATGAAGTTCGCTGATTACGACGAAGCGCGTTTCCAGAAAGAGGGTTTCCGCGTAGTGCCGCCAGCGGCAGTGCGTCAGGGCGCCTATATCGCTCGTAACACGGTATTGATGCCTTCCTATGTCAACATCGGCGCTTACGTTGATGAAGGCTCAATGGTAGATACGTGGGCAACCGTCGGCTCCTGCGCGCAGATCGGTAAAAACGTTCACCTCTCCGGCGGTGTAGGTATCGGCGGCGTACTGGAACCGTTGCAGGCAAATCCGACTATTATTGAAGATAACTGTTTCATCGGCGCGCGCTCCGAAGTGGTTGAAGGCGTGATCGTTGAAGAGGGTTCGGTTATCTCGATGGGTGTTTATATTGGTCAAAGCACCCGTATTTACGACCGCGAAACGGGCGAAGTGCACTATGGCCGCGTACCGGCAGGCTCAGTGGTGGTGTCCGGTAACCTGCCGTCGAAAGATGGCAAATACAGCCTCTACTGTGCGGTTATCGTGAAAAAAGTGGATGCGAAAACCCGCGGCAAAGTTGGTATTAACGAACTGCTGCGCACCATCGACTAAGCCTTTTCCCTCTCCCCGTGCGGGAGAGGGTGATATAGCCCGCCTTTTTTGCATACGTCAGTGGCGAAAATAGATTTTTTCGTTAATTATTCATAGGTTATGTTGAGCTTAAGGGTCCGCTATGTACGACAATCTTAAAAGTTTAGGCATTACCAATCCCGATGAAATCGATCGCTATAGCCTCCGCCAGGAAGCGAATAACGACATTCTTAAAATCTATTTTCATAAAGACCGGGGCGAGTTCTTCGCCAAGAGCGTCAAGTTCAAATATCCGCGTCAGCGCAAAACCGTGGTCGCCGATGGCGTAGGCCAGGGTTATAAAGAGGTGCAGGAGATCAGCCCTAACCTGCGTTACGTGATTGATGAACTGGATCAGATCTGCCAGCGCGATCGCACTGAAGTGGATTTGAAGCGTAAGATCCTTGACGATCTGCGCCATCTCGAAAGCGTTGTGACCAACAAGATCAGTGAAATCGAATCGGATCTTGAGAAGCTGACGCGCGGGAAATAAGTTTTATCACCGCCATCTGGCCTGTTAAGCCTGATGGCGCCTTTGCCCCGTTACTGAGCCATCCCAAACCGGCACGATCATGTAGGCCGGATAAGCGCAGCGCCATCCGGCAAAAAAGCAGCGCCCAGGCCAAATAAGCGCCTCACCCATATCAAACCGGCACGATCGCGTAGGCCGGATAAGCGCAGCGCCATCCGGCACAAAAACAAACCTCAATGCTGTTCATCCAGCTGCAACGCCACATAGAGCAACAGCCTGTCGTCAAAATTCCCCAAATCCAGCCCGGTCAGCTCCGAAATACGATTCAGGCGATACTCCAGCGTATTACGGTGGATAAACAGCGCCTTCGACGTCGCCAGCGGCTGCACATTGTGACGAAACCACGCCGTCAGCGTGCGGCGCAGCAAACCATTATTATCCATCGCTTTCAGCCGCGTTAACGGGCGCGCCAGCTCGTTGGCCTGCCAGCCGCCGCGCAGGCTGTCGAGCAGCACCGGCAGCATCAAATCCTGATAGAAGTAGCTGCGGCTCTCCGGCATCCGCTGTTTGCCCACCATCATGGTGGTACGCGCCGTGCGGTAGGAGCGCGCAATACTGCCGGGGCCGGTAAAGTAGTTACCCAGCGCGACGCGAAAACGCAGTTGCCCATTCTCTTTCATCCGCGTAATCAGCTGCTCAACCCGCTTGCGGTGATCTTCTGCATCCCAGCGGCCAAACGGGTTCAGCGCCGGCTTTAGCACCACCATTTCGGTCAGGGAGACGATGGCGATAAGATTATTGCGCTCCGGCGTGGTGAGGGCGTTTTGTAGCTGCTGAAGTTCCGCCATTGCGCTGTCGACGCCCAGCTGCCCGCTATCAACCTCCACCACCGCCACCACGCGCGGCTGATTAAGATCGATACCTAAACGCTGCGCCCATTCGGTCAGCGCTGGCGTGTGCTCTTCTGCCTGAATCAGGTTCATCACCAGCTCTTCACGCAGGCGGCTATCCTGCGCCAGCAGATGCATCAGCCGGGACTGCTCCAGCATCATCTCCGCCGTCATACAGACCAGCTCGCCATATTTACGTAACGTTTCGGGTTCACCGGTCAGGCCGATAACGCCGACAATCTCCCCTTCGAGGCGCAGTGGCAGGTTGATGCCCTGGCGCACGCCATGCAGATGGCGCGCCACCGCATCGTCGATATCGACCACGCGCCCCTGCGACAGCACCAGCAGCGCACCTTCGTGCAATTCCCCAATGCGCTCGCGATCGCCGCTGCCAATAATCCGCCCGCGCGCATCCATCACGTTGATGTTTGTATCGATGATACGCATGGTACGCGCCACGATATCCTGTGCCATTTTGGTATCAAGATGCCAGCCAGCCATGTAACCCTCCCCGGTGCAGAGGCCAAGCATATGGCAGAAAATTGGCCCGCGCATTGTGCGGATGCACAAAGCGGCAGCGAGAAGTGTGGAGTTGTGGAAGGCTTCACAAAAAGGGCAGGAAGCCCCTCTTCCCCGCTGGGGAGAAGAGGGTTTTACAGCGGATTACTGCATCAGCAGGTAGATAGAGGTGTCGCCGCGCTGGATACTCAGCGCCAGCACCGACGGTTTGCTGTCGAGAATTTTGCGCAGTTCAGCAATGTTTTTCACCGGCTGCTGGTTTACGCCGAGGATCACATCACCTTTTTTCAGGCCGATTTGCGCCGCCGGGCTATTCGGTTTCACCGCATTCACCACCACGCCGCCATCTTTGCCTTTGTTGCTCATCTCAGCCCCTTCGATACCGCTGAAGATGGTGCTGGATTCAACCTGGTTCTGGCTGCTCTGCTGCAGTTCAAGGGTCACGTTGACCGGTTTGCCGTCGCGCAGCATCCCCAGCGTAACTTTGCTGCCAATCGGCATTGAACCAACTTCTGCGCGCAGCGCCGCAAAGCTGCTGATCGGTTTGCCGTTGAGCGTGGTAATCACGTCACCCGCTTTGACGCCCGCTTTCGCCGCGGCGGAGTTCGGCATCACCTGGCTGACAAACGCCCCGCGCTGGGCGTCGACTTTCATCGCTTTCGCCAGCTCAGAGTTGAGCTCGGTGCCCATAATCCCCAGTTCGCCACGGCGCACCTGGCCGTACTGCACCATCTGGCTGGTGAGGTTTTTCACCATATTACTCGGGATAGCAAAGCCGATACCGATGTTGCCACCGTCCGGTGCGAGGATAGCGGTGTTAATCCCAATCAGCTCGCCGTTGAGGTTAACCAGCGCGCCGCCGGAGTTACCGCGGTTAATAGCGGCATCGGTCTGAATAAAGTTTTCATAGTTTTCCGCGTTCAGGCCGCTTCGGCCGAGCGCCGAGACAATCCCGGAGGTAACGGTTTCGCCAAGACCAAACGGGTTACCAATCGCCACCGTGTAGTCGCCGACGCGCAGCGCATCGGAGTCCGCAAGCTTAATGGCGGTGAGGTTTTTTGGATCCTGAATCTGGATCAGCGCGATATCGGAGCGCGGATCTTTGCCCACCACTTTGGCGTCAAATTTACGCCCGTCGCTGAGCTGCACTTTGATGGTGCTGGCATTGTCGACCACGTGGTTGTTGGTAACAACATAGCCTTTCGCGGCGTCAATGATTACGCCGGAGCCCAGCGCCATAAATTTCTGCTGCTGGCCGCCACCCTGCCCATCCGGTGCACCGCCGCCCTGGCAGAAGGGAGAGCTCTGGAACGGTGAACCGTCCTGGCAGAAGGGTGAGTTATCACCAAAGAATTGCTGGAAGTTGCGCGGCATACGCGGTGTGTTCACCGTGGTGCTGCCTTCAACGTTAATGCTCACGACTGACGGCATCACCTTTTCCAGCATCGGTGCGAGGCTAGGCATCTGCTGCGATGTTGCGGTGGTTGACGAGGCTGTTTCTGCTGCCGTCGCAGACAGAGGAGACAGCGCAAAACTTAAACTTAAAGCCAGTGCACTCATTGCTAACGTCGTTTTTTTCATCTCTCTCAATCTCTTTTCTGATTAACGCGAACTGCTGTGTATGTGTCACTCAGAGTCGATTTATAGCGTGAAGTTCAGGCCTTAAGCCTCTGGAAAAAGTAAAAAAATATTGTCGTTCTTTACAATTCAGCGGGATTATTCCACCGCCATTAAACGACGATATTCATCCCATGAATAAAGATCCGTCATTCCGCTAATATAGTCCTGAATTAATCGACAACGGTGATAATACTCCAGCACCGAATAGGCTTCGTCATCAGGCGATAATTTGCTTACCGCTTCGACGTAGGCTAACCGGTGGCGCGTCGACAGTTTCTGGAACAGGCGCGATTCAATCGGAAAACGGCGCAGACGCTCTTTTTCCACCAGCTCGGTAAAGTCCGCCAGCGATAATTGCAACAAAGGTCGATAAATTTCCAGCAGCCCACTGATAACGCGGTAGCCCTGTAATTCCAGCTGCTCCACATCGGGGTGGCTGAATACCTGTTTAATGGCGACGTTTTTATATAATTCAAGCAGCTGGCTGAAGCTGCTGTCATCTTCCAGCAGCGCGTGGTTAAATTCACCGCTGAAGATTTGCGGCAGGTTGTCAATAAAGCGCTGGGCTGCATAGGGCACCAGCTTATTAAGCGTGTTGACGCGCAAATACATAAAGAATTGATCTTCGGCGCTGCGGCTCATCGAATTCGCGCGCGATTTGTCCCACGCATTTTCGACAACCAGAGCAAACAGCGATCCTTTTTCATGCTCACCCCACGCCTCGTAAAGATGCTGATAGAGCTGCTCGGCGGAAAATATCCGTTTCTCAACCGCATCTTCGAGATCGGCCACGCAATAGGAGATGTCATCCGCGGCTTCCATTATCCAGGTCAATGGAAAGCGGCTATAGGTATCGAGGTTTAACTCTTTACGCAGCCGCTCAACGTACGCCTCTTCCGAGAAATAGTAGCCGGGCTTTTTCATTAAATAGCTGTGGGAGGCAGGCGGATCCCCGACCCACCACGCCGGGCGGGTATATTTTAAAATACAGCCGACCTGCGCCCAGGTCAGGTTCATACGCATCAGGGTATGCACCATGCGAATACCCTGCGCGTTTCCTTCGAAGTGGCTTAAATCGTGGCGCACTTTACTGCGCAGCGCGTTGAGCTTTCCCTCCCCTTCACGCAGGCGCAGAGCCATCACTTCACAGCGATCGTCGCCAAGCGGCTCGCCGAGGGCATCATCCGGAGCCAGGCGCTGGCGGAACCAGTCATTAATCGCCGCTTCACCAAAATGGCCGAACGGCGGGTTGCCGATATCGTGCATCAGGCAGGCCATTTCGACGATACTCTCAAACGGCCCGGTTAACTCATCCAGCCCATACTTTTCCAGCAGGCGCTGCTCTTTCAGCCGGCTTAAAATCTCTTTGGCGATATAGCGCCCGACCTGCTGAACTTCCATAGAGTGCGTTAAACGGGTGCGAACCGCCGCGTTACGCTCAAGAGGAAAGACCTGGGTTTTCTGCTGCAAACGCCGGATGGCGGCGGAGTTGATGATACGTCCGCGATCGCTTTCGAAGATGCGCAGGATCTCATGTTCGGTTTTCACGCCCTGCGGTGAGCGATACCGGCGATGCCAGTTGATCTTGTTGCGAAAATCGATGTCGTCCATTTCCTCTCCTCTACGCAGGCGCACGGGGTGTCATGCAATTGTGTATGCCATGATAGACTATGCCCTGTAAACCTATTCCTGCCTTATCACATTAGCGAGTATCTCCATGAAAATTGGCATCATTGGTGCAATGGAAGAAGAAGTTACGCTGTTGCGTGACAAAATCGAAAACCGTCAGACGCTGAATATTGGCGGAAGCGAAATTTACACCGGTACGCTGAATGGCACAGACGTGGCCCTGCTTAAGTCTGGTATTGGTAAAGTTGCCGCCGCGATGGGCGCCACCCTGCTGCTGGAGCACTGCAAGCCGGATGTGATTATCAATACCGGCTCCGCAGGCGGCCTGGCGCCAACCCTGAAAGTGGGCGATATCGTGGTCTCTGATGAAGCGCGTTATCACGATGCCGACGTCACCGCCTTTGGCTATGAGTATGGTCAGTTGCCGGGCTGCCCGGCGGGCTTTAAAGCCGATGAGAAGCTGGTGCTGGCGGCAGAAGCCTGCATTGGCGAGCTGAACCTGAACGCGGTGCGCGGGCTGATTGTCAGCGGCGATGCGTTCATCAACGGTTCTGTTGGACTGGCAAAAATTCGCCACAACTTCCCGCAGGCGGTTGCCGTTGAGATGGAAGCGACCGCTATCGCTCACGTTTGCCACAACTTTGGCGTGCCGTTTGTGGTGGTTCGCGCCATCTCCGACGTGGCGGACCAGCAGTCTCACCTGAGCTTTGATGAGTTCCTGGTGGTGGCGGCAAAACAGTCCAGCCTGATGGTTGAAACCCTGGTGCAGAAACTGGCACGTGGGTAATCCCCTTTTCAGGGCGCTCGCCGCCCTGCTTCTGTTTTTGCCGGCGTGGCTCTTCGCTGCGCCGCGCGTTATTTCGCTCTCTCCGGCCAATACTGAACTGGCTTTTGCTGCCGGTATCACGCCCGTTGCAGTCAGCAGTTACTCCGACTATCCCCCCGCCGCCGCGCAGATTGAGCAGGTTGCCAGCTGGCAAGGGATAAACCTCGAACGCATCCTCGCCCTGAAGCCCGACGTGGTGCTGGCCTGGCGCGGAGGCAACCCGGAGCGTCAGGTCGATCAACTGAAAAAGTTTGGCATCCACGTGATGTGGATCGATGCCGTCTCCATTGAAGAGGTCGCGCAGACGCTGCGCCAGCTCGCCCCTTACAGCCCGCAGCCCACGCAGGCTGAGCAGGCCGCGCAACAGCTGATGAGCGCGTATGAGACATTAAAGTCCCGCTACGCAGCAGAGCCGAAAAAACGCGTCTTTATGCAGTTCGGCACGCAGCCGCTCTTTACCAGCGGCAAAGGATCGATTCAACACCAGGTAGTGGAGCTATGTGGCGGGGAGAACATCTTTGCCGAAAGCCGCGTGCCCTGGCCGCAGGTGAGCCGTGAACAGGTGCTGGCACGCCATCCGCAGGCAATTATTCTACCTGGTGGAGAGAAGGCGCAAACGCGCGTAAAAGCGTTCTGGGGCGACCAGTTGAATGTGCCGATTATTTCTCTGCATGATGACTGGTTTGAACGGGCGAGCCCGCGTATTATCCTCGCCGCCCAACAACTCTGTTCTGCCCTTGCGCAGGTGAAATAACCGGGGAATGAACCATGCTGGTCTACTGGCTGGATATTATCGGCACCGCCGTTTTCGCCATCTCAGGCGTTCTGCTTGCCGGAAAGTTGCGGATGGACCCTTTTGGCGTGCTGGTGCTGGGCGTGGTGACCGCGGTCGGCGGCGGTACCATTCGCGATATGGCGCTGGCGCACGGGCCGGTCTTCTGGGTGAAAGATCCCACCGATCTGGTGGTGGCGATGGTCACCTGCATGTTAACCATTATTTTAGTGCGCCAGCCGCGCCGCTTGCCGAAGTGGATATTGCCGGTGCTGGATGCGGTCGGTCTGGCGGTATTTGTCGGTATTGGCGTTAATAAAGCATTTCTTGCAGGTACCGGGCCGCTGGTGGCGATCTGTATGGGCGTGGTAACGGGCGTCGGCGGCGGCATTATTCGTGATGTGCTGGCGCGTGAGATACCGATGATCCTGCGCACCGAAATTTACGCCACCGCCTGTATTGCGGGTGGCATCGTCCATGCTACGGCGTTCTATGTTTTTGCCGTGCCGCTGGAGTCAGCGAGTATGGTGGGAATGGGGGTCACACTGGTGATTCGCCTGGCGGCGATCCGCTGGCACCTGAAGCTTCCAACCTTTGCGCTGGATGAAGCGGGTCGTTAACAAGCGGAGTAAATGCCGGTATTACCCGGCATTTCACGTAATCAGATGCTGAACGACGAACCGCAGCCGCAGGTGCTGGTTGCGTTCGGGTTAGTCACCACGAAGCGGGAACCTTCCAGACCTTCGGTGTAATCCACCGAACCGCCCACCAGGTATTGCAGGCTCATCGGGTCAACCACCAGGCCAACGCCCTGCTTCTCAATGGTCATATCGCCGTCGTTAATCTGATCGTCAAAGGTAAAACCGTACTGGAAGCCGCTGCAACCACCACCGGTGATGTAGACACGCAGTTTCAGATTAGGGTTCTCTTCGTCCGCGATCAGGCTTTTTACTTTATTGGCTGCTGCGTCGGTAAACTGCAGCGGCAGCGCTACGTCATCACTCATGTCTTGCTCCCGTTAATACGTCGACCTGGGCAAATATTGACCCGATCATGGCGGCTATTATCCATTAGGGTAGTCAATCGTTCAAGTATTCTCCCGCGGCAGCGCACGCTCAGCGGCGGCCTCCTGCCTGGCAAGTGTACGTGCCAGGATGGCGGAATAGAGCGGTTTACCGCCCAAAAACTGGGCTAACAGTGTCGCACCAAGGCAGGTAATGATCATTGGCAAAATAAGCTGATAATTGTCAGTCATTTCCAAAACTAGCACGATTCCGGTCAACGGCGCGCGCAGCGAAGCGGCGAGTAACGCCCCCATTCCGGCGACGGCAAAGGTCGCTGCATCGAGCTGATAATGGGGAAAAATCGCCATGCTCGCCGCGCCGAAGGCCATGCCGAGCACCGTGCCTAACGACAGCATCGGCGCAAAAATCCCGCCCGGCGCGCCGGAGCTAAAGCAGAGCAGCGTCATCGCCACGCGGATCAGAAAAATAAACAGCAGCGCGCTGAGGCCATAATTCCCGGCAGAGGCGATAGGGATTAGCGCAAAACCGCCGCCGGAGAGCGCGGGAGCCATCAGGCCGAGCACGCCGCAGGTTCCGCCAATCAGGCCGCCAATCAGCACCCACTTTCCGGTCTTCCCGCCGTGCAGACGCTGAAACAGATCCTGGGTCCGCAGCACCAGCGTGTTAAACAGCGGGCCGATACAGCCAAACACCATTCCCAGCAGCAGATAGAGCCACAGGGTGTTCACCGGCGCGTTACTCAACTTACCGACATCGATGACCGCCGCTTCGCCGTTGAACAGGCGAAAGACGATGCTCGACATAATCACGCCGGTAAAGACGGCTTTGATGGAGATAAGGTTGTAGTGAAACTGCGAGCGCATCTCCTCAATGATAAAGAGAATGCCCGCCAGCGGCGCGTTAAAGGCCGCAGAGAGCCCCGCCGCCGCGCCGGTTGCCAGCAGAGTGTGGCGCGCTTCGCCGCTGCGCAGACGAAAGAGATCGCACACCATCCGCCCGATGTTACCGCCAATCTGCACCGTTGGCCCTTCGCGCCCAAGTACCATGCCCGCGCCCAGCGTGCCCATGCCGCCGAAAAACTTCACCGGCAACACGCGCCACCAGCGCACCGGGCGGAGATCTTCCAGCGCGCCTTCAATCTCCGGAATACCGGAGCCGCCCGCCTCCGGCGCGAAGCGGCGCACCAAAAAGTAACCAATCATCGCCAGCAGCGCCGAGGCGATAAAGGCCAGCGGCCAGACGACAGCACTGTTCGCCACCTGCGCCAGCGCGCCAATGCGCAGGTTGATCACCGCGTTAACCGCTTTTTCGAAGGCAACGCCCACCAGCCCGGTAAGCGTTCCCGCTACGGCCGCCACCACGAGGATCGCCAGCGGCGTTTTATCACGTTGCAGCATGCGGCGCAGAATATCTCTGCGTCGGCGTCGTTCAACCTGCTGCTGTTCAAATGAGGGAGTGTTTTCTGACATCGGCTCTGATACGTCATACAAAAGGAGTATTGTAGCCACCCGTTGCCGCCGCGTCGCGGGCAAAATCCCTGCAAAATATGTCGTTCTTCCCGGCAAAACTTTCATCCGCTTCCGGTAATCACATAGAATGAGCGGCAACGATTTTTTCCAGCAACCAGGAATGAAAGCATGAGTAAGTCTGAAAACCTCTTTAATACAGCGCGACAGCTTATCCCTGGCGGGGTCAATTCACCGGTACGCGCCTTCACCGGCGTTGGCGGTACGCCGCTGTTTATCGAGCGGGCTGACGGAGCTTATCTGTACGATGCCGATGGCAAAGCCTATATCGACTACGTCGGCTCCTGGGGACCGATGGTGCTGGGCCACAACCACCCGGCGATCCGCAATGCGGTGATTGAAGCGGCCAGCCGCGGCCTGAGCTTCGGCGCGCCGACCGAGATGGAAGTAAAAATGGCGGAGCTGGTGACCGAACTGGTTCCGACCATGGATATGGTGCGTATGGTCAACTCCGGCACCGAAGCGACGATGAGCGCCATCCGCCTTGCGCGCGGTTTTACCCATCGCGACAAAATCATCAAATTCGAGGGCTGCTACCACGGCCACGCCGACTGCCTGCTGGTGAAAGCGGGTTCCGGCGCGTTAACCCTCGGTCAGCCGAACTCACCCGGTGTACCGGCGGATTTCGCTAAGCACACCCTCACCTGCACCTATAACGATCTCGACTCGGTGCGCGCGGCGTTCGAGCAGTATCCGCAGGATATCGCCTGTATCATCGTTGAGCCGGTCGCAGGCAACATGAACTGCGTACCGCCGCTGCCGGAGTTCCTGCCGGGCCTGCGTGCCCTGTGCGACGAGTTTGGCGCGCTGCTGATTATCGATGAAGTGATGACCGGTTTCCGCGTCGCGCTGGCGGGCGCACAGGCTTACTACGATGTAGTGCCGGATCTGACCTGCCTTGGCAAAATCATCGGCGGTGGGATGCCGGTAGGCGCCTTCGGCGGTCGCCGCGACGTGATGGAAGCGCTGGCACCGACCGGGCCGGTCTACCAGGCAGGCACACTTTCGGGTAACCCGATTGCGATGGCCGCGGGCTTCGCCTGTCTGAACGAAGTGGCGCAGCCGGGCATTCACTCTACCCTGACCGATCTGACGACTCGCCTGGCGGAAGGTTTGCTGAACGCCGCGCAGGAAGCGGGCATTGGGCTGGTGGTGAACCATGTCGGCGGGATGTTTGGTCTCTTCTTTACCGATGCGCAGAGCGTGACGAGCTATCAGGATGTGGTGAAGTGTGATGTTGAGCGTTTTAAACGCTTCTTCCACCTGATGCTGGAGGAAGGGGTTTACCTGGCACCGTCCGCGTTTGAAGCGGGCTTTATGTCCGTTGCCCACAGCGTTGAGGATATCGATAACACCATCGACGCCGCGAAGCGCGCCTTCGCGAAGCTGTAATGCCCTGCCGGGTGGCGGCTACGCCTTACCCGGCCTACGAAATCATCATGCAGTCATTGGGAAATGCCGGATGGCGCTGACGCTTATCCGGCCTACAAAATCGTTTTCTCAGCCTTCGTAGGCCCGGTAAGCGCTAGCGCCACCGGGCATTTTTTTAGCGGCTCTGCTTTCTCAGCAGATAGATAAAGTACGGCGCGCCGATAAAGGTCGAGAGCAGCCCCGCCGGGATCTGGAACGGAAACAGCACCATCCGCCCGCACCAGTCGGCAAACACCAACAACACGCCACCCACCAGCGCCGAAATGACCATATGCGGCATCGTGCGGCGAAAGCCCATCATGCGCGCGATATGCGGTGCCATCAGCCCGACAAAGCTGAGCGGCCCGATAGTCATCGTCGCTGCCGCCGTCAGCGCGGCCGCCAACAGCAGCAGCACCACACGCGACGAGGTCAATGCCATCCCTACCGAGCGCGCACTCTCCCCGCCGAGCGGCAGGATCATCAGCCAACGGCGGCACAACGGGGTCAACGACAGCAGCACCACCATCACCACCGCGCTGCGCACCACCAGTTCACCAGAAGCGTTATAAGTACTGCCGGAGATCCAGGTCAGGATCGTCGCCATGCGCGGATCGCCGCTCGCCTGCAACATCATCAACAGCATGGTAAAGGCGGTACTGAGCGCCATCCCCGCCAGCAGCATGCGGTGCGGCGAAAAGCCGCCGCGCCCGGCGGCGAGCATAATGATCAATAGCGTTGCCGCCGCGCCAAGGCTCCCGGCGGGCAGCAGCCAGCCAAAGGCGTTGCCCGGCACAAAGAAGAGCATCAACACCACGCCAAACGCCGCGCCGGAGCTGATGCCCAGCACTTCCGGGCTGGCCATCGGGTTACCGGTCAGGCGCTGGATAATGCACCCGGCCACCGCCAGCATCATCCCGGCGGTCAGCGCGGCAATAATGCGCGGCCAGCGCCAGGGCAGCAGTTGATCCAGCAGCGTACCGCTGGCCCACTGCCAGCCGTGGGCATCGCGGCCAAAACTGAGCGCCGCCCACATCGCCAGCAGCAGTAACAACACGCCGCCCAGCGCAAACCACATCACATGCCCGCGCTCGGGGCGAACCTTATCGCCACCATCCATTGCCGGGGCGCTCATACTGCGCAGGCGCGGCAGCAGCCAGAGCAGCAGCGGTGCACCAATCAGCGCCGTCATCGATCCGGTGGAGACCTCCATCCAGACGCGCGTCAGCCAGAGGATCACCTGATCGGAGAGCCAGAGGATCAGCGCGCCAATCAGCGGGGCCAGCATCAGACGCGTCAGCAGACGCCGTGCGCCGAGCATCTTCGCCAACAGCGGCGCGAAGAGGCCGATAAACCCGATAATGCCAACCGCGTTAACCAGCAGCGCACTGAGTGCAATCGCCAGCGTTAACGCCGCCAGCCGCGCCAGCGACAGCGCCAGCCCGAGGTTGCGCGCCACGCCATCATCCAGCCCCATTAAGGTCAGCGGGCGCAGCAGCAGCAGCGTTAACACCGTACCGCCAAGCAGCTGCGGCCAGAGACGCTGCACCACGCTCCAGTCGGTCTGCGTCAGCGTGCCGGTGCTCCACAAAAACATGCTTTGCAGCTGATCGTGGTGAAATAGCGCCAAAAGCTGGTTGATCGCCCCGCAGTAGAGGCTCACCACCAGGCCCGCAAGAATTAAGGTCACCGGGGAGAGCCGTTTTCCCCACGCGACGCCAAACACCAGCGCGCCGACGGCGCAGGCACCGAGCAGCGCCGCAAACTGCGATGCCATTACGCCCGGGATCGCCCACAGCGTGGTGATAGTGATGCCGAGTTGCGCGCCAGTCGCCACGCCAAGCGTGGTCGGCTCCGCCAGCGGGTTACGCAACACCTGCTGGAACAGCACACCCACCAGCCCAAGCCCGGCGCCGACCAGCAGCGAGATCGCCAGGCGCGGCAGCAGGCTGTAGTGAAACAGCATCTGATCGATACGATCGATATTCGGCGTAAACAGCGCCTGTCCCCACTGGGCGCGCGGCAGCGCAAGGGTGAGGTTGTACCAGGTCAACCCGGCCGCCAGGATAAATAGCACCGCCAGCAGCAGCGCCGATGAGAGGGAGAAGCGACGGATCATGCCCGGCCTCCCAGCGCGTTATCCAGCACGCGGGTGAAGTGCATGGCGGAGAGCGTCGCGCCATAGAACCAGACCGCCGGCACGCGCTGAAAACGCCCCTGGCGCACAAACGGCATCGCCTGCCAGAGCGGTGTCGCCATCACTTTTTGCATATCCTGTTCATTGTTGTGATCAAAGCAGATCACATCCGCGTCTTTATAGGCGGCAAGCCGATCGATGCCGACCGCCACGCTGCCCCAGAAGGTCTGCTCGCCCTGCCAGGCGTTACGAATGCCGAAGTCATCGAGCACTTCCTGAAACAGGCAGTTGGCACCAAATACCAGCACATGGCGCGGATCGAGCAATGTAATCATCAGCAGCGGGCGATCGCCGCGCCGGGCAAAGCGCGGCTTTGTGGCGCTCATCAGCGCATCGAACTGCGCGAGATGCTGTTTCGCCTGCACTTCTTTGTTGAGCAACTGCGCCATCTCATTCAGCGAGCGTCGGGCCATTGCCAGCGGCTTTTTGCCGTCGCTAAAGGTAAACCCGCGCCCCGGCGCAATGGTCGCCAGCTTCGCTTCAGAGGGGCCATAGCCCGCCGACCAGACCAGCAGCGAGGGCTTCATCTGCGTCAGCAGTTCGAGGTTCGGTTCGGTGCGCAGGCCAACATCAATGACCGACGGCGGCAGCGACGGTTCGTTGACCCAGGTGTTGTAATTCTGCACATCGGCGACGCCGTAGGGCATCACGCCCAGCGCCAGTAGCAGCTCGACCGGCAGCCACTCAAGAGCGACGACGCGCTGCGGATCGACGCTGGCAGCCTTCGCACCACGCATCTGCCAGAGCAGCGGCGATAGCGCCATGGCCGTCAGTAAACGCCGACGGCTGAGTTCAGGTATACCGGCCATCAGTAGACAAAGCTCACGGGCGCGGCACCGGCCGGGTGTGGCAGGATCCCCATCGGGATCCCGTAAATCTGCTCCAGCGTCTCGGCGCGCATTAACGCCTCCGGCGCGCCTTCGGCGATCATTTCGCCGCCGCGCAGCGCCACCAGATAGTCACAGTAGCGCGCCGCCATATTGATATCGTGCAGCACGGCAATTACCGTCAAGCCACGCTGCTGGCTTAAGCGGTGCACCAGCGCCAGCACATCAACCTGATGGGCAATATCGAGCGCGGAGGTCGGCTCATCAAGCAGCAGGCAGCGGCTATCCTGCGCTACCAGCATGGCAATCCACGCACGCTGGCGTTCGCCACCGGAGAGGCTATCCACCAGCCGGTGCGCCAGCGGTTTTAAACCGACCAGCGCAATCGCCTCCTCCACTTTCTCCCGGTCAGCCACGCCAAAACGCCCCAGTGCCCCGTGCCACGGATACCGCCCAATCGCCACCAGTTCGCGCACGGTCATCCCTTCCGCCTGCGGCAGCTGCTGCGGCAGATAGGCAACTTTGCGGGCGAAGGGTTTGCTGCTCCAGCTCTCCAGCGGCTGCCCGTCGAGCAGAATATCGCCCTCAGAGGGCGCCTGATGGCGGCCAAGCATCTTCAGCAGCGTCGATTTACCCGAGCCGTTATGACCAATCAGGCCGGTCACTTTCCCGCTCGGGAAGGTCAACGACAGCGGATGCAGCAGCGTGCGTCCCGGCACGCGAAAGGTGACATCGTTTAGTTGAAAGGTGGTATCGGGAAGCGTTTTGTTTTCCTGCATGGTTGCCAACTTGTCAGAGGGCACGGCGAACCGTGCCCGAAGAGAAAGATTAGAAGCGGAAGGTTGCGGTTGCCGTCACCTGACGTTCAGCGCCCCAGAAGCAGCCGTAGCTGTTAAAGCAGCTGGCGACATACTCACGATCGAACAGGTTATTGACGTGCAGGGCGACATTGGAGCCCGCCATGCCCAGACGCGCCAGGTCGTAACGCACCAGCGCATCAACGACGGTAGCGCTACCGACTTTAAACGAGTTCGCCGGATCGCCGAAGCTTGAGCCGGTGAAGCGCGCGCCGGTGCCCAGCGTCAGGCCGGAGAGCGCACCATCATAGAAGGTGTAATCTCCCCACAGCGAAGCCATATGTTTTGGCACCTGCGGCGGAGTGTTACCTTTCAGTTTGGTATCGGTGGTGTATTCCGCTTGCGTATAGGTATAAGAGCCGACCACATTCAGGTTGGCGGAGAGCGCCGCTTTGGCTTCAAGCTCCACGCCGCGCGAACGCACTTTGCCGCCCTCGACTGACCAGACCGATCCCGCAGGGTCGGCCATCAGGTTGTTGCTCTTGGTCAGCTGATAGAGCGCGCCGGTCAGCACAATCGGCCGATCGCTCGGGCTATATTTCACCCCGGCTTCATACTGTTTGCCTTTCGACGGAGCGAAAATCGCGCCATTCGCACCGGAGGTGGACGACGGTTCGAAAGATTCGCTGTAGCTGAAGTATGGCGTGACGCCATTATCAAACAGGTAGTTAACGCCGCCGCGCCAGCTGAACTGGTTATCGTCACGGGTTGTGGTGATACCAGTCTCGCGGTTAAACGCACTCTGCTTCGCCCAGTCGTAACGGCCGCCCAGCGTAACCAGCACCTTCTCCCACTGCGCCTGATCCTGCGCATAGAGGCCGGTCTGTTTCTGGCGGTTAAGAATGCGGTAAGCGCCAGACGGGCCAGAGTGGGCAGCGAAATCAAAATTGCCGCGATCGAGGTTATAGATATCCGATGGCGCAACCGATCCCGCATAGCCAAACCACGAGTCGATGTCGTTACGCATACGCATAAAGTCGACGCCGGTCAGCAGCGTATGGTCGATAGATCCGGTGGCAAAGGTGCTCTGCAACTGCGTATCGACCGAGAAGTTCTGCAACTTCTCGTTATCAATCACATACTGGCGCGTCAGGTAGTGGTTCCACTGCGACGGCGCGATGCTGGCACAAGGGCTGTTTTTTGCATCGGCAGTGTAGAGTGGATCAGAACACATGCCGTAACCATAGACGCTGTTTTGCGAGGTTTTGTTCTCGGCGTAGCGCAGGTTCTGGCGCACGGTAAAGGTATCGTCGAAGGCGTGCTCAAAGCTGTAACCGACCATCTTCTGGTTACGGGAGTAGGTGTTGTTCTTCGCGCCTTCGTTGAAGCTGGTCGGCAGGCGTTTGCCGTTCGGCAGCGGTTCAACGGTCCCCTCTTTCGGCAACCAGCCGTAGTAGCCGGTGTCAGGCTCATTCTGGAAATAGGAGAGGAAGGTGAAGTTGGTTTTATCATCCGGCCGCCAGCTAAATGAGGGGGCGATGGTATAACGCTGCTCTTTTTTCCCGTCCTGCTGCGCATTCGCAGAGCGCGCCAGGCCGGTCAGGCGATAGGAGTAAACACCGTCGTCATCCAGCGCGTCGCTGAAATCAAACCCGGTCTGAAACAGGCTGTTGGTACCGGCTTTAAACTGAATTTCGTGCAGCGGCATGGTGGTCGGGCGCTTGCTGACCATATTCATCAGGCCGCCGGGGCTGCTTTTTCCGTAGAGCACGGAGGTTGGCCCGCGCAGCAACTCAACGCGTTCCAGCATATAGGGATCGATTACCGCGTCGTTATAGAAGTTGCCCTGCAGCTTCAGGCCGTCGAGGTAGTTATTCTGGCTTTGGTTATCAGCGGCAAAACCGCGGATGATCAGCTGATCGTAAGTATTGGAAGCCCCACGCGTGCCCACGCTGACGCCCGGCGTGTAGCTCAGGGCCTCTTTCGCCGATTTCGGCTGGTGCAGCGCGATCTCTTCGGCGGTGACGACGGAAATGGACTGCGGCGTTTTTTCCAGCGGCATATCCGTTTTTGTTGCGGTCGCGGTATGTTTCGCCGCGATGGTCGCCGCTGGCCCCCACGCATTCTCTTGCGGCGCGGCGGTGGTGACGGTGATGGTTTCTTCTTTTGAGGTGGTGGCAGCCTGTGCATAAACAGACATGCCGCTAACCGCTGTGGCTACTACGACTGCGAGAGTACGCAGCGTAAAAGTGACTGGCTGAGCAGTTGTTGGACGCGCCATGAGTGTATCTCTGATTCAGTAAGTGAACGTTAACGTAAACGAGAATTATTATTATGACCGCAGAATAATATGCGAAGCGCTCAGTGCATAGCAAGCGCAAAGCCGCCCGGCGGGACTCTGGAGGAAAGAATTAGTCGCTGAAAAAGCAGGATGTTAATTGCATGAAGAAAGGAATTTAACGCGGCGTTATTTGAATGTATCAGAAAGGACAAAATAAAAACCCCGGTCTGCTGAACCGGGGTTTTTTATCACTAGTTACTGCCGAACATATCTTTAATCCAGCCTGCTACGCCATCGCTCTTCTGCTCCTGCTGCGGCTGTTGTTGCTGCGGCTGTTGCTGCTGTTGCGGCTGCGTCGACTGATCGAACGGGTTGCCCGTTTGCGGCTGCATCATCTGGCTTTGCTGGCACAGCGCGTCCGGATTGGTGGTCCAGACCGGCAGCTGACGTACGCCACCGCCGCCGCAGATAAAGTTACCCATATCATCAACGCCGATGT
Source organism: Kosakonia sp. S57 (assembly GCF_016516575.1). Classification (NCBI taxonomy): domain Bacteria; kingdom Pseudomonadati; phylum Pseudomonadota; class Gammaproteobacteria; order Enterobacterales; family Enterobacteriaceae; genus Kosakonia; species Kosakonia sp. S57. Next base: position 174,746 of record NZ_JACVUL010000008.1, on the reverse strand, counting down.
TGGTGATGTCCTCCGGCGGCGTCAGATCCAGCGGGATCGGCGACTGGTTTTGCAGATAACGCTGGTAAATCGCCATCGCGCCGCTGGCACCATACAGCTTGGTCGGCTGGTTATTATCGCGGCCAACCCAGGTGATGGTCACTTCACGCCCGTCGATGCCGGCAAACCAGGTATCAACGTTGTTGTTGGTGGTACCGGTTTTCCCTGCAAGGTGCAGGCCCGGATACTTCGCGCCAAGCTGGCGACCCGTTCCGCGCTGAACCACCTGCTGCATGGTCCACAGCGTCATGTAGGCTGCCTGAGCAGGCACCACACGTTCCGCCTGCGGGTAGCTCTGATAGAGCACCGTGCCATCTTCAGCAATCACCGAACGCAACGCGGAGAGTTGCGCGCGGTTACCGCCGCTGGCGATGGTCTGGAAGGCCTGCGCCACTTCAATCGGCGTCAGGTTGAGCGCACCCAGCAGCATTGACGGCATGCCGTTCAACTGATTTTTCGGCGCGCCGAGTTTCTCCCAGGTGTCCGTTACCGCCGGTAAGCCTACCGCCATGCCGAGGTTAACGGTCGGCACGTTCATCGAGCGCGTCAGCGCATCCACCAGCATCACCTGACCGCTGAAGCGGCGATCATCGTTCTGCGGCGACCACACCTGGCCGTTGGAGAGGCGCAGGGAAATCGGCGCATCCGCAATCCAGGTGTTCAGGCGATAGGTATTTGGCTGGCTCAGCGCCGTCAGGTAAGTCGCCGGTTTCGCCAGCGAGCCGATAGAGCGACGCGCCTGCATCGCACGGTTATAACCTGCAAACTGCGGTGTCGCACCGCCCACCATCGCGCGAACTTCACCGGTGTAGCGATCGACCACCACCATCGCGGTTTCCAGATCCGACAGCTTGCGCTGTTTGATCAGCAGCGGAATGCCCTCTACCGCCGCTTTTTCGGCAGCATCCTGCGCCACCGAATCAAAGGTGGTGAAGATCTTCACGCCGGAGAGATCTTTAACTTTATCGCCAAGTTTGCTCTGCAGCTCCTGGCGCACCATCTGCATAAAGGCTGGCTGAGGTGAGATCACCCCACCACGCGGCTGCACGCCGAGCGGACGGGCACTGAGCATGTCATACAGCTCCTGGTCAATCACGCTCTGCTGTTGCAGCAGGCGCAGCACCAGGTTACGACGCTCAAGGGCCAGTTTCGGGTTACGCCACGGGTTATAAATCGACGCCCCTTTTACCATCCCCACCAGCAGCGCCTGCTGATCGAGGCTCAGCTCTTCAACCGGACGGCCAAAGTAGTAGAGGCTCGCCAGCGGGAAACCGCGGATTTCGTTATCGCCGCTCTGACCGAGGTAGACCTCGTTCATATAGAGCTCAAGGATGCGATCCTTGCTGTAGCGGGCATCCATGATCAGCGCCATATAGGCTTCGTTGGCTTTACGCCAGTAGGAGCGCTCGCTGCTCAGGAAGAGGTTTTTCACCAGCTGCTGGGTCAGCGTACTCGCCCCCTGCACCGTGCGACCTGCGGTAAGGTTCGCCAGCACCGCACGGCCAATGGAGTAGAAGCTGATGCCGTCATGCTCGTAGAAGTGGCGGTCTTCCGTCGCCAACAGCGTGTCGACCAGCAGATCCGGGAAGCCGTTACGTGCGACAAACAGGCGCTGCTCGCCGTTTGGCGAAGAGAGCATGGTGATCAGGCGCGGATCGAGACGGAAGAAACCGAACTGGCGGTTGCTGTCCATATTCTCAATCGTCTCCAGGCGATCGCCGTCAAAGGTCAGACGCGCGCGCACCTGGCCCTCTTTGCTGTCCGGGAAATCAAACGGACGGCGGATCATCTCGATGCTTTTCGCCTGCACGGTGAACTCACCGGGGCGCGTCATCTTGGTCACTTCGCGGTACTGCGTCGCTTCCAGCAGCTTGACCATCTCATTTTTGCTGATGGCCATATCCGGCTCGAGGTTGACCATACGACCATAGACGGCCGCAGGCAGCTGCCACACTTTACCGTCGATGCGCGCGCGGATTTTCTGATCCAGATAGACGCCGTAAATGGCAAACAGCACTGCGCAAACAATGAAAATTTTCAGCAGCAGCCAGAACCAGCCGCGTTTACCACGGGGCTTTTTGCCTCTGCCTCTTCCCTTTTTCGGCACTGCGTTTTCCTCTTCATCATCGTATTCGTCATACTCTTCATCACGAACGCGACGACGACTGATTTTCTCTTTTGCCGGGCGCGCAGGTTTCCCCTTGCGTCCAATTGGCTCGCGGTCATTCCCCGCCATGCTTTACTCTCCGCAACGTTCAGGCGCAAGGGCCCGATTCTCAGCTCTTCGGCCCACAGGCAGAAGAAGAACTCTCTCAATTTATACCACTGCTGAATGACGCTATACGCATCAGCACTATGAATACTTTTTCGTTCGCCGCGTCGGCGCGGTATTCGCCGGATCGTCCGGCCAGACATGTTTGGGGTAGCGCCCCTTCATCTCTTTTTGCACCTCGCGGTAGGTTCCGGCCCAGAACGCGCCTAAATCGCGCGTAATTTGCAGCGGCCGCTGGGCAGGCGAAAGCAGCTCCAGCACCAGCGCCACGCGCCCCTGCGCAATCGTCGGCGTGGTGGCTTCACCGAACATCTCCTGCATCCGCACCGCCAGCGCAGGCGGATTATCTTCATGATATCGGATGGCTATCCGGCTTCCGGTCGGCACAGTGTAATGCCCAGGCAGCTCACTATCCAGCCGTTGACGCAACGACCACGGCAGTGCCTGCTGCAACGCCTGCCCCACGTCGAGAGACTGCAAATCGCGCAGGGAACGAATGCCGCCCATCTGCGGCAGCAGCCACGCCTCAAGGGTGTCGAGCAGCGAGGCGTCATCAACGGCGGGCCAGTCGAACTCCGGCAGCCACTTCGCGGCGCAGAGTAAGCGTAAACGATACTGCGCCGCTTCGCTTGTCCAGTTCAGCACTCGCAGCCCCTTTTCGCGAATACCGTTTAGCATCGCCTGGTGCAGCTCCTCCTCAGAGGGCTTCGCCAGCGGCTGTGCGCTCAGCGTCAGTTGCCCAATTTGCCGACGACGAAATGCTTTCAGGGTGCCGAGCGTTTCATCCCACTCGACGCTGTCAGACTGGGTAATCAGTTGCGGGCATTGGGCAACAAGCGCGTCGATATCCAGCGGCAGCGCCAATAATATACGCGCATCTGGCGACTGGCTCCCCTGCAACAGCAATGGCGCGAGCAGCCATTCGTGACGGTTTAGCGCATCATCGGCATCCAGCGTTGCACCTAAACCGTTCGCCAGCTGATAGCGCCCCTGCTGACCGCGCCTGCGCGCAATTCGATCGGCAAACGCACAGGCGAGAAGCGGTGCCAGCGCGTTGTTATCCGGCTCGCCTCTGCTGCTCTTCAGCCTGCGTGCCAGCTGGCGCGCGCGCTGTTGCCAGTTCCCCTGCTGGCGCGAGAAGGCAGTGCTCAAATCAGAATTACCGCCGCGCGGCGGCTCTTCGAGGATCGCTGCAAGCTTCGCCGCGGTGGCAATCTCATCATCGCCCTGCGCGCTCGAAAGGATCGCTGCCAGACGCGGATCGTTGCCGAGCGCCGCCATTTTCATGCCAAACGGCGTTAAACGACCCTCTTCCAGCGCGCGCAGTTGCGTCAGCAGCCTGCGCGCCGCCGCCAGGTTAGTCTCAGGCGGCAGATCCAGCCAGTTAAGCTGCGCAGCATCCTGGCAGCCCCACTGCAATAACTCCATCAACAGGCCGGAGAGATCGCTATTGACGATCTCCGGGCTGCTCTGCGCCGCCGCGCGCTCCGCCTGCTCTTTGGCAATCAGATGCAGGCAGATGCCCGGCTCCAGACGCCCGGCGCGTCCGGCGCGCTGGGTCATCGACGCCACGCTGATGCGCTGGGTAATCAGGCGCGTTAAGCCGCTGCGGGCATCAAAACGGGCAACGCGCTCTTGCGCGCTGTCCACCACCAGCCGGATCCCTTCAATGGTCAGGCTGGTTTCGGCAATATTGGTCGCCAGCACCACTTTTCGCCTGCCGGCAGGCGCAGGCAGAATCGCTTTGCGCTGTTCGCTTAACGGCAACGCACCATAAAGGGGGCAGAGCAGCACATCGCTGCCAACGCGCGACGCAAGCTGCTCCTGCACGCGCTGAATTTCGCCGACGCCCGGCAAAAAGAGCAGCAGCGAACCCGATTCGGTGCGCAGCAGTTCAGCCGTGGCCTGTGCCACCGCCTCATCAAAACGCTGATGAGCGGGCAGCGACTGGTAGCGCTGTTCAACCGGGAACGTACGCCCTTCGGAGACGATCACCGGCGCATCCGGCAACAGCGAGTGTAGACGCTCATTATCCAGCGTCGCGGACATAATCAGCACTTTCAGATCGTCCCGGAGTCCCTGCTGCACATCAAGCAGCAGCGCCAGCGCCAGATCGGCCTGTAGACTGCGCTCGTGGAACTCGTCGAGGATCACCAGCCCGACGCCGCTCAGCTCCGGATCGTTTTGGATCAGGCGAGTGAGGATCCCTTCGGTGACCACTTCAAGGCGGGTGTTCGGGCCAACACAGGTGTCGGCGCGCATGCGGTAACCCACGGTGTCGCCGGGTTGCTCATTGAGAAGCTCCGCCAGCCGCTGCGCAACGTTGCGCGCCGCCAGACGTCGCGGCTCGAGCAGCAAAATTTTCCCTTCAACTGCATTCTGTTGCAGCAGTTGCAGCGGCAGCCAGGTCGATTTACCGGCCCCGGTCGGGGCGCTCAGCAGCACCTGTGGCGCATTTTTCAGCGCAGAGAGAAGATCGGGCAGAACGGCGGCAACCGGCAGTAAGGACACAAACGCTCCAGGGGTTAACAGAAGAGGAGCGGCAGTATACCATCCCCACATATTCTTGACCTCGAGCACACTATGCCCGCATCAAAAAGGCTCTTTTTTGCCATTGAACTGCCCGCCGAACTCCAGCCCCAACTGGTGCAGTGGCGCGCGCAACACTTCGCGCCGGAAGCGGGACGGCCAATTGCCGCCGCCAATTTGCATCTGACGCTGGCCTTTCTGGGCGATATCAGCGCCGAGAAACAGAAGGCGCTGGAGACGCTGGCCGGACGCATTCGCCAGCCGGGCTTTACGTTGACGCTGGATGATGCCGGGCAGTGGCTGCGCTCGCGCGTGGTGTGGCTCGGTTCGCGCCAGCCGCCGCGCGGGTTACTGCAACTGGCAGATATGCTGCGCGCGCAGGCAGCACGCAGCGGCTGCTATCAAAGCCCACAGCCTTTTCACCCGCATATCACGCTGCTGCGCGATGCCAGCCACGCGGTTTCGCTCCCGCCGCCGGGTTTTCGCTGGTCTTTTGCGGTCACTGAGTTTGCGCTCTACGAGTCGCAGTTTCTCAACGGGCGTACCCGTTACACCGCCCTGAAGCGCTGGCCCCTTAGCGGGGAGTAATCATTTCGGCGCGTCCTGAGCCACGAACATATTAAGGAAGAGATATGGAATTCACCCCACCGCTACAATCCGCCACGCTTGTGACGCGCTATAAGCGCTTTCTGGCGGATGTCGTGACGCCCGAAGGCGAAACCCTGACGCTGCACTGCCCCAATACCGGCGCGATGACCGGTTGCGCGACGCCTGGCGATCGGGTCTGGTATTCCACCTCAACAAATCTGAAGCGCAAATATGCCCACACCTGGGAATTAACTGAAACGCAACAGGGCGCATTTATTTGCGTGAATACGCAGCGGGCAAATATGTTAACGAAAGAGGCGATTATCGCCGACCGCCTGCCTGAGTTAACGGGATATAGCGAGCTGAAAAGCGAAGTGAAATATGGTGCGGAGCGCAGCAGAATTGATTTTCTGTTACAGGCGGAGGATCGCCGCAACTGCTATATTGAAGTGAAATCGGTCACGCTCGCCGAGCAGCAGTCAGGCTATTTCCCGGATGCGGTCACACTGCGCGGGCAGAAGCATTTACGGGAGTTGATGAGCGTTGCGGCCAATGGTGACCGTGCGGTGATCTTGTTTGCCATTCTGCACTCCGCCGTTGAACATTTCGCACCCGCGCGCCATATTGATGGGGAATACGCACGATTATTGAGTGAAGCGCAACAAAATGGGGTGGAAGTTATTGCTTATAAAGCGGAACTTTCTGCCGATAATATGAGTCTTAGCTTGCCGCTACCGTTCTCGCTTTAAGGCAAGCGCCTGACGAATAAGTGATTTGGTCGCGTGCGCAAATACGCTTTTCTTCACAGGGTTGTCAAGTGTTACGTATGGATATTTGCCATCCGTAAAAGCATCTGCTATTTATAGCGGCCTGATTTTTCCCCCATACGGGGATCGATAGTGCGTGTTAAGGAGAAGCAACATGCAAGAAGGGCAAAACCGTAAAACATCGTCCCTGAGTATTCTCGCCATCGCTGGGGTGGAGCCGTATCAAGAGAAACCGGGCGAAGAGTATATGAACGAAGCCCAGCTGGCGCACTTCAAGCGGATTCTTGAAGCATGGCGCAATCAACTTAGGGATGAAGTCGATCGCACCGTTACGCACATGCAGGACGAAGCGGCTAACTTCCCGGACCCGGTTGACCGTGCTGCTCAGGAAGAGGAGTTCAGCCTCGAACTGCGTAACCGCGATCGCGAGCGTAAGCTGATTAAGAAGATCGAAAAAACGCTGAAAAAAGTAGAAGACGAAGATTTCGGTTTCTGCGAATCCTGCGGCGTTGAAATTGGTATCCGTCGTCTGGAAGCGCGTCCGACTGCCGACCTGTGCATCGACTGCAAAACCCTGGCGGAAATCCGCGAAAAACAGATGGCGGGCTAACCCCCGGCATTCCCCAAGACGCCCCGCTGATGCGGGGCGTCTCTTATACGGCGGCGAACGCGCCCGCCCTGTACTTTTTTGCCTGTCGATATGCCTGAATCACACTATATCGGGCGCTTTGCGCCATCCCCATCCGGTGAACTGCATTTTGGTTCGTTAATTGCCGCCCTCGGCAGCTATCTGCAAGCCCGTGCTCAGCATGGAATCTGGCGCGTGCGGATTGAAGATATCGATCCTCCCCGCGAAGTGCCCGGTGCGGCAGAGACAATTTTGCGCCAGCTGGAACATTACGGCCTGCACTGGGACGGCGAGGTGCTGTGGCAATCGCGGCGACATGAGGCTTATCGGGAAGTGCTAGCACGGCTGCACCGTGAAGGGCTGAGCTACTTCTGCACCTGCACGCGGGCGCGTATTCAAAGCGTCGGCGGTTTCTATGATGGCCACTGCCGCGCGCTGAATCATGGTCCGGAAAACGCTGCGGTTCGCCTGCTGCAACGCCAGCCGGTGCTGGAATTTACCGACCGTCTGCGCGGGCGCATCGTTGCCGAAGAGAAACTGGCGCGCGAAGATTTTATTATTCACCGCCGCGATGGATTATTTGCGTATAACCTCGCCGTGGTGGTCGATGACCATTTTCAGGGTGTGACGGAGATCGTGCGCGGCGCGGATCTGATTGCGCCGACGGTGCGGCACCTCTTCCTTTATCAACAATTAGGCTGGCCGGCACCGGAGTATGTTCATTTGCCATTAGCCCTTAATGAACAAGGGGATAAGCTCTCCAAGCAGAACCATGCGCCTGCCCTGCCGGAGGGCGATCCGCGTCCTGTGTTGATCCGTGCTTTACAATTTATGAACCAGGATGTAACAAAAGAGTGGCAGGATCTCTCGCTGGAGGATCTGCTGGAAAAGGCGGTGGCGAACTGGTCGCTTTCACGCGTACCTGTAACAGGCGATGCGAATACAGCATTCTCAAATGCTTCGCGCTGAGCTATGATTAGCCGCTATTTTTTTGTCCCGATGACGTCTGACACTACCGAGGTGTACTATTTTTACCCGAGTCGCTAATTTTTGCCGCAAGGTGCTAAGCCGCGAAGAGAGCATGGCCGTTGAGGCAATGGCCAAACCGCAAATGGCGGTTATCCCGCGTGAGCAGCACGCTATTTCCCGCAAAGATATCAGCGAAAATGCGCTCAAAGTGCTCTATCGTCTGAATAAAGCGGGCTATGAAGCTTACCTGGTAGGCGGCGGTGTGCGCGACTTGTTGCTGGGCAAAAAACCAAAAGATTTTGATGTCACCACCAACGCCACGCCGGATCAGGTGCGCAAGCTGTTCCGCAACTGCCGCCTGGTGGGTCGCCGTTTCCGCCTCGCACATGTGATGTTCGGGCCGGAGATTATCGAAGTGGCGACCTTCCGTGGTCATCATGACGATCAACAAACCGATCGCACCATCTCCCAGCGCGGCCAGAACGGCATGCTGCTGCGCGACAACATCTTCGGCTCAATTGAAGAAGATGCCCAGCGTCGTGACTTCACCATTAACAGCCTCTATTACAGCGTTGCCGACTTTACCGTACGTGATTACGTCGGCGGCATGCGCGATCTGCAAGAGGGCACCATCCGCCTGATCGGCAACCCGGAAACCCGCTACCGCGAAGATCCGGTGCGCATGCTGCGCGCGGTGCGTTTCGCCGCCAAGCTGGGCATGCAGATCAGCGAAGAGACCGCAGAGCCGATCCCGCGTCTGGCAACCTTAATTAACGACGTGCCGCCGGCGCGTCTGTTTGAAGAGTCCCTGAAGCTGCTGCAGGCCGGTTACGGTTACGATACCTACCAGTTGCTGCGCGAATATGGCCTCTTCCAGCCGCTCTTCCCGATTATCACCCGCTGCTTTACCGAGCGCGGCGACAGCCCGATGGAGCGCATTATTGCCCAGGTGCTGAAGAACACCGATAACCGCATTCACAACGATATGCGCGTTAACCCGGCGTTTCTGTTTGCCGCTATGTTCTGGTATCCGCTGCTGGAGAACGCGCAGCGTATCACCCAGGAGGGCGGGCTGGCCTACTACGACGCCTTCGCGCTGGCGATGAACGACGTGCTCGACGAAGCGTGCCGCTCGCTGGCGATCCCGAAACGCATCACCACGCTGGTTCGCGATATCTGGCAGCTGCAGCTGCGCATGTCCCGTCGCCAGGGCAAACGCGCCTGGAAACTGATGGAACATCCTAAATTCCGCGCCTCGTACGATCTGCTGGCGCTGCGCGCCGAGGCGGAAAACAATGCTGAACTGCAACGCCTGACAAAATGGTGGGGCGAGTTCCAGGTCTCTGCACCGCCAGCGCAAAAACATATGCTTGATGATTTAGGTGAAGAGCCGGCCGAGCGCCGTCGTCATCGCCGTCCGCGCAAGCGCGCGCCGCGCCGTGAGGGCAGTGCGTGACGCTGGCCTTTATCGCGCTGGGCAGCAACCTCGCCTCGCCGCTCGATCAAGTGAACGCCGCGATAGCCGCGCTGGGGGATATCCCCGACAGCCGGATCGTGGCGTGCTCCTCGCTTTACCGCACTCCCCCGCTCGGCCCGCCGGATCAGCCTGACTATCTCAACGCCGCCGTGGCGCTTGAAACCACGCTCGCACCGGAAGCCCTTCTCGACCATACGCAGCGCATTGAGCTGCAACAGGGGCGCGTGCGTAAAGCCGAGCGCTGGGGGCCGCGCACCCTCGACCTCGATATTATGCTGTTTGGCGAGATGACGGTGCAGACCGCGCGCCTGACCATTCCCCACTACGATATGAAAAACCGCGGCTTTATGCTGTGGCCACTGTTTGAGATCGCCCCTGACCTGCATTTCCCCGATGGCGAATCATTACAGGCCGTGCTGACGCGGCTGAACGCGCCAAAACCTCACGGCTGGTAACCCCGCCTGAAAAGGTGACCTGCATCAACGGGTTGCCTAAAGTCATTGCCCCCCTGAATGTTGCTGCTTAGAATGCGCCAGATTCGCCTTCGACTATCAGGAAACGCTATGAAACCGACGACCCTCTCGTGGCTGCTGAAATGTAAGCAGGAGAAGCGCCGCTTCGCCACCATCACCGCCTATGACTACAGCTTCGCCAAACTCTTTGCCGAAGAGGGAATCAACGTGATGCTGGTCGGCGATTCGTTAGGCATGACGGTACAAGGGCACGACTCCACGCTGCCGGTAACGGTAGCCGACATTGCTTATCACACCCAGGCGGTTCGCCGCGGCGCACCCGCCTGCCTGCTGCTCGCCGATCTGCCGTTTATGGCCTACGCCACCCCTGAACAGGCGTTTGAGAACGCGGCTGCGGTGATGCGCGCGGGTGCCAATATGGTGAAAATCGAAGGCGGCCGCTGGCTGGCACCGACGGTGAAAATGCTCACCGAACGCGCGGTGCCGGTCTGCGGGCACCTCGGTTTAACCCCGCAATCGGTCAACATCTTCGGCGGTTATAAAGTTCAGGGACGCGGTGATGCAGCGCAAGGCCTGTATGAGGATGCGCTGGCGCTGGAAGCGGCAGGCGCGCAGCTGCTGGTGCTGGAGTGCGTGCCGGTTGAACTGGCGCAGCGCATTACTGAGGCGCTAACCATCCCGGTGATTGGTATTGGCGCAGGTAATGTGACCGACGGACAGATTCTGGTGATGCATGACGCATTCGGCATTACCGGTGGACATATTCCAAAATTTGCTAAAAATTTCCTCAATGAAGCAGGCGACATGCGTGCCGCGGTCAGGCAGTATGTGGCTGAAGTCGAGTCCGGAGCCTATCCGGGCGAAGAGCACAGTTTCCATTAAGGAGCCTTGTTGTGTTGATTATTGAAACCCTGCCGCTGCTGCGCCAGCATATTCGCCGCCTGCGTCAGGAAGGAAAACGCATTGCGCTGGTGCCGACCATGGGCAACCTGCACGATGGTCATATGAAGCTGGTCGACGAAGCGAAACTGCGCGCCGATGTGGTGGTGGTAAGCATCTTTGTGAACCCGATGCAGTTTGACCGCCAGGATGACCTGGTGCGCTACCCGCGCACCTTGCAGGAAGATTGTGAAAAGCTGAACAAACGCAAAGTCGATTTCGTCTTTGCCCCGGCACCTGCGGATATCTACCCGCAGGGCACGGAAGGCCAGACTTATGTTGACGTTCCGGGCATCTCGACGATGCTGGAAGGTGCCAGCCGTCCCGGCCATTTTCGCGGCGTCTCCACCATCGTCAGCAAGCTGTTTAACCTGGTCCAGCCCGACATCGCCTGCTTCGGCGAGAAGGATTATCAGCAGTTGCAGTTGATCCGCAAAATGGTGGCGGATATGGGCTACGACATTGAGATTGTCGGTGTACCAACCGTGCGGGCGAAAGATGGCCTGGCGCTCAGCTCGCGTAACGGCTATCTCACCGCTGACCAGCGTAAAATCGCGCCGGGAATGAGCAAAGTGATGAACGCCATCGCCGATAAATTACAGGCGGGTGAGCGCGATATCGAAGAGCTGGTGGCACTGGCGGAGCAGCAGGTTAACGAAGCCGGTTTCCGCGCTGATGATATTCAGATCCGCGATGCGGACACGCTGCTTGAAGTGACAGAGAGCAGCGAGCGCGCGGTGATTCTGATGGCGGCATGGCTCGGCCAGGCGCGGCTTATCGACAACAAAGTGGTTGAATTGACCCAGAAATAATCTGGCAGAACGCTGCGCCGGTTAAGGCGCGGCAACAACAGACGGGGTTAAGCAGGGAGCCGTCTCCCCGTTTCGGCTTTACTCTCAGTAACGAAGGTTCAACTTATGATTCGCACTATGCTGCAAGGCAAGCTCCACCGCGTCAAAGTGACGCAGGCCGACCTGCATTACGAAGGCTCCTGCGCCATCGACCAGGATTTCCTGGAAGCGGCCGGTATCCTTGAATACGAAGCCATTGATATCTACAACGTCACCAACGGTAAGCGCTTCTCTACCTATGCGATTGCCGGTGAGCGCGGCTCGCGCATTATCTCCGTTAACGGCGCGGCGGCGCACTGTGCGGATGTCGGCGATATTCTGATTATCGCCAGCTACGTCACCATGCCCGATGACGTGGCCCGCAACTGGCAGCCGAAAGTGGCCTATTTTGACGGCGACAACGAGATGAAGCGCACCGCGAAAGCCGTGCCGGTTCAGGTTGCCTGATGCCTACCCCTGCGGCTGATTGCTGATCAGCCGCGACATCGTTTCCAGCGAGTCCGTCCGTAAGATATAGAGCCGTTTTAACAGGAACGGATTATCCCCCGGCTTCACCTTTCCGCGCACCGTGGTTACCGCCATATGGAAACCGGCGTCATTTGCCGCTTTCACCGCTTTATCGTCATAACCGCCAAACGGATAGGAGAGATAGAGCACATGCGGGTTGAACTGCGCCAGCGCGCGGCGTGAGCGTTTAAAATCAAACAGGATGTTGTGATAGCTACGGCTAAAGAGGATCGGATGGCGCGCGTCATCGACCCGGTGCAGGAAGTGGGTGTGCGACTGCACATCAAACACATCACGAATGCCGTTAAGCTCCGACACGCTCATAAACTGCAGCGATTTTGGGTCCCACTTCTGCGGCTTTAGCTTGATGCGCGACGAGATAATAAACGCCGTCGCTTTAAAGCCATACTGGCGCAGGATCGGGTAGGCGTAGCGGCTGACGGACTTCAGCCCATCATCAAAGGTGATCACCACCGCGCGGGCGGGCAGATTCATGCGGTTACGCACATACCCTTCCAGCTGATACATCGACAGTGTGGCGTAACCCTGGTCGCGCAGCCACGTCATCTGGTTGGTAAAGGCACGAACCGAAGTGGTAGTGGAAGTGTGGCGAAAGCGGGTGTTCTCTTCGTCATGCAAAATATGGTGGTAAGTCAGCACCGGCAGGCCGTTATCTTCCTGCGCATCGAGGCTGCTGACCCACGCCAGCCGGTTGCCGATGCGGATCTGAAACCAGGTCTGGTTCAGGCGATCCTTGAGCTTATCGATAATCGGGTAGCGCAGGTTTTGCGCCAGCGTGCCGAACTGCGGGCTGGTTTTATCGGGCGCGTTGTAGAGCGGCGTATCCTGCCAGGTGATGAGATTCTGGTTGCTGAGCGGCTTATTAAGATCGCCGAGGCTATCCTGCACGCGCTTGTTGCCCGTCACCGTGCCGAGATGGCCTTTATCAATAAACCCCGAGCCAAAGCCGAAGCGAAAGGCGTAGTAATCCTCCTCGCCCGGCACCACGCCGATGATCTGCCCGGCGCGAATATTGCCGACGGTAATGACCTTATCGCCCACCTGCGCCCAGATGTCGGCATCTTCGGTGGTTTGCAGATAACGTGCAGGAACAGCTTGTTCGCTGATAATGGCGGCAGAGACGCTACCGGCCAGCAACAGAAAGAGAAAGGCAATCAAACGAGACATGAGACGAACCGCGTTAGGAAAGTGGCGTGATTGTAACAAAACCTGAGGGATTTAATGGCTTTGTTTAGGTCAAAAAGTGGGCTAACTCGGCGGATTGCTTCCTGGCAGGTGACCTCTGGTGTGGAATGCTCATCTTCTGTTCAAACTTTGCCTTTCCATTTCCCTGCTGTATGTTATTTGTGCAATTGCACCTTAATAATGGACTAAGGGATCATCATGAACATGGATAAAGCTCTTATTCTCGCTCTGCTTTTAGGCTTTTCATCCGCTTCAGGCGCGGCTTTCGCGGGTCAATGCCCGGCAAAAGGAAGCATAACGTCAACGGGCGTGGAAACGGACACGGATGGGATTTCAAGCGTGGTTTATTGCTCCCCATCCGCCACTAACTGTAGATGGAAAGGATTCGACCCGATGGCCATCATAGGCAGTAAAGTAAAAGAACTCTTAAATGCGATGAATCAGCCCACCAGAAACAATGGACTCACTTATTGTGACTACCGATTAGAAACGGGCGATCAAATAAGAATGTCTTTAAAACACGATTAAGTGCTGTTCATGCAAAACGATAAGATCGCCGAAGCGATCTTATCGTTTTTTAGAGCAATGCTGAAAATAGCCGGATAACCGCTAGCTACGCAAACCGCGCCCACGCTGAATCAGATACCAGCAGGTCAGATAGAAGCCGAGGATAAAGACCACCAGCACGCCGACCGTGGTGATCAGCGGTACATCGCTAATCCCGAGGAAGCCGAAGCGGAAGCCGCTGATCATATAGACGATCGGGTTCAGGTGCGACAGCGCCTGCCAGAACGGCGGCAGCAGCGTCAGGGAGTAGAAGACGCCGCCGAGGTAGGTCAGCGGGGTCAACACAAAGGTCGGGATCAGGCTGATATCGTCAAAGGTTTTGGCGAACACCGCATTCAGCAGACCGGCCAGCGAAAAGAGCACCGCGGTAAGCAGCAGCGTCAGCCCGACAAACAGCCATGAGTGCACCTGGAAAGGCACGAAGAAGAGCGACACCGCCGTTACCAGCACGCCAACGCAGAGCCCGCGCGCCACGCCGCCGCCAACATAACCCACGATAATTACGTGCGTCGGCACCGGTGCCACCAGCAGTTCTTCAATGTTGCGCTGGAACTTGGCGCTAAAGAAGGAGGAGGCGACGTTGGCATAGCCGTTGGTGATCACCGCCATCATGATCAGACCCGGAACGATAAACTGCATATAGGTGAAGCCGTGCATTTCACCAATACGCGAACCGATCAGGTTGCCGAAAATAATAAAGTAGAGGGTCATGGTGATCACCGGCGGCACCAGTGTCTGCACCCAGATACGCATAAAACGCTGGATCTCTTTGTACCAAATACTCTTCAGCGCCACCCAATAAAGCTGCATCATGCGCCCTCTCCTTTCCTGTCATGCACCAGCGTAACGAACAGCTCTTCAAGGCGGTTGGCTTTGTTACGCATACTTAATACCTGGATCCCCTGCGCGCTCAGCTGGCTAAAGACGCTGTTGATCCCCTGCTCGCGCAGCACTTCCACTTCGAGCGTTGAGGTATCTACCAGTCGATATTGATACCCTTCCAGCTTCGGCAGCGCGCTTTTCGCCGCCAGATCAAGGATAAAGGTCTCCGATTTAAGCTTGGAGAGCAGCGACTTCATCGAGGTGTTCTCCACCAGTTCACCATGCTGGATGATGCCGATATTGCGGCACAGCATCTCCGCCTCTTCCAGATAGTGAGTGGTGAGAATAATGGTGGTGCCTTTGTCGTTCAGATCCTTCAAAAAGCCCCACATGGAGCGGCGCAGTTCGATGTCGACGCCCGCCGTTGGCTCATCAAGAATCAGCAGTTTTGGCTCATGCATCAGCGCACGGGCAATCATTAAACGGCGCTTCATCCCGCCGGAGAGCATACGCGCACGTTCGTTACGCTTTCCCCACAGATCGAGCTGGTTAAGGTACTTTTCGCTGCGAGCTAATGCATCTTTGCGATCGACACCGTAGTAGCCCGCCTGGTTGACGACAATCTGCTGTACGGTTTCAAAGGGGTTGAAGTTGAACTCCTGCGGCACCAGCCCCAGCTGGCGTTTGGCGTTCACCACATCCTTTTCCAGGTCATAGCCAAAGACGCTGACCCGACCAGAGGTTTTGTTCACTAGCGAGCTGATAATGCCGATGGTGGTCGACTTACCCGCGCCGTTCGGCCCAAGCAGGGCGTAGAAGTCTCCCGCCTCGACTTGCAGATCGATTCCGCGCAGCGCCTGAACGCCGCCAGGATAGGTTTTTTTAAGCTGCTCAAGCTCCAGTGCAATGGTCATGAATTATCACTTACCTATTTTCTTACACTCGATGTGTGGTTTTAAAAGAGAAAGAGTTGACCTATATTAGGCCTCGCACTCATTTTGCTTACAGGTCGCAAAGCGCTATGAAAGACATAGATACACTCATCAGCAACAACGCACTATGGTCAAAAATGCTGGTCGAGGAAGATCCAGGATTTTTTGAAACGCTGGCGCAGGCACAAAAGCCGCGCTTTCTGTGGATTGGCTGTTCAGACTCACGCGTTCCGGCTGAGCGCCTGACTGGCCTTGAACCCGGCGAGCTGTTTGTTCACCGTAACGTGGCCAACCTGGTCATCCATACCGACTTAAACTGCCTCTCCGTTGTGCAATACGCGGTTGATGTGCTGGAAGTTGAACACATCATCATCTGCGGCCACTACGGCTGCGGCGGCGTTCAGGCAGCGGTTGAAAACCCGGAACTGGGTCTTATCAACAACTGGCTGCTGCACATTCGCGACATCTGGTTTAAACATAGCTCGCTGCTCGGCGAAATGCCGCCAGAACGTCGTCTCGATACGCTGTGCGAATTAAACGTCATGGAGCAGGTTTATAACCTTGGCCACTCAACGATTATGCAATCCGCCTGGAAACGCGGCCAGAACGTGACGATTCACGGCTGGGCTTACGGCATCCATGACGGCCTGCTGCGCGATCTGGATGTGACCGCCACCAACCGCGAAACGCTGGAACAGCGTTACCGCACAGGTGTACAGAACATCAGCCAGAAGCACATTAATCACAAATAACAATCGGGGCCGTCGGCCCCGATTTTTTTATTCGTCCAGCATTACCACTTTGCCGACGTAGGGCAAATGGCGATAGCGCTGAGCGTAGTCAATTCCGTAACCCACCACAAACTCATCCGGAATCGAAAAACCGACATACTCGACGGTGACATCCACTTCGCGTCGCGAGGGTTTATCGAGCAGGGTGCAGATCGCCAGCGACTTCGGCTCGCGCAGGCTCAGGATCTCGCGAACTTTCGACAGCGTGTTGCCAGAATCGATAATGTCTTCAACAATCAATACATCTTTGCCGCGAATATCTTCATCCAGATCTTTGAGGATTTTCACATCGCGGGTCGATGACATGCCGCTGCCGTAGCTGGAGGCGGTCATAAAATCGACTTCATGGGAGACCTGCACTTCACGGCAGAGATCGGCCATAAACATAAACGAGCCGCGCAGCAGCCCCACCAGCACCATCTCGCTGCCGCTATCTTTGTAACGTTCAGTGATTTGACGACCCAGTTCGGCGACGCGTGCTTTGATCTCCGCTTCCGGGATCATCACTTCAACTTTGTGTTTCATATTAACTAACCATATGATTTTAGAAGCAAATAATTCAACACCAATCGCTTAAACCGGTGATTGAAACGCAAGCCGTGAAGTATACCAGCAAAACCAATTGAGGTGGGCATGCATCGAGAAAGCTCGATTTGTGATGACGATCACACTTGTTAACACCTATAATTAGTTGCTATCAAAAATTTAACAAACTGATGAGTATTCCTTTTATGGCAGAAACAAAATCGCAACGGTCGCGGCTATTGATCATGCTGACGACGATCTTTGCAGCCTTCTGCGGGCTGTATCTTTTAATCGGTGGTGTCTGGCTGGTCTCCATCGGCGGCTCCTGGTACTACCCCATCGCTGGCCTGGTGATGCTCGGTGTGACCTGGCTGCTGTGGAAAGGGAAGCGTTCCGCGCTCTGGCTTTACGCGGCTCTGCTGCTTGCCACCATGCTGTGGGGCGTTTGGGAAGTCGGCTTCGACTTCTGGGCGCTGACCCCACGTAGCGATATCCTTGTCTTCTTCGGTATCTGGCTGATTCTGCCATTTGTCTGGCGTCGCCTGATTATTCCTGCCCGCGGCGCGGTTGCTGCTCTGTTAGCGGTACTGCTGATTAGCGGCGGCATTCTGACCTGGGCTGGTTTTAACGACCCACAGGAGATCAACGGCACCCTGAGCGCTGACTCGACGCCTGCTGCACCGATCTCTAACGTTGCCGATAGCGACTGGCCGGCTTATGGCCGTAACCAGGAAGGCCAGCGTTACTCCCCGCTGAAGCAGATCAACGCGGATAACGTGAAGAACCTGAAGGAAGCCTGGGTGTTCCGCACCGGCGACCTGAAGCTGCCGAACGATCCGGGTGAAATCACCAACGAAGTGACGCCGATTAAAGTGGGCGACACCCTGTTCCTCTGCACCGCGCACCAGCGTCTGTTCGCACTTGATGCGGCAAGCGGTAAAGAGAAGTGGCACTTCGATCCGCAGCTGAATGCGGATCCGTCCTTCCAGCACGTAACCTGCCGTGGTGTCTCTTACCACGAAGCGACGGCGGAAAACGCCAGCCCGGACGTGGTGGCTAACTGCCCGCGCCGCATCATTCTGCCGGTGAACGACGGTCGCCTGTTTGCGGTTAACGCTGATAACGGCAAGCTGTGTGACACCTTTGCTAACAAAGGTATCCTCAACCTGCAAACCAACATGCCGGTTACTACGCCAGGGATGTATGAGCCGACTTCACCGCCGATCGTCACCGATAAAGTGATTATCATTGCCGGTGCGGTAACGGATAACTTCTCCACCCGTGAGCCGTCTGGTGTGATTCGTGGTTTCGATATCAACACCGGTAAGCTGCTGTGGGCCTTCGATCCGGGCGCGAAAGATCCGAATGCAATCCCGTCGGATGAGCACAAGTTCACCATTAACTCGCCGAACTCCTGGGCGCCTGCCGCCTATGACGCCAAGCTGGATATGGTCTACCTGCCGATGGGCGTTACTACGCCAGATATCTGGGGCGGTAACCGTACGCCGGAGCAGGAGCGTTACGCCAGTTCCATTGTTGCGTTGAATGCGACCACCGGTAAGCTGGTGTGGAGCTATCAGACCGTACACCACGATCTGTGGGATATGGATATGCCGTCCCAGCCGACGCTGGCGGATATCGATGTTAACGGTAAGAAAGTGCCGGTCGTTTATGCTCCGGCGAAAACCGGTAACATCTTCGTGCTGGATCGCCGTAACGGCGAACTGGTTGTGCCGGCACCGGAAAAACCGGTTCCGCAGGGCGCAGCGAAAGGCGATTACGTCACCAAAACCCAACCCTTCTCCGATCTGAGCTTCCGTCCGAAGCGAGATCTGAGCGGCGCGGATATGTGGGGCGCCACCATGTTCGACCAACTGGTGTGCCGCGTGATGTTCCACCAGATGCGTTATGAAGGCATTTTCACTCCGCCGTCTGAGCAGGGTACGCTGGTCTTCCCGGGTAACCTCGGCATGTTTGAGTGGGGCGGTATCTCCGTCGATCCAAACCGCCAGGTGGCGATTGCTAACCCGATGGCGCTGCCGTTTGTCTCGAAGCTGATCCCGCGTGGTCCAAACAACCCGATGGAGCCGCCGAAAGATGCGAAAGGCACCGGTTCGGAATCCGGTATTCAGCCGCAGTATGGCGTGCCGTTTGGCGTAACGCTGAATCCGTTCCTCTCGCCGTTTGGCCTGCCGTGCAAACAGCCAGCCTGGGGTTATATCTCTGCGCTGGATCTGAAAACCAACCAGGTAGCATGGAAAAAACGTATCGGTACGCCGCAGGATAGCCTGCCGTTCCCGATGCCGATTAAAGTGCCGTTTACCCTCGGTATGCCGATGCTCGGCGGCCCGATCTCCACTGCCGGTAACGTGCTGTTTATTGCCGGTACCGCGGATAACTACCTGCGCGCATACAACATGACCAACGGTGACAAACTGTGGGAAGGTCGTCTGCCAGCGGGTGGTCAGGCCACGCCGATGACCTATGAAGTGAATGGCAAGCAGTATGTTGTCATCTCTGCAGGCGGTCACGGTTCGTTCGGCACCAAGATGGGTGATTACATCGTGGCGTTTGCTCTGCCGGATGATGCGAAGTAATTAAGCACTCTGATGTGGTATTGCCGGATGGCGGCTAACGCCTTATCCGGCCTACAAAACAAAGCCCGGCACGCATTGCGCTGCCGGGCTTTTTTGTTGTGGAATCGCAATGCATTGCCGGATGGCGGCTGGCGCCTTATCCGGCCTACAAAACCCTGAAACCGACCACAGAACCGTAGGCCTGATAAGCGCAGCGCCATCAGGCATATTTACCCGCTGCGGTTTACGCGACGGTAAAGCCAAGCATCATGCCGGTATCTTCATGCTCCAGCAGATGGCAGTGCGCCATATAGGCAAACTCTTTCGCTGCCGCATGATCAAAGCGCACCAGCACTTCACTGCGCGCACCGTACACATTGACCGTATCCTTCCAGCCTGCGCGATGCGCCGCGGGCGGCTTGCCGTTTTCGGAGAGGATGCGGAACTGCGTACCGTGAATATGAAACGGATGCAACATCATGTCCCCCTCCCCGGAGATCGCCCAGCGCTCAAACTGCCCTTTTTGCACCGCAAATTGCGGCGTCACCATATCAAACGCTTTGCCGTTAATCCGGTTGGCATTGTGGAAATCAAACCCCTGGCTGCCGTGATCCATATGGCCATGATCCATCTGCATGCCGTGCATGCCCTGCATATCGCCGTGATGCATCCCCATGCCTGCCATCGCGCCGTCGCCATACTTCTGCTGCAGCGCCTGCATCCCCATCATATCGAGCATCGGATCCATCGACAGTTGCAGAGTGCGCTGAGTTAAGCCCTCAAGCGCAGGCAGTGCGGGCAGCGTGGCAAGCTTATCCGGCAGATCGCCCGAGGCGGTTACCTGCAGCGGCTGGATACGCAGCACCGGCACTGGCTGGTCGAACGGCGCGACGGTCATCCCCATCTGCTTAACCGGCAGCGTTATAAGATCGAAAGGCTTGCCATCGCTGATATCCACCAGCACCTCGAACCGCTCGCCCATCAACATCGGCAGTTCAGTCACCTTAACCGGCTCACTTAACAACCCGCCGTCGCTGGCGATGACATAGAGCGGGCGCTGATCGCTGGTAGCGAAATTGAGCGAGCGCGCGTTACACCCGTTGAGCAGGCGCAGGCGCAGCCAGCCGCGCGGAGCCGCATGCTGCGGGTAGACCGCACCATTGGCGAGCAGCGTATCGCCAAACCACCCCACCGCCGCGCTCATTACATCAAGCTGGTAATCAATTTGCCCCTGCGCGGTCAATTTTTTGTCCTGCACGATGACCGGCACATCATCGATGCCCCACTGCTGCGGCAGGCGCAGTTTGCGGCTGTTGTCATCTTCGATCAGCACCAGCCCGGCGAGCCCCATCGCCACCTGACGCCCGGTTTTTCCATGCTGATGAGGGTGGAACCAGCAGGTGGCGGCCTGCTGCGTGGGCGTGAAGGTCACCGACCGGCTACCGCCCGCCTTAATCACGCCCTGCGGCCCGCCGTCGACCTCGCCCGGCACTTCGAGACCGTGCCAGTGCACGGTGGTCTCTTCGGCAAGCTGATTGCGGATATCTACCGTCACCGCTTTTCCCTGACGCAGCCGAATAGCAGGCCCCAGCAACGCGCCGTTATACCCCCAGGTTGTCGCGCTTTTCTGCGCAAACTGGCTCTCCCCCGCCTGCACCGTTAAGACAATGCGGCTCTCTGCATCCGGGGCAAGCAGCGGTGGAATGGGTAACGTGGGCCAGGTGGCGGCGAAGAGCGAGCGGCTCCAGAGCGGCAGCGCGCTGGCAGCCCCCAGGAGCGCGGAATATTTAAGGAAATCTCGACGTTGCATGGGTATGTCCTTATCAAGAGTCGGCGATGCTTTAAGCGTAAACCTTTCCCCTGCCGGAAGGTCAAGAAAGCAGACGATAATAAATATCGTCGCGTTAACTGGACTGTGCTAACGTTTAATTTCCGTTACGCCGTGGTAGAGAGAATGAAAACGTTTTTCAGAAGTATCATCCTTGGCAGCCTGCTCGCTGTCTCCGCCAATAGTTATGCCCTGAGTGAATCTGAAGCTGAAGACATGGCCGATCTGACGGCGGTGTTTGTTTTTCTGAAAAATGACTGCGGTTATAACAACTTACCTAACGGGCAGATCCGCCGTGCGCTGGTCTTTTTTGCCCAGCAAAATCAGTGGGATCTCAGCAACTACGATAGCTGGAACATGAAAGCGCTGGGCGAAGAGAGCTACCGCGATCTGAGCGGCATCGGCATTCCAACGGCGAAAAAGTGTAAGGCTCTTGCCCGTGACTCGTTGAGTCTGCTCGCCTACGTGAAATAGCGCTTATCTTTTGACCGTGCATCGTTCGCCAGAGTTGGCTATCATGTTGCGCCCGTTTTTCACGGATGTTAACAAAGGAGCGACGAATGGCCGACAACACCATTTGGCAAGAAACGCTGCACGACAACTTTGGTCAGTACTTTGCCGTTGATAAGGTGCTTTACCACGAGAAGACCGATCATCAGGATCTGATTATCTTCGAAAACGCCGCCTTTGGCCGCGTGATGGCGCTGGATGGCGTGGTACAAACTACCGAACGCGATGAGTTTATCTATCACGAGATGATGACTCACGTTCCGCTGCTGGCGCACGGTCACGCAAAGCATGTGCTGATCATCGGCGGCGGCGACGGCGCGATGCTGCGCGAAGTCTCCCGCCACAAAAATATTGAAACCATCACCATGGTAGAGATCGACGCAGGCGTCGTCTCTTTCTGTCGCCAGTACCTGCCAAAACACAACGCCGGTGCCTACGATGACCCGCGCTTTGAGCTGGTGATTGATGATGGCGTCAACTTCGTCAACCACACGCAAAAAACTTTCGATGTGATTATCTCTGACTGTACCGATCCTGTCGGTCCGGGCGAGAGCCTCTTCACCTCGGCGTTTTATGAAGGGTGCAAGCGCTGCCTCAATCCCGGTGGGATTTTTGTCGCGCAGAACGGCGTCTGCTTCTTACAGCAGGAGGAAGCCGTCGGCAGCCATCGCAAACTGGGCCACTACTTTGCCGATGTTAGTTTCTACCAAGCGGCGATCCCGACCTATTACGGCGGCATTATGACCTTTGCCTGGGCGACGGATAATGAAGCGTTGCGCTCGCTCTCCACGGAGATTATCGCCGCGCGTTTCCACACCGCCGCACTGACCTGCCGTTACTACAATCCGGCAATCCATACGGCAGCATTCGCTCTGCCACAATATCTACACGATGCACTGTCTGCACAGTGACGCTAAGGGGGTGAGAAAAATTGAAAAAGCTTAAACTACATGGCTTTAACAACCTGACCAAAAGCCTGAGTTTTTGTATCTACGATATCTGCTACGCCAAAACCGCCGAAGAGCGCGACGGCTATATTGCCTATATTGATGAACTCTATAACGCCAACCGCCTGACGGAGATCCTCACGGAGACCTGTAACATCATTGGCGCCAACATTTTGAATATTGCCCGCCAGGACTACGAGCCGCAGGGTGCGAGCGTGACGATCCTGGTGAGCGAAGAGCCGGTCGACCCGCACCTGATCGATAAAACCGAACACCCGGGGCCGCTGCCGGAAGCGGTTGTCGCGCATCTGGATAAGAGCCATATCTGCGTGCACACCTACCCGGAAAGCCACCCTGAAGGCGGGTTGTGCACCTTCCGCGCCGACATTGAAGTCTCAACCTGCGGGGTGATTTCGCCGCTGAAAGCGCTGAACTACCTGATCCATCAGCTTGAGTCGGACATCGTGACCGTCGACTACCGCGTGCGCGGCTTTACGCGCGACGTGAATGGCATGAAGCACTTCATCGACCACGAGATTAATTCGATCCAGAACTTTATGTCTGACGATATGAAATCGCTGTATGACATGATGGATGTGAATGTTTACCAGGAAAACATCTTCCATACCAAAATGTTGCTTAAGGAGTTCGACCTTAAGCACTACATGTTCCATACCAAACCGGAAGATTTGACGCCGCAGGAGCGGAAAGAGATCACGGAAGCGCTGTGGAAAGAGATGCGCGAGATCTACTACGGCCGCAATATTCCGGCCGTGTAAATGCGCAGCGGGAGCAGGGACGCTCCCCGATTAGCGCTGCTTAAGAAATTGCCGGTAAGCGGCCACCACCTGAAGAAAATCTTCCACGCCGCAGAGGGATAAACTCTCCTCATCGTAGTAGTTCATCCCTTCCTCCATCTCGTCGCCGGTAAACTCCAGCAGATTGGCGCGGATCATCACCTCTTCGCCATCCAGCCACAGCGTATATTCATGGCCGACGCGCTGCCACGAACGCTCGCTACCCTTCACCGTTTGCGCCGCCTGCTCCACTTCATCCAACAGGGCGAGGTTCTCTTTCACCTCTTCGTTAAACCAGTGGCCGATCACTTCGTGCCCCATCGACATGCGCACTTTGACGCCGCCGGTGACATCGCGCAGAAATTCGTAATCCATCATTGCTCCTCATGGGGGCCAGAGAGCCGCCAGTGCTTTAATTATCGCAGCACCATACAGGAAAAAAAGCGCGGGGACGGGAAGGAAGGGAAAAAAAAGCCACTCCGAAGAGTGGCTTTCTGATTTAGACGGCGGTCTGGAATATCACGCCTTCAGCTTTGTCGGTGTATTGATCAAGCTGGTCAAAGTTGAGGTAGCGGTAAGTATCCACGGCGGTTTTATCCACCTGATCCATAAAGGTCAGATACTCCTGCGGCGTCGGCAGCTTGCCGATCAGCGCCGAGACGGCTGCCAGCTCAGCAGAAGCCAGGAAGACGTTCGCGCCGGTACCTAAACGGTTCGGGAAGTTACGGGTCGAGGTTGAAACGACGGTCGCACCATCTGCCACACGCGCCTGGTTACCCATGCACAGGGAGCAGCCCGGGATTTCAATACGTGCACCGCTCTTACCAAAGACGCTGTAGTAGCCCTCTTCGGTCAGCTGTGCGGCATCCATACGCGTCGGCGGCGCAACCCACAGGCGGGTCGGCAGCTGGCCTTTATGGCTGTCCAGCAGCTTACCGGCGGCGCGGAAGTGGCCGATGTTGGTCATACAGGAACCGATGAACACCTCATCGATGCTCTCGCCCTGCACATCAGAGAGCAGACGTGCATCGTCCGGATCGTTCGGCGCGCAGAGGATAGGCTCTTTGATTTCGGCCAGATCGATATCGATCACCGCCGCGTAATCTGCGTCCGCATCCGCTTCAAGCAGCTGCGGATCCGCCAGCCATTTCTCCATGCCCTGGATACGGCGCTCCAGCGTACGGCGGTCGCCATAGCCTTCAGCAATCATCCACTTCAGCAGCACGATGTTGGAGGTCAGGTACTCGATAATCGGCTCTTTGTTCAGCTTGATGGTGCAACCCGCGGCAGAACGCTCAGCGGAGGCATCGGTCAGCTCGAACGCCTGCTCGACTTTCAGATCCGGCAAGCCTTCAATTTCCAGGATGCGGCCGGAGAAGATGTTTTTCTTACCCTTCTTCTCAACGGTCAGCAGGCCCTGTTTGATGGCATACAGCGGAATAGCGTGAACCAGATCGCGCAGGGTGATGCCCGGCTGCATTTTGCCTTTAAAACGCACCAGCACTGATTCCGGCATATCCAGCGGCATTACGCCGGTCGCGGCAGCAAACGCCACCAGACCAGAGCCCGCCGGGAAGGAGATACCAATCGGGAAACGGGTGTGGGAGTCACCGCCGGTACCAACGGTATCCGGCAGCAGCATGCGGTTCAGCCAGGAGTGGATAACGCCATCGCCCGGACGCAGCGACACGCCGCCACGGTTCATAATGAAGTCCGGCAGCGTATGGTGGGTGGTGACATCAACCGGCTTCGGATAGGCCGCAGTGTGGCAGAAGGACTGCATTACCAGGTCGGCAGAGAAGCCGAGGCACGCCAGATCTTTCAGCTCGTCACGGGTCATCGGACCGGTGGTGTCCTGCGAGCCGACTGAGGTCATCTTCGGTTCGCAGTATGCGCCCGGACGAACACCGTCGACGCCACAGGCGCGGCCGACCATTTTCTGCGCCAGCGAGTAGCCGCGGCTGCTTTCCGCCACGTCTTTCGCCTGACGGAAGATCTCGCTCTGCGGCAGACCCAGCGCTTCACGCGCTTTGGTGGTCAGGCCACGGCCGATAATCAGCGGGATACGGCCACCGGCGCGCACTTCATCAATCAGCACGTCGGTTTTCAGTTCAAAGGTCGCCAGCAGTTCGCCGGTTTCGTGGTTGCGCACTTCGCCTTTGAACGGGTAAACGTCAATCACGTCGCCCATGTTCAGGTCAGAGACGTCAACTTCAATCGGCAGCGCACCGGCATCTTCCATGGTGTTGAAGAAGATAGGCGCGATTTTGCCGCCAAGCACCAGACCGCCGCCGCGCTTGTTCGGCACGTTCGGAATGTCGTCGCCCATAAACCACAGCACCGAGTTGGTGGCGGATTTACGCGAAGAGCCGGTCCCGACAACGTCGCCGACGTAGGCCAGCGGGAAGCCTTTCTGCGCCAGCGCCTCGATCTGCTTGATCGGGCCAACGCTGCCCGGCTGATCCGGTTCGATCCCTTCACGAGCGTTTTTCAGCATCGCCAGCGCGTGCAGCGGAATATCCGGGCGCGACCAGGCATCCGGTGCCGGTGAAAGGTCATCGGTGTTGGTTTCGCCGGTCACTTTAAAGACGGTAACGGTGATCTTCTCGGCCAGCGGCGGACGGCTCTGGAACCATTCAGCATCCGCCCAGGATTGCATCACCTGTTTGGCATAGGCGTTGCCCGCTTTCGCTTTCTCTTCCACATCGTAGAAGTTATCGAACATCAGCAGGGTATGGGAGAGGGCTTTGGCAGCAATTGGTGCCAGCGTGTCGTTATCCAGCGCGTCAATCAGCGGATGGATGTTATAACCGCCCTGCATGGTACCCAGCAGTTCAACGGCTTTCTCAGGGCTAACCAGTGGGGAGGTTGCTTCGCCTTTGGCGACAGCTGCAAGGAAACCCGCTTTCACATAGGCGGCTTCGTCAACACCGGGCGGTACACGATTAGCCAGCAGGTCTAACAGGAATTCTTCTTCGCCAGCAGGCGGACTCTTCAGCAGCTCGACAAGCGCGGCCATTTGGGTTGCATCTAATGGTTTTGGCGCAATCCCCTCAGCGGCACGTTCAGCTACGTGCTTACGGTATTCTTCTAGCACGACGGTTCTCCTCGCTCTCATTGTCATAATGCGGCAGGCGTTTCTCTTCACGCTCCTGTGAGACAGCAGTTTGTAGGGTAAATCCGCGAACCGCGCCGGGCAGCATAGCAGGAATTTCAGGGGGTGTTAATCTGTTTACAAAAAAGCAACATTAAATCCCGGCTGAATCGTTACAGATGGCATAAAGCAGACGGCAGAGGGGTTTAGCGAAAAATAATCCTCGAACCGCCGAGAAAACAAACGGCTCCGCAGAGCCGTTACGTTAAGACAATGTTAAAGCTTGCCGAGAATGTCCAGCCCCCAGCTACGGCTGTATTTCTCCGGGTTCAGGCTCTCATCAACCAGTTTGCCCATCAGGTACTTTTTCACCGTTTCACGGTTATCTACCTGCTGATGGTGCGCAACGTTGGCCAGTTGGCCGCGTCCATTGTAGTTGAGCGTGGTGCTGTTCTCCTCGCTGTTTTCGACCACATGGTAGTAGTAGCTTTGTGAGGATTTCTGCGTGCCCAGCGCCAGTGGAATCGACGGATCGATTGCCTGGTGCCAGGCAGCGCTCAGGTTGCTACGCGTCGTCTGCTTCACACTCTTAGAGCTGTCGCTATGATCGCTGGCTTCCGTTGACTGCGAGGCGGTGTAGGCAAAGCGATCTTTCTCCTGCAACTTCGCCGGGTTGACCGACTTCTCCGTCTGCGTCAGCGAGAGTGAAAAATCATTCAGCCCACTGAGCTGTGACGCGCCGTTATCACCGATGCGAATCGCACTGGTCGCCACGACAGGCATTTTTTCGGCGCTGGTATTGCTGTTAAGCGCGCGGAAGACCGCCTTCAGCGCCGCCATCTGGTCATAATTGCCCTGCCCGGCAGTGCGCGCTTTATCGAATTTACTGTCCCACGCGCTTAAGGCGATTTGCTGCTGCGCGGCGTTGCCGGCAAAGGCGGAGTGCGCCATGTCGCTGCTCATTTTCAGCGAGAAGTCGCCATCTTCATAAGCCGTGGAGCGCGTTTTGTTATCCGCATGGAAATTGAGCGACTGTAACGACTTGTCGTCATTACGCAGGTCGGTTTTCAGATCCACCGATTTCAGCAGGCGCGTATCAAACTGGGTTAAGCCGCTCATGTCCAACTGCGGTTGCTGCTTGCCGAGGCCGCTCAGGGTCTCTCCCAGCGCTTTACCGAGGCCGGCGATGGCGGCGGCTTCGTCGTCATTGAGCGCTTCGCCGTCGGTTTTCAGCTGGACGGTCATGCCGTCATCCTGCTGGCTCATCACCAGCTGCACTTTGGTGCCGGACTGAGTGACGATATCCATGGTGATGGCTGAATCATAAGGCGCGCGGGCAATGCCCATATCCGCACCGCGCAGCGTCTGCACCACATCGCCACGGTTATCATTCAGGTTACTCAGCAGCGTGCTGCCAAGCGTGGCAAACGCGGAGACGGAGGTGCCGCCGGAGGCCAGCCCCATCAGCCCCTGAATCTGGCTGTGCTGCTGTTCGGCAATCGCCGGGTTCACTTTCTTAGGTATCAGCGAATAGACGGCGGCGATCTCCGGCGTCTGGCTGCCGAACATCACTTTTGTCGAGGCGTCATCCGCGGGGGATGTTTTGTTTACAGATGCGGGCGCGGCAGTGCCGACCCGCGCAGAGGTACTGACCCGCGCGGCTGATGGCAGTAGCGCAGTAAGGTTAAGGCCGTTAATCATGGCGATGAAACTCCCTCTCACCGAAATAGTAAATAAGTAACATCGGCAACGTGCGGCGAAGGTTTATCGCTTTTGGCTGAAAAGCAGGCACCCGTCACTTTTACGTATAAAAAAAGCGGGCCAGTTGCCTGAGCCCGCTTTTTTAGCTGCCAGCAGTCAACTTACATAATGTTGGCGACAGATTTTGCCAGCTGCGCTTCGAGGGCCGGTTTCGCCTCTTCGAATTTCAGGTTTACTTTGTTGGCGTTAGAGACCACGCGGGTCTGGTATTTCGCGCGGTTACCCTCTTCGGTGCTGGTCTGCAGCTTGATACCGGAGGTGCCCTGACGCAGGGCGGCGATATTATCGGTGGTCACTTTCGCTTTGCTGCGCTCGGAGATCTGCAGGTCGGTGATCATAGTGAAGTTCACATCTTCCACCATCGCGTCTGCTGCAAGGCCAATCAGGCCAGCCGCCAGACCCACACCCAGCGCGGCGCCGGAGGAGTTGCTGTTATAGGCGGTGATACCGGCGCCCAGACCGGCACCAATCGCCGCGCCTTCGTAACCACTTTTCAGGTAGCCCTGAGTTTCACGCAGATCCATTTTGTCCGCTTTCAACACGTTCGCCTGGATCCAGTAATAGGCCGTATCCGGAGAAGAGGTGACTTTGTAGCCTTTATCGCTCAGCTCTTTCGCCAGCAGGGTCTGCAAATTACTCATGTCTTTATCAGAGGTATTTTTTACCTGAATAAACACAGTCTTCTCAGAAGCCGGCTCCAGCCAGATGGTCTGGCTCATCTGAGTTTTTACATCCAGATTGCGTTTTTTGATAGCCGTCGTCATCGCGCCACAGCCGGAAAGGGTAAACGCTGCCAGAACCATACCGACAACAGCGAGTTTTTTAATAGACATTAACGATTCCTTTATATTTCGAACACCAGAAGAACAACAAATGCGGCAAAGGCAGGACGGGAGCGATGAAACGCGGATAAGTGACAAAGTCCATGTCATGACGACGCCAGGCCACCCGCCTGAGGCGAGCGTACCAACACTATTCTTAAGTGAGTTATCGGCTTCGTTATCAATTGGTTGAGGGCTAATTACCTACTAAATGTGGTGGTTCTGCGGCAGGAATAAAAAAAGCAGCCCTATAGGCTGCTTTATTGTCGAACGCACAAGCGGCGTGAAGAGGCTTATTTCTTCTTCGCTTTCGGGTTCGGCAGGTCGGTGATGCTGCCTTCGAACACTTCTGCGGCCAGGCCAACAGATTCGTGCAGCGTCGGGTGAGCGTGGATGGTCAGCGCGATATCTTCTGCATCACAGCCCATTTCGATCGCCAGACCGATTTCACCCAGCAGCTCGCCGCCGTTGGTGCCGACAACCGCGCCACCAATAATACGGTGCGTCTCTTTGTCGAAAATCAGTTTGGTCATACCGTCTGCGCAATCGGAAGCGATAGCACGACCAGAAGCTGCCCACGGGAAGGTGGCGGTTTCGTAGCTGATGCCTTTCTCTTTCGCTTCTTTCTCGGTCAGACCTACCCATGCCACTTCTGGCTCGGTATAGGCGATAGACGGGATCACTTTCGGATCGAAGTAGTGTTTCTTACCGGCGATAACTTCTGCGGCAACGTGGCCTTCATGTACGCCTTTGTGCGCCAGCATCGGCTGACCGACGATGTCGCCGATAGCGAAGATGTGCGGCACGTTGGTGCGCAGCTGTTTGTCGACGCGGATAAAGCCACGGTCATCCACTTCCACGCCCGCTTTACCGGCGTCGAGGTTTTTACCGTTCGGCACACGGCCGATGGCGACCAGCACGGCGTCGTAACGCTGCGGTTCAGCCGGAGCTTTTTTGCCTTCCATCGTAACGTAGATACCGTCTTCTTTTGCTTCAACGGCGGTCACTTTGGTTTCCAGCATCAGGTTGAACTTCTTGCTGATGCGTTTGGTGAAGACTTTCACCACGTCTTTGTCTGCAGCCGGGATCACCTGGTCGAACATCTCAACCACGTCAATCTCTGAACCCAGCGCATGGTATACGGTGCCCATTTCCAGACCGATGATGCCGCCACCCATAACCAGCATACGCTTCGGTACGGATTTCAGCTCAAGCGCGCCGGTGGAGTCCCACACGCGCGGATCTTCATGCGGAATGAACGGCAGTTCAATCGGACGGGAACCCGCCGCGATGATGGCGTTGTCGAAGTTGATCACGGTTTTGCCGTTTTCGCCTTCCACTTCCAGGGTGTTCGCCCCGGTAAATTTACCCAGACCGTTAACCACTTTGACCTTACGGCCTTTTGCCATACCTGCGAGGCCGCCGGTCAGCTGGTTAATCACTTTGTCTTTCCAGGTGCGGATTTTGTCGATGTCGGTCTGCGGTTCGCCGAAGACGATGCCGTGCTCGGCCAGCGCTTTAGCTTCTTCAATCACTTTCGCGACGTGCAGCAGCGCTTTAGAAGGGATACAACCTACATTCAGACAAACACCGCCGAGGGTGTTGTAGCGTTCAACGATGACGGTTTCCAGACCTAAATCAGCGCAACGGAAGGCAGCAGAGTAACCTGCCGGGCCTGCCCCAAGTACGACGACCTGAGTTTTGATTTCAGTACTCATCATGACCTCTTATTGATTTCCGGCGGTCAGGGGTACTTCATGTCGCCCTTCATCCACCGGGACGTTCTATCCGCCCGCAGTTTACAAAATTGTTAACATTTTTGAAACAACAAACGGCTAACGAATTGTCCTTTGCCTCTGATAACCCCAAAAGCGCTATGAGATTAGCAGAAAAAAGCCGGCCGTCAGGCCGGCTTTTCGATTACATCACCAGACGGCGAATGTCGGACAGCATGTTATTGATGATGGTGATAAAGCGCGCCCCATCAGCACCGTCAATCACGCGGTGGTCGAAGGAGAGTGAAATCGGCATCATCAGACGCGGAACGAACTCTTTACCGTTCCACACCGGCTCCATCGCGGACTTGGAGACGCCCAGGATAGCCACTTCCGGCGCGTTCACAATCGGCGCGAAGTGGGTAGTACCCAGGCCGCCGATGCTGGAGATGGTGAAGCAGCCGCCCTGCATTTCGCCGGCAGTCAGTTTACCGTCACGCGCTTTCTTGGAGATCACGGTCAGTTCGCGGGACAGCTCGGTCACGCTCTTCTTGTTCACGTCTTTAAAGACCGGAACCACCAGGCCATTCGGGGTATCAACCGCGACACCGATGTTGATGTATTTTTTCAGCGTCAGACGCTGACCATCTTCGGACAGGGAGCTGTTGAAACGTGGCATCTGCTCAAGGGCCGCAGCAACGGCTTTCATGATGAAGACCACTGGGGTGAATTTCACGTCCAGTTTACGTTTCTCGGCTTCGGCGTTCTGCTGTTTACGGAACGCTTCCAGATCGGTGATATCGGTTTTGTCGAAGTGGGTAACGTGCGGGATCATCACCCAGTTACGGCTCAGGTTAGCACCAGAGATTTTCTGGATACGGCCCAGTTCCACTTCTTCGATTTCGCCGAACTTGCTGAAGTCCACTTTCGGCCACGGCAGCATGCCTGGCAGGCCACCGCCGGTAGCGGCAGCAGGTGCGGATTCGGCGCGTTTCACCGCGTCTTTCACGTAGGCCTGAACGTCTTCGCGCAGGATGCGGCCTTTACGACCGGAGCCTTTCACTTTCGACAGGTTCACGCCGAATTCGCGCGCCAGGCGGCGGATCAGCGGAGTCGCATGGACGTAAGCGTCGTTCTCTGCGAAGTCAGATTTGCCTTCTGCTTTAGCCGGAGCCGCAGCAGCCGGTTTCTCAGCTTTTGCAGCCGGTGCCGGAGCCGCTTCCTGTTTCGCTGCCGGAGCAGCGGCAGGCGCAGCGCCTTCCACTTCGAAGACCATGATCAGCGAGCCGGTGGAGACTTTGTCGCCCACGTTCACTTTCAGCTCTTTTACCACGCCCGCGAACGGTGCCGGGACTTCCATCGAGGCTTTGTCGCCTTCAACGGTGATCAGAGACTGTTCAGCAGAGACTTTATCGCCGACTTTGACCATCACTTCGGTCACTTCGACTTCGTCACCGCCGATATCCGGTACGTTAACGTCTTTCGCGCCCGCAGCCGCTGCCGGAGCAGAAGCCGCTTCTTCTTTGACCTGCGGTTTCGCGTCAGCAGCCGGTGCAGCACCTGCCACTTCGAAGACCATAATCAGAGAACCGGTGGAGACTTTGTCGCCGGTGTTGACTTTGATCTCTTTCACGGTACCAGCGAACGGCGCCGGAACTTCCATGGAGGCTTTGTCGCCTTCCACGGTGATCAGGGACTGCTCAGCGGTCACGCTGTCGCCCACTTTCACCAGAATTTCGGTCACTTCGACTTCATCACCGCCGATATCCGGCACGTGAACGTCTTTTGCGCTTGCAGCGGCCGGAGCTGCTGCTGCCGGCGCGGCTTCTTTCTTCTCTTCTGCCTGAGCAGGTGCAGCGTCAGCTGCACCGTCGGCGGAATCGAAAATCATGATCAGTTTACCGGTCTCGGTTTTGTCGCCGACAGAGACTTTAATCTCTTTCACGACGCCAGCCTGCGGAGACGGAACTTCCATAGAGGCTTTGTCGCCCTCTACGGTGATCAGCGACTGTTCAGCTTCAACTTTGTCGCCCACTTTGACCAGAATCTCGGTGATTTCTACTTCATCAGACCCGATGTCCGGTACGTTGATTTCGATAGCCATTGTCTCTTTACCTCTTACGCCAGACGCGGGTTAACTTTATCTGCATCGATGTTGAATTTGGTGATCGCTTCTGCCACCACTTTCTTGTCGATTTCGCCACGTTTAGCCAGTTCGCCCAGGGCTGCTACCACCACGTAAGAAGCATCAACTTCGAAGTGGTGACGCAGGTTTTCACGGCTGTCGGAACGACCGAAGCCATCGGTACCCAGTACGCGGTAATCATCAGCCGGTACATAAGTACGAACCTGTTCGGCGAACAGTTTCATATAGTCAGTAGATGCTACAGCCGGAGCGTCGTTCATCACCTGAGCGATGTACGGAACGCGCGGAGTTTCCAGCGGGTGCAGCATGTTCCAGCGTTCACAATCCTGGCCATCACGCGCCAGTTCAGTGAAGGAGGTGACGCTATAAACGTCAGAACCTACGCCGTAGTCGTTAGCCAGGATCTGCGCTGCTTCACGAACGTGACGCAGGATAGAACCGGAGCCCAGCAGCTGAACTTTACCTTTGTTACCCGCAACGGTTTCGAGTTTGTAGATACCTTTACGGATACCTTCCTCGGCACCTTCCGGCATTGCCGGCATGTGGTAGTTTTCGTTCAGCGTGGTGATGTAGTAGTAAACGTTCTCTTGTTTCTCGCCGTACATGCGCTGCAGACCGTCATGCATGATGACCGCAACTTCGTAAGCGTAAGACGGATCGTAAGAGATACAGTTCGGGATAGTCAGCGACTGAATGTGGCTGTGACCATCTTCGTGCTGCAGACCTTCACCGTTCAGGGTGGTACGACCAGACGTACCGCCTACCAGGAAGCCGCGAGCCTGCTGGTCGCCGGCCTGCCAGCACAGGTCACCGATACGCTGGAAACCGAACATCGAGTAGTAGATGTAGAACGGAATCATCGGCAGGTTGTTGGTGCTGTAAGAGGTCGCAGCCGCCAGCCAGGATGCGCCAGCACCCAGTTCGTTGATACCTTCCTGCAGGATCTGACCTTTCTCGTCTTCTTTGTAGTAAGCAACCTGCTCACGGTCCTGCGGGGTGTACTGCTGGCCGTTCGGGCTGTAAATACCAATCTGACGGAACAGACCTTCCATACCGAAGGTACGCGCTTCGTCGGCGATGATCGGAACCAGACGATCTTTGATCGACTTGTTCTTCAGCATCACGTTCAGGGCACGAACGAAGGCGATGGTGGTGGAGATCTCTTTGTTCTGCTCTTCCAGCAGCTGAGAGAAGTCTTCCAGCGCAGGCAGATCCAGTTTTTCGGTGAAGTTCGGCTGACGTGACGGCAGGTAGCCTTTCAGCGCCTGGCGACGTTCATGCAGATATTTGTGCTCTTCAGAGCCTTCAGCGAAGGTGAGGTAAGAGAGTTTTTCAACTTGCTCATCGGTCACCGGAACATTGAAGCGGTCGCGGATATAACGCACGCCGTCCATGTTCATTTTCTTCACCTGGTGGGCGATGTTTTTACCTTCGGCGGTATCGCCCATGCCATAACCTTTAACGGTGTGGGCCAGGATGACAGTTGCTTTGCCTTTGGTTTCCTGCGCTTTTTTCAGTGCAGCGTAGATTTTCTTCGGATCGTGACCACCACGGTTCAGTGCCCAGATCTGCTCGTCGCTCCAGTCTGCAACCAGTGCGGCGGTTTCCGGGTATTTACCGAAGAAGTGCTCGCGAACGTACGCACCATCTTTCGATTTGAAGGTCTGGTAGTCGCCGTCAACGGTTTCGTTCATCAGCTGGATCAGTTTACCGCTGGTGTCTTTACGCAGCAGCTCGTCCCAACGAGAACCCCACATCACCTTGATCACGTTCCAGCCAGCACCTGCGAAGATGCCTTCCAGTTCGTTGATGATTTTGCCGTTACCGGTGACCGGGCCATCAAGACGCTGCAGGTTACAGTTGATGATGAAGCAGAGGTTGTCCAGTTTCTCACGGGTCGCGATAGTGATCGCACCTTTGGATTCCGGCTCATCCATCTCGCCATCGCCGAGGAAGGCGTAAACGGTCTGTTCAGAGGTGTCTTTCAGACCACGGTGTTCCAGATATTTCAGGAACTTCGCCTGATAGATGGCACCAATCGGGCCCAGACCCATGGAAACGGTCGGGAACTGCCAGAATTCCGGCATCAGTTTCGGGTGCGGGTAAGAGGAGAGGCCTTTACCGTGAACTTCCTGACGGAAGTTGTTCATCTGCTCTTCAGTCAGACGACCTTCAACAAATGCACGTGCGTACACGCCCGGAGAGATGTGGCCCTGGAAGTACACCAGATCGCCGCCGTCTTTCTCGTTACGAGCGCGGAAGAAGTGGTTGAAGCAGACTTCGTAAATGGTTGCGGAAGACTGGAAGGAGGCCATGTGACCGCCCAGCTCGAGGTCTTTTTTAGACGCACGCAGAACCGTCATGATTGCGTTCCAGCGGATAGCTGAACGAATACGGCGTTCCAGTTCCAGATTGCCCGGGTATTCCGGTTCATCTTCAACGGCAATAGTGTTTACGTAGTTGCTCGCCCCTGTGCCAGCTGCCACTTTCACACCGCCTTTGCGGGCTTCAGAAAGGAGCTGGTCAATCAGATACTGAGCACGCTCAACACCTTCTTCACGGATGACCGATTCGATCGCCTGTAGCCAGTCGCGAGTTTCGATCGGATCCACGTCATTTTGTAAACGTTCTGACATGGGGGGTATTCCTTATCTATCTAATCGTTGATTGTCTGGAACCTGTCCCATTGCACTCTGACGGCCTGTAAAGGTTCGTAAAAGTGCAATAAGACAGGTTCTGCGTTTAGTTGCCGCGCTCTAAAAGTTGGCGCTGTTGTTACAACTCTTCCGGCACAATTTGCGCCAGAAAATTCTAATTCTTGCGCTGCTCCAGCCGACGCAGAGAGCGTTCACGACGACTCTGTTCACGGCTGCGATCCAGCAAAATCTCTTCGATAAACGCCAGATGGCGGTGCGACGCTTCACGCGCCTCTTCCGGTTTGCCAGCCATGATCGCGGCGAAGATACTCGCGCGATGGTTGCTGACCAGCGGTAGCATCTCGCGGCGGGCGTAGAGCAGTTCGAAGTTTTGACGAACGTTCTGCGCCAGCATCGGCTCCATGCAGCGTAGCAGATGAAGCAGGACTACATTATGTGCCGCTTCCGTTACGGCGATTTGATACTGCACGACCGCGCTGGACTCCGCGTCCAGATCGCCCGACTGCTGAGCCAGTTCGATGGCGCGATGCAGCTCGCCAATCCGCACTTTGTCTTCGTCGGTGCTGCGAAGCGCCGCGTAATAAGCAGCAATGCCTTCCAGTGCATGGCGCGTTTCGAGAAGATCAAATTGGGATTCGGGATGATCGGTCAGAAGCTCGACCAGCGGATCGCTGAAGCTCTGCCACAGACTGCTTTGGACAAAGGTCCCGCCACCCTGGCGACGTAGGAGCAGGCCTTTCGCTTCGAGACGCTGGATGGCCTCGCGCAGTGAAGGACGAGAAACGTCGAACTGTTTGGCCAGTTCGCGCTCTGGAGGAAGTTTTTCACCGGGACGGAGTGTGCCCTCGAGAATCAAAAACTCCAGTTGCTGCTCAATCACATCGGAAAGTTTAGGTTGGCGGATTTTGCTGTAGGCCATTGTTCCCTGTCTCTGCCACTCGCCCGGAGTAAATTGGTCTTACCAATTTCATATTGTTGACGCTAAAGTAACAAAGTATTCACCTTCTGTCCATACAGGTTTTGATTGAAATCAGGAAACCACGCACATTTTAACAAGCAAAGAGAAATGGCGTTTCAAAGATGTAACCTTACGCAAATGACTCGTTTACCCCTTAAGAGTGAGTTTTAACTTTCCCGAAACGCAAATTACTGAATGTGAACCGATTCAGTCGGTTTATAGATGATTTTTTATTCACTTCTGATGAATAAAAAGAGGGGTGTTTTGGTATGAGGGGGTAAGAGGGTTATTGGCCGACGCTCTTTTTTTCATCAGCTCGTCATAGACCCGTCATAAAGCAGATGCATTCCCGTTCGCTTACCACTATTCTTTGGCATGCGAAAGGTCTCAAGTCAAAATCATCCTGCCGCTTCGTAAAGCAAAAAATACATATAAATGGAACTTATTCATTACACGCTTAAACATAGCGTAAACATAATAACCACACACGAGGTTTCATAATGGAAGGTCAACAGCACGGCGATCAGCTAAAGCGCGGCCTTAAGAACCGCCATATACAGCTTATCGCGCTGGGCGGTGCTATTGGGACTGGGCTGTTTCTGGGCAGCGCGTCAGTCATCCAGTCGGCCGGCCCCGGCATTATTCTCGGCTACGCCATTGCCGGTTTTATCGCGTTTCTGATCATGCGCCAGCTCGGTGAGATGGTGGTCGAAGAGCCGGTTGCCGGCTCCTTCAGCCATTTCGCTTACAAATACTGGGGCAGTTTTGCCGGCTTCGCCTCCGGCTGGAACTACTGGGTGCTCTACGTGCTGGTCGCCATGGCCGAACTGACGGCGGTCGGTAAATATGTCCAGTTCTGGTGGCCGGAAATTCCTACCTGGGTTTCTGCGGCCGTCTTCTTTGTCGTTATCAACGCCATCAACCTGACCAACGTAAAAGTGTTCGGCGAGATGGAGTTCTGGTTTGCCATTATCAAAGTGGTGGCCGTGGTGGCGATGATCCTCTTCGGCGGCTGGCTGCTGTTTAGCGACAGCGCAGGCCCGCAGGCGACGGTTCGCAACTTATGGGAACAGGGCGGCTTCCTGCCGCACGGCATCGGCGGCCTGGTGATGATGATGGCGATCATCATGTTCTCCTTCGGCGGGCTGGAGCTGGTCGGTATCACCGCGGCGGAAGCGGATAACCCGGAGCAGAGCATTCCCAAAGCGACCAACCAGGTTATCTACCGCATTCTGATCTTCTATATCGGCTCGCTGGCGGTGCTGCTCTCTCTGCTGCCGTGGACCCGCGTAACGGCTGACACCAGCCCGTTTGTACTGATCTTCCATGAACTGGGCGACTCCTTTGTAGCCAACGCGCTGAATATCGTGGTGCTGACGGCGGCACTGTCGGTCTACAACAGCTGCGTTTACTGCAACAGCCGTATGCTGTTTGGCCTGGCCAAACAGGGCAACGCGCCGAAGATGCTGCAAAAAACCGACAAGCGCGGCGTGCCGGTCAACACCATCCTCGTCTCCGCACTCTTCACCGCGCTTTGCGTGCTGATTAACTACCTCGCACCGGAATCCGCCTTTGGGCTGCTGATGGCGCTGGTGGTCTCCGCGCTGGTGATTAACTGGGCGATGATTAGCCTCGCGCACATGCGTTTTCGTCGTGCGAAGCAGCAACAGGGCGTGAAACCGCGCTTCCCGGCGCTCTTCTACCCGCTGGGGAACTGGATCTGCCTGATCTTTATGGCGGCAGTGCTGGTTATCATGGTGATGACGCCGGGTATGGCGATCTCCGTGTGGCTTATCCCGGTATGGATTGCGATTCTTGGCGTCGGTTACCTGGTACGACAGAAAAATGCAAAAGCGGTAAAAGCACACTGATCCCCTTCTGCCCTGCCCTCTCCCGCCCGGGAGAGGGTTGTTAAACCGATGTTAACTTCCTCACACTTTCCTTTACGTAGCCATATTGTCCATCTCTGCGGCGTGATCCTGCTACGCAAATAAAAATTTACGGGCGAATAATCGAACTCATACCTCAGAGGGAGACCCGTCGATGGACACCACTAAACTGTCTGTTAAAGAGAAGATTGGTTATGGCATGGGCGATGCCGGATGCAACATCATCTTTGGCGCCATCATGCTGTTTGTGAACTATTTTTACACCGATATCTTCGGTCTGGCTCCCGCGCTGGTTGGCGTGCTGCTGCTGTCGATTCGCGTTATTGATGCCATTACCGACCCGTTAATGGGCGCGCTGGCCGACCGCACGCAAAGCAAATATGGCCGTTTTCGCCCGTGGCTGCTGTGGATTGCCGTCCCTTACGCGGTCTTTAGCGTGCTGATGTTTACCACCCCGGAGTGGACCTACAGCAGCAAAGTTATCTATGCCTTTGTCACCTACTTCCTGCTCTCGCTCACCTATACCGCCATTAACATTCCCTACTGCTCACTGGGCGGCGTTATCACTAACGATCCGAAAGAGCGCGTGGCCTGCCAGTCTTACCGGTTTGTGATGGTCGGCATCGCGACGCTGCTGCTGTCGCTGACGCTGCTGCCGATGGCAGAGTGGTTCGGCGGCGCGGATAAAGCCAAAGGCTATCAGATGGCGATGACGGTGCTGGCATTTATCGGCATGTGTATGTTCCTGTACTGCTTTGCTACGGTGCGCGAGCGTGTACGCCCGGCGGTGCCGACCAATGACGATCTGAAGAAAGATTTCAGGGACGTGTGGAAGAACGATCAGTGGGTGCGCATCCTGCTGCTGACGCTGTGCAATGTCTGCCCCGGCTTTATCCGTATGGCTGCCACCATGTATTACGTCACCTGGGTGATGCAGGAGAGCACCCACTTCGCCACGCTGTTTATCAGCCTCGGCGTGGTCGGCATGATGTTCGGCAGCATGCTGGCAAAAGTGCTGACCGACCGCTGGTGCAAACTGAAAGTCTTCTTCTGGACCAATATCGCGCTGGCGATCTTCTCCTGCGGCTTTTACTTCCTCGACCCGCGCGCAACGGTGATGATTGCCGTGCTCTACTTCCTGCTCAACATCCTGCATCAGATCCCCTCCCCGCTGCACTGGTCGCTGATGGCCGATGTCGATGACTACGGCGAGTGGAAAACCGGCAAACGTATCACCGGCATCAGCTTTTCCGGCAACCTCTTCTTCCTGAAAGTGGGGCTGGCGGTGGCGGGCGCGATGGTTGGTTTCCTGCTCTCCTGGTATGGCTACGACGCCGGTGCCAAACAGCAGAGCGCCAGCGCTATCAACGGCATTATGCTGCTGTTTACGGTGATCCCGGGCGTCGGTTATCTCATCACCGCTGGCGTGGTTCGTCTGTTGAAAGTCGACCGTGAACTGATGAAACAGATCCAGGCGGATCTGGAAAAACGCCGCATTAACTACCACGAACTGAGCGACAGCCAGAGCGTACCGGCGGCGAAAAACGTAAGGAATGCATAATGAAAACCTGGCCGAACCCCTTTATTGAACAGCGCGCAGACCCGTTTATTCTGCGCCACGACGAACACTACTACTTTGTCGCCTCGGTGCCGGAGTACGACCGCCTCGAGATCCGCCGCGCCGCTAAGCTCGACGGGCTGCGCAGCGCCGAAGGCGTTGTGGTGTGGCGTAAGCCGCAAAACGGGCCGATGAGCGAGCTTATCTGGGCGCCGGAGCTGCATCATATCGAGGGCAAATGGTATTTATACTTTGCCGCCGCCGGAACCAAGGCTCTCGATAAGCTGAATATGTTCCAGCACCGCATGTTTGTGCTGGAGTGCGCAGATGCCGATCCGCTCAGCGGAGAGTGGGTTGAAAAAGGCCAAGTTAAGACGCCATTCGACACCTTTGCGCTGGATGCCACCACCTTTGTACATCAGGGCAAGCGCTGGTATTTGTGGGCGCAAAAAGCGCCGGATATTGCCGGCAACTCCAATCTCTATCTGGCGGAGATGGAGAACCCGTGGACGCTGAAAGGGGAGCCGGTGATGTTAAGCAAACCGGAGTTTGAGTGGGAGTGCCGCGGCTTTCTGGTTAACGAAGGCCCGGCGGTGCTGTTTCACGAAGATAAGCTCTTTATCAGCTACTCCGCCAGCGCGACGGACGAGAACTACTGCATGGGGCTACTGTGGATCGATCTTAACGCCAACCCGCTTGCGCCGCAAAACTGGCATAAATCGCCAGAGCCGGTGTTTAAAACCAGTTATGAAAACCGCCAGTATGGACCGGGACACAATAGCTTTACGCAGACGCCGGAGGGAGAAGATGTGCTGGTGTATCACGCGCGTAACTACACCGAAATTGAGGGCGATCCGCTCTATGATCCCAACCGCCATACGCGCCTGAAAACGATTCGCTGGCAGGAAAACGGGATGCCTGATTTCGGCATCCCGGCGGCGGATAATCAGTAAACCGGCGGCACGCGGTTACATCAGCGTGCCGTAAATCGTCAGTACCGCCACCACCACGACCACGGCAAACGAGGTCTTCTTCGCCATCGACACCGCCGCTTTCGGCGTGGCGACCTTATCATGATGCGGCTCGCGCGCCAGCGAGAACTGCGCCAGCCGCGTCAACACATGGTATTGCGAGGTGTGGGTATCGCCGAGCGAGGCAAACCAGGCCGGCAGCGCTTTCTCACCATGGCCGATCAGCGCGTAGACCACGCCCGCAAGGCGCACCG
The DNA here is from genome assembly GCF_016516575.1 of Kosakonia sp. S57. Taxonomy (NCBI): domain Bacteria; kingdom Pseudomonadati; phylum Pseudomonadota; class Gammaproteobacteria; order Enterobacterales; family Enterobacteriaceae; genus Kosakonia; species Kosakonia sp. S57. The sequence continues at coordinate 133,382 of NZ_JACVUL010000008.1, read as the reverse complement.
GTATCCAATCGAGCAGATGTAAAATAGCGTCGATACCCGATTGCTGCCGCTCGGTCGGCGTCTTGAAGCGCGCCAGCCAATACTGCCAGGCGCGCAAAAAGGCGTACCCGACCAGCAATACCGGCCCCCAGGGGCCACCCACCACAAACCAGAACAGCGGCGCGAGGTAGAAGCGGAAGTTAATCCACAGCAGCGCATTCTGCAATTCGCGCAGGAACTCGCGCTCGTCGCATCCGGGCGGCACGCCGTGAATCAACGTCAGCTCACTGGCCATCGCCATATGGGCGCGGCTGTCGTTTCGCGCCGCCGCTTTCAGGTAGGCGTGGTAGTGCAACCGCACTTTGCCCGCGCCGATGCACAGCAGGCCAATCAGGATCCACACCACCAGCAGCGGGACGTTGAAAAACATCCCCAGCAGCGCGCGCAGAATCAGGAAGGTCACCAGCATGGCTAACGCCGTCATTAACAGCGTTCTCAGCATCGAATAGCGCTTGATGCGCCGGAACAGCACCTCCAGCCGGTGGTCCAGCTGCCAGTGCTCTCCCAGTTTAAACAGCCGCTCCGCTGCCAGTACCAGCAGCATGGTGAATAACGTCATGGCATCTCCTTTTCTGACAACGCGGCGACCAGGGCGCGAAATTTGGCCCAGTCAAACGCAGGGCCGGGGTCGGTCTTACGTTCAGGCGCGATATCGCTATGTCCGGTCATATTGTCGGCAATCGCCGGGTAAAGCTCAATCACCGTTCGTGTCACCGCCGCCAGCTGGCGGTACTGCGCGTCGGTATACGCCAGGCCGTCCGTTCCCTCAAGCTCAATACCGATCGAGAAATCGTTACAGCGCTCGCGTCCCTGATAAGAGGAGACGCCCGCATGCCAGGCGCGCTTATCGAAAGGCACATATTGCACTATTTCTCCGTCGCGGCGAATCAGACAGTGCGCAGAAACGCGAAGATGAGCGATGCCGGCAAAATAGGGATCGGCGCTGGGATCCAGCGTGCCGGTAAAGAGCGCGTCAATCCACGGGCCGCCAAACTCGCCGGGAGGCAGGCTGATATTATGTACCACCAACAGTGATGGCGACTCATCGTCCGGGCGGCAATCATAATGCGGAGAGGGCACATGCCGCGCCTCCACCAGCCAACCCTTGCGTAACTGCATAAGGAACTCCTTATAGAGGATGGTGCTGAAACACGCTTCAGAGTAGCATGCTTAGGCCGCCTCCCATAATGCCGGAGCTGCACAACAAAACGCTAACTTTGTGATTCGTTACACTTTTTGGAGCCTATCATGCCGCCTCGCCGCTATAACCCCGACCTTCGCCGTGACGCGTTGCTAAAACGCATTGAACTGGATATTCCTGCCGCCGTCGCGCTGGCGCTGCGTGAAGATCTCGGTGGAGAAGTCGATGCGAATAACGACATTACCGCGCAATTATTACCGCCAGAGAATCGCTCCCATGCGGTAGTGATCACCCGTGAAGAGGGGGTGTTCTGCGGTAAACGCTGGGTTGAAGAGGTGTTTATACAGCTGGCGGGCGACGACGTAACGCTCACCTGGCACGTTGCGGATGGCGACACGGTGCAGGCCGATCAGCCGCTGTTTGAGCTGGATGGCCCTTCGCGCGTGCTGCTCACCGGTGAACGTACGGCACTCAACTTTGTTCAGACGCTCTCCGGCGTCGCCAGCGCGGTGCGCAACTATGTTGCCCTGCTGGAGGGCACCAAAACACAACTGCTTGATACGCGCAAAACCCTGCCCGGCCTGCGCACGGCGCTGAAATATGCGGTGCTCTGCGGCGGTGGCGCGAATCATCGTCTCGGGCTTTCCGATGCGTTTCTGATCAAAGAGAACCACATTATCGCCGCAGGCTCAGTGCGCAACGCGGTAGAGAAGGCCTTCTGGCTGCATCCGGATGTGCCGGTCGAGGTTGAAGTCGAGACGCTGGAAGAGTTCGATGATGCGCTGAAGGCGGGTGCCGATATCATCATGCTGGATAACTTCGCGCCCGAGCAGATGCGCGAAGCGGTCAAACGGGCTAACGGCCAGGCGAAGCTGGAGGTCTCCGGCAATGTTACCGAGCAGACGCTGCGCGAATTTGCACAAACCGGTGTCGATTACATCTCTGTTGGCGCGCTGACCAAACACGTTCGCGCCCTCGATCTGTCGATGCGTTTTCGCTGATCCGCCGCCACTCTTACGGGCCGCTGGCCCGTTTTTTGCGGCTCATCTCGCAACTAAACTGGTCTGTTGTGCAACAGCGGTAAAAACGCCGGAAGCCACTTTCCGGGCTGCTCTTTTGCCACTCGCCCCGCTTTTCACCCCCTGACACAGTAACGGCTCTGCATAAGGAGCCGTCTATGAACAGACAACACGGATTTACCCTCATTGAGCTGATGGTGGTGATTGGCATCGTCGCCATTCTGAGCGCCATCGGCATTCCCGCCTATCAAAACTACCTGCGCAAAGCCGCGCTAACGGACATGCTGCAAACCTTTGTTCCCTACCGCACCGCCGTCGAGCTCTGCGCGCTGGAGCGCGGCGGCGTCGATAGCTGCGACGCCAGCAGTAATGGCATCCCCGCTCCAACGACAACGCGTTATGTCGCCGCGCTCAGCGTTGCCAAAGGCGTGGTCTCGCTCACCGGCCAGGAGAGTCTTAATGGCCTGAATGTTGTGATGACACCACAATGGAGCAGCGCAAATGGCATTCAGGGGTGGACGCGCAGCTGTAATACCGAGGCAGACAGTGCGCTGCAGCAGGCGTGCGAAGACGTTTTCCGTACCGGTCGATAAGGATATCTGATGAAAGAGAACAAACTTGAGTCGCTGTGCCGCCGCCATAACGCGGCCTTACTAAGCAAAGATGATGACGCGCTGGTTATCGCGGTTGTAGGCAGCCCGAGCATGGAGCTCATGGAGTCACTCAGTTTCGTTGCCCGGCAGCGCGTTGATATCCGCTGCTGGACGCAGGATGAAATGGAAAAGCATCAACAGCTCGCCGCGCAGTCACTACCTGCGGCAAGTGCCGCACTCACCGAGGAGAGCGGCTCGGCGGTCGAGATCATCAACCATACGCTGCAGCAGGCGCTGATGCTGCGCGCATCGGATATCCATTTCGAGCCGGGCGAGATGCACTACGCGATCCGCCTGCGGGTGGATGGCGTGCTCCATCCGCTGTCGCCCCTGCCCTGCACCCTCTCCGATACCCTCACCGCCCGGTTAAAAGTGATGGGCAATCTGGATATCGCCGAGCGGCGGCTGCCGCAGGATGGACAGTTCACCGTCACCCTCGCCGATCAGCCGGTGTCATTTCGTATTGCCACACTGCCCTGCCGTCACGGCGAGAAAGTGGTGCTGCGGCTGCTGCACCAGGTAAACCAGGCGCTGGCACTGCCCGCGCTCGGCATGACTGACGCGCAGCTGGCACAGTTCAATGCCGCGCTGGCACAGCCGCAAGGTTTACTGCTGGTGACCGGTCCCACGGGCAGCGGCAAGACCGTCACGCTCTACAGCGCGTTGCAGGCGCGCAATAAGCCTGAGGTTAATCTTTGCAGCGTGGAAGATCCGGTGGAGATCCCGCTTCCCGGGCTGAACCAAACACAGATAGCCCCACGCGCCGGGCTCACTTTTCAGAGCGTGCTACGTGCCCTGCTGCGCCAGGACCCCGACGTTATTATGGTCGGCGAGATCCGCGATGGTGAAACCGCCGAGATTGCTATCAAGGCCGCGCAGACGGGCCACCTTGTACTGTCGACGCTGCATACTAACTCCACCAGCGAAACGCTGGTGCGGATTGAGCAGATGGGCGTGGCGCGCTGGATGATCTCTTCGGCGTTATCGCTGGTGGTTGCCCAGCGGCTGGTGCGTAAGCTCTGCCCCCACTGCCGTAAACTGGCGACAGAGATCATTCATCTGCCGGATAACGTCTGGTCACGCCCGCTGCCACGCTGGCGCGCTCAGGGGTGTGAAGCTTGTTATCACGGTTTCTACGGCCGGGTGGCGCTGTTTGAGATCCTCAACATCACACCGCCGATCCGCCAGGCGATTGCCAGCGGCATGAGCGTGAACGACATTGAGCAGTGCGCACGTGAAGAGGGCATGACAACGCTCTTTCATCATGGCTGCCAGGCGGTTGAACAGGGGCTGACGACCTTTGAAGAACTGGTACGCATATTGGGCTACCCGCATGGCGCGTAGGCAACTCTGGCAATGGTCGGGGCTGGATGATAGCGGTGAACTACATGAGGGGCTGCTCTGGAGTGTAAGCCGTGACGCGGCGGTGTTATGCCTGTTGCAGCAGCGTCACCATCCGTTGACGCTGAAACGTCGAGCGGTGCGCGCACGTCTCTGGAGCCCCGAGCAGAGTACGCCGCTGCTCAACCAGCTTGCCACCCTGCTTCAGGCCGGGCTGACACTGCCGGAAGGGTTACAGCTGATGGCGGAGCAGCACCCGGCCAGACAGTGGCAGGCACTGCTGCGCAGCCTGTCAGCGGCACTCGAAGAAGGGGAAACCTTCTCTGCGGCGCTGCGTCAGTGGCCGGAAGTCTTTCCGCCGCTCTGGCAGGCGATGATCCGCACCGGTGAACTGACCGGCAAGCTGGACGAGTGTTGCTTCAGGCTCGCTGCGCAGCAAAAAGCGCAGCATGAACTGAAGCTGAAGGTGAAAAAAGCGCTGCGCTACCCGCTGATTATTCTGTCGCTGACCGCGGCGGTGGTGCTGGCGATGATCTACCTGGTGCTGCCGGAGTTCGCCGCCATCTACCAGACCTTCAATACGCCGCTGCCGGCATTAACGCGCGGGGTGATTGCGGGAGCGGAGATAGTCAAACAGTGCGCGCTGCCTTTGATGCTGCTTAGCGTGCTGGCAGGCGCGCTGCTGCTACGGCTACGTAATAACGATAACTGGCTTCGTGCCTGTCAGCGGTTGCTGCTTGCCAGCCCGGTCATCGGGCCGCTGGTGCGCGGGCAGCGCCTGAGCCAGATCTTTACCGTCTTGTCGCTGACCCAGCGTGCCGGTATCGCCTTTTTACAGGGGCTGGAGAGCGTGACCGAAACGGTGGTCTGCCCCTACTGGCGGGATCTGTTAGTGTGCGCGCAGCGGGAGATAACCGAGGGCGCGCCGATATTTGCCGCGTTAAAAGCGAGCGGCGAGTTTCCACCGCTCTGCATACAGCTGGTGCGAACCGGGGAGCTGTCAGGCGCGCTCGACAGCATGCTGGATAATCTGGCGCAGTATTACAGTGAACAGACGCAACGTCAGGCTGACGGGCTGGCGGCAGTGCTGGAGCCGCTGATGCTGGTGGCGACAGGGATAATCATTGGTGTGCTGGTGGTGGCGATGTACCTGCCCATCTTTCATCTTGGCGATGCGATGGGCGGTACAGGCTGATGGGGGTACAACGCGTTAAGCCGCGTTTACCGCAAGCCATTTACAGGCTGTTGAAAACGCGGTTTTCCTGTTCCTGAACGCGAATAAAGGTGGTGCGTTTGGTCAGCTCTTTCAGACGAGAGGCACCGACGTAAGTGCAGGCGGAACGTAAACCACCGAGGATATCGCGCGCGGTGTTCTCAACCGGGCCACGCAGCGGAAGCTTAACGGTTTTGCCTTCAGCGGCGCGGTAGCCTGCCACGCCACCAACGTGACGGTTCATAGCGGACTCAGAACTCATGCCGTAGAAGAGCATAAACTTCTCGCCGTTCTCTTCCATCAGCGTGCCGCCGCTCTCTTCATGGCCTGCCAGCATACCGCCAAGCATCACGAAGTCTGCGCCGCCGCCAAAGGCTTTGGCAACGTCGCCCGGCACGGTGCAACCGCCGTCGCTGACGATCTGGCCGCCGAGGCCGTGCGCCGCATCGGCACACTCAATAACCGCTGAGAGCTGCGGGTAACCGACGCCGGTTTTCACGCGCGTCGTGCAGACAGAGCCAGGGCCAATGCCCACTTTGACGATATCGGCGCCGGAGAGGATCAGCTCTTCGCACATTTCGCCGGTTACGACGTTGCCCGCGCAGATGGTTTTGTCCGGCCAGGCTTCACGGGCCTTAGCCAAAAACTGCACGAAGTGTTCGGAGTAGCCGTTAGCAACGTCGATGCAGACAAAATTGAGCGAGGAATGCAGCGCGAGGATCTGTTTGGTTTTTTCGAAATCGGCATCGGATGTGCCGGTTGACACCATTACGTGACGCAGCACAGAGTCGGCCTGTGCCTGCACAAATGCTCGCCACTCTTCAACGGAGTAGTGCTTGTGTACGGCAGTCAGGATATCGAACGAGGCCAGCGCTTTCGCCATGGCGAATGTCCCTACGGTATCCATATTGGCAGCGATAACCGGTACGCCAGACCAGCGCATTCCTGAGTGCTTGAAAGTGAATTCGCGCTCCAGTTCAACATCGGAACGGCTTTTAAGAGTGGAACGTTTAGGGCGGATAAGAACGTCTTTGAAACCTAACTTCAAATCTTCTTCGATACGCATGTAGGGATTCCTGGGGTTAATGGCGCTAAGACAAACTCACAACTCCAGTGACGCTATCATACGCACTAATAAGGGCCGCGCAAGACTGCGAAAATCTCTTTTTTTACGCTACAATCCTATAAATTTACCTGGTGAATATGCCAGTTTCAGTTAATTGATTTCTTTATTGTCTGATTGATTTTCAACTTACTGATTCCTATAAATAAAAAAAGAGTGGCTTTGCTTTTTTTCACGCTAAGTCTGCTGTGGTTTCGTTGTGATGAGTGACGAAAATAACAGCAGAGAATGAGTCTGGCAGCCCCTTACAGGATTGAGTGTTATGAAGTATAAGGTCGCGTTAACGGGCGGTATTGGCAGCGGTAAAAGTACCGTGGCGGACGCGTTCGCCGAACAGGGTGTTAACGTTATCGATGCGGACGTCATTGCCCGCCAGGTCGTCGAACCTGGCACGCCTGCGCTACGCGCTATTGCCGAAAAGTTCGGCGATGAAATGATCCTCGTGAACGGTTCACTCAACCGTCGCTTACTGCGCGAACATATTTTTGCCTCTGACGTCGATAAGCGCTGGCTCAACGGCTTGCTGCACCCGCTTATCCAGCAAGAGACCGAGCGTCAGATGGCCCGGGCGACATCACCTTATGTGCTGTGGGTCGTTCCGCTGCTGGTGGAGAACCAGCTTTACCACAAAGCCGATCGGGTATTAGTCATTGACGTTCCGGTTGAGACGCAAATTTTACGCACCATGCGCCGTGACGGCGTGACCCGCGAACATGCTGAACAGATCCTCGCCGCGCAGGCTACGCGCGATGCGCGGCTTGCCGTCGCGGATGATGTCATTGACAATAATGGCGCACCAGATGCAATCGCATCGGATGTTGCCCGCCTGCACGCGCGCTATCTTGCTCTCGCCGCGCAGGCCGTATCACAGGAAAAACCGTAATGCACACCCACATCCTTTTTGAACATCCGCTGAATGAAAAGATGCGCACCTGGCTGCGCGTCGAGTTCTTACTGCAACAACTCTCCGTCCATCTGCCCGTCAGCGATCATGCAGGCGCGCTGCACTTCTTCCGTAACGTGGGCGATCTGCTGGATGTGTTCGAGCGCGGTGACACCCGTACTGAATTGTTGAAAGAGCTGGAGCGCCAGCAGCGTAAACTGCAAGCCTGGAGCGAAGTGCCGGGCGTCGATCCAAGGCGTATTGAAGAGATCCGCCAACAGCTGAAAGCGAGTGGTGCCGTGCTGATGAATGCACCGCGTATTGGTCAGATGTTACGTGAAGATCGGCTGATTGCGCTGGTGCGCCAGCGCTTAAGTATTCCCGGCGGCTGCTGTAGCTTCGATCTGCCGACGCTGCATATGTGGTTACACTTACCGCAGGAGCAGCGCGATGCGCAGGTCAATTACTGGCTGGAGAGCCTTGAACCGCTGCGCGCTACCCTGACATTAATCCTCGATCTGATCCGCAACGCCGCCCCGTATCGCCGCCAGACCAGCCTGAACGGTTTCTACCAGGATAACGGTGATGATGCCGATCTGCTGCGTCTGCAACTGCCGCTTGACGCGCGGCTTTATCCGCAAATATCCGGCCATAAAAGCCGCTTTGCCATTCGTTTTATGCCCCTCGACAGCGAACACGGCACGGTGCCGGAGCGGCTCGATTTTGAATTAGCCTGCTGTTAAGGAACCCTGATGACTGATAAGACAATTGTGAATTGCCCGACCTGCGGCAAACCTGTGGTATGGGGCGAAGCCAGCCCGTATCGCCCTTTTTGCTGCAAACGCTGCCAGCTGATTGACCTCGGCGAATGGGCGGCGGAAGAGAAACGTATTCCCAGCGCAGGCGATCTCTCTGACAGCGATGAGTGGAGCGAAGAGCAACAGTAATCCCGGGCTGCCCGCTGGCTGAAGGTCAGCGGGTCTGGCTCTGCTGAATCAGTTTTGTAATGACCGGTTCGTTAGCCGGGGGAAAATCTTCCGCTTTCAGCGCGCTCTGCGCTATCCACTCGCCCGGCTGCCCCTCTTTACCCCACGGCTCGCCCTGCCATTTGTCCACCAGCCAGAACCAGAGCGTGATATGGCGGTCGGGGAATTCATACTCCAGCTTATCGAACAGCGTGGCGCTTTGCGTGGTGATGCCCACTTCTTCCTGAAGCTCACGGATCATCGCCTGCTCCGGCGTTTCACCCGCTTCGATTTTGCCGCCGGGGAATTCGCGCATATTTGCCATATGCGCATCGGCCGCACGCCGGGTAATAAAGATTTCGCCCTGCGGATTACGAATAATACCGACGGCGATATTGAGTATTTTCATGCTGCTGACTCCATAAAAAAGGCGCAGATCTCTGCGCCTTTTTATTTGTTAATTAGCCGTTATGCGAGACGGCCATGGCACTGTTTATATTTCTTACCAGAACCGCACGGGCAAGGATCGTTCCGGCCGACTTTGCGCTCGCCGGATTGATCGGCAAGTGCAGCGGCGGCAGCGGCTTCATCGTCCTGATGGCTTAGCTGCTGCATCTGTGCCAGACGCTCTGCCTCTTCGCGGCGCTGCTGCTCCATCGCTTCCACTTCTTCCGGCATGCGCACCTGCACCTTGCTCAGGGTGCTGATCACTTCATACTTCAGCGACTCCAGCATCGCGGCGAACATGGCGAAGGATTCACGCTTGTACTCCTGCTTCGGATCTTTTTGCGCGTAACCGCGCAGATGGATCCCCTGACGCAGATAATCCATCGCCGCCAGGTGCTCTTTCCACAGAGAGTCGAGGGTTTGCAGCATGACGCCTTTTTCGAAGTGACGCATCATCTCCGCGCCGACCACTTCCTCTTTACGCTGGTAGGTCTCTACCGCGCTCTGCAGAATACGCTCACGCAGCGTCTCCTCATGCAGGTTCGGCTCTTTATCCAGCCACTCCGCAATCGGCAGCTCGAGGTCGAAATCGTTTTTCAGACGCTCCTGCAGGCCAGGAATATCCCACATCTCTTCCAGAGACTGCGGCGGAATATGCCCGTCGATGGTCGCTTTGAAGACATCTTCACGAATGCTGTTGATGGTTTCGCTCACGTCGGTCACATCCAGCAGCTCGTTACGCTGGGTGTAGATTGCGCGACGCTGATCGTTCGCCACATCATCATATTCCAGCAGCTGCTTACGGATGTCGAAGTTGCGGCTTTCCACTTTACGCTGCGCGTTGGCAATCGCTTTTGTCACCCACGGGTGCTCAATCGCTTCGCCCGGCTTCATGCCAAGCTTACGCATCATGCCGGAGACGCGATCGGAGGCGAAAATACGCATCAGCGCATCTTCCATCGAGAGGTAGAAACGGGAAGAACCCGCATCGCCCTGACGACCGGAACGACCGCGCAGCTGGTTATCGATACGGCGCGATTCGTGGCGCTCGGTACCAATAATGTGCAGACCACCTGATGCCAGCACCGCGTCGTGGCGTTTCTGCCACTCGGCTTTCAGCTCTGCAACCTGCTCAGGGGTCGGATCGACCAGCTCGGCCAGTTCAGACTGCCAGCTGCCGCCCAGCACGATATCGGTACCACGGCCCGCCATGTTAGTGGCGATAGTGACCGCGCCCGGATAACCGGCCTGCGCCACGATATCAGCTTCTTTGGCGTGGAATTTGGCGTTCAGAACGTTATGTTTGATGCCCGCTTTGGTTAACTCATTCGATACCACTTCTGATTTTTCAATCGAGATGGTACCGACCAGCACCGGCTGACCATTGGCGGTACGCTCTTTGATATCTTCGATGATCGCCTGGATTTTTTCCGCTTCGGTCATATAGACCAGATCCGCCATATCTTTACGGATCATCGGGCGGTTTGTCGGCACAACCACGGTATCGAGCTTGTAGATGGAGCTAAATTCGAACGCTTCGGTATCTGCGGTACCGGTCATACCGGCCAGTTTTTCATACAGACGGAAGTAGTTCTGGAAGGTGATGGAGGCCAGGGTCTGGTTTTCGTTCTGGATCTCAACGCCCTCTTTGGCTTCAACGGCCTGGTGCAGGCCATCGGACCAGCGGCGGCCCTGCATTGTACGACCGGTGTGCTCATCAACGATGATTACTTCACCCTCTTTCACGATGTAATCAACATCGCGGGTAAAGAGCACATGGGCACGCAGCGCGGCGGTAACGTGATGCATCAGCATGATGTTGGTCGGGGAGTAAAGCGACTCACCCTCCTCCATGATGCCCTCTTTCACCAGCAGCTCTTCAATCAGCACCAGACCGCGCTCGGTCAGGGTAACCTGACGCGCTTTCTCGTCGACAGAGAAGTGGCCTTCGCCCTGGAAGGTGTCAGAGTCCTCTTTCTCCTGGCGCACCAGGTGAGGAATGATTTTGTTTACTTTTTTGTAGAGATCGGAGCTATCTTCCGCCGGACCGGAGATGATAAGCGGCGTACGCGCCTCATCGATCAGGATGGAGTCCACCTCATCCACCAGCGCATAGTGCAGCTTACGCTGAACGCGCTCTTCGGGGCTGAACGCCATATTGTCGCGCAGGTAATCGAAGCCATATTCGTTGTTGGTGCCGTAGGTGATATCGGCGGCATAAGCTTCGCGTTTAGCGACAGACGGCATGCCCGGCAGGTTGATGCCGACGTTCAGGCCGAGGAATTCAAACAGCGGACGGTTGTTTTCGGCGTCACGCTGCGCCAGATAGTCGTTGACGGTAACCACGTGCACGCCTTTGCCGCTCAACGCGTTGAGGTAGGCCGGCAGGGTTGCGGTCAGGGTTTTACCTTCACCGGTGCGCATCTCGGCGATACAGCGATCGTTAAGCACCATGCCGCCAAGCAGCTGCACATCAAAGTGGCGCATGCCGAAGACGCGTTTACTGGCTTCGCGTACCACCGCAAAGGCTTCCGGCAGCAGGGAGTCAACGCTTTCGCCCTTCTCAAGACGCGCGCGGAACTCTACCGTCTTCCCTTTCAGCTCATCATCGCTGAGCTTCTCAAGGGCCGGTTCCATGGCATTAATCTGGTTGACGGTTTTACGCATACGGCGCAGCGTACGATCGTTGCGGCTACCGAATACTTTTGTTAACAAATTTAGCATGATAAAAATCTCTGATACTCCGCTCAGCGAAGCGAAAAAATGGATGAATAGGGCTTTTTTTAGCTGAGGGAGTATGGCCCGGCGCGGATACCCTGCGCCTGGCTAATCCAGTTCGAGACACTGAACGTCGCGAATGGTGTAAAAGAGAGGCGATCCGCAAGGCGTACAATCGTCGGCGGCTTGCTTTCAACGTTAAGCAGCGCGCTTAGCGTATCAAGAAGGGCAAGATGGTGTGCCTGAATCGGCAAAGGCTCTTCCGTTGCGGCGGCCAGCGTTTGCGGTGCCATGGCGAACGAAAGATGACGAATAACGGTGCGGATGGCGTGCTGATGCCAGTAATCGACGGTGAAGTTCGGGCGGCGTTTCGCTTCCAGCAGCGCGAGGCTGGTAAAATTCGCCGTGGTTGCCGAAGCGTGATTGCGCGTCGTTTCGCGCGTGGCGTGGGTTTCGGTATTACTGGCAAGCGCGGGCAAGCCAAAACTCGCCGCGACCATCCCTAATAAGAGATGCGGCCAGAAATAGCGTCTGCCAAATTGTCGCCAACGCGTCAGTATTCCGCTCACTTGCTCCACCAAAAAAGACGCGTCCATGATGTTGCGTCTATGAAAGTCGATTGCGCCCAAATCTTATCACTAATGCCGCCGCCACACAGCAGGAAACAGGCCTGACGCGCGTGAAAACTGGCGAGGAAAGCAGCAATCAAACGCAGGATCGCAGCGTTGAAAAGATTTTCGGAAAGATTAGTCGTAAAGAGAGGATTTTGCGGCGCGCAAAAAGAAAAACGACTGGTTCCCCTGACCGGAGAGAGTGCCAGGTTAACCAGTCGATTTTTTAGGTTATGGCGTTATGCCAGAACCATTGAAGGTGCTTTGAATGCCAGCGGCAGTTCAGCTTCGTCTTCGAAGGTCACATATTCCCAGGCTTCCTGTTTTGCCAGAACAGCCTGCAGAAGTTTGTTGTTCAGCGCATGACCGGATTTATAAGCGGTAAACGCACCGATAATGTTGTGACCACACATAAAGAGGTCGCCGATTGCATCGAGCATTTTGTGGCGCACGAATTCATCTTCGAAACGCAGGCCGTCTTCGTTCAGTACGCGATAATCGTCAACTACGATGGCACAATCGAAGCTTCCGCCCAGGCACAGGCCGCGGGACTGAAGGTATTCGATATCACGCATGAAACCGAAGGTACGCGCACGGCTAATCTGGCGCATAAATGCATCGGCAGAGAAGTTCATCGCGTAGCGTTGCGTGCTGGCATCAATCGCCGGGTGGTTGAAGTCGATGGTGAAATCGAGCGTAAAACCGTTATGCGGTTTGAACTCGGCCCACTTATCGCCATCTTCAACGCGCACCGTCTCTTTGATGCGAACGAATTTCTTGGCGCTGTTCAGCTCCTCGACACCTGCGTCAAGCAACAGGTATACGAACGGTGCTGCACTGCCATCCATAATTGGAATTTCCGGTGCATCGACTTCGACAATAATGTTGTCGATACCCAGCCCCGCCAGAGCCGCATTTAAGTGCTCGACGGTGGAAATCCGCACGTCATGCTCGTTGACCAGACAAGTACAGAGCATAGTATCACGCACAGATTTAGCATCAGCCGGAAAGTCTACCGGTGGATTTAAGTCAGTGCGACGATAGATGACCCCGGTATTTGCCGGCGCAGGGCGCAACGTCAGTGTGACTTTCTTGCCGGTATGTAAACCGACACCAGTCGCCTGAACGATACGTTTAAGAGTCCTTTGTTTGATCATCGTATAATCTCGCCTTATTACCAATCCAACCAAATTGTATAACACAATGGGTGGGCCAGTTTAGCACAAAGAGCGAACATGCCCAACTTCCAGTAAATTCTTAGTCCGCCTGCTTACGCAGAAACGCCGGAATATCCAGATAATCGGGCTCTTTTGTGGTCTGCGGCGTATTGTCATTAACCACTTTCGCCGGCTTCTGCTCCTGCTGCATCGGCTGCATGCCGTGCTGCTGGTAGCGATCCATTACCGGCTGCTGCGCCTGCTTGTTGGTTACCAGAGTGATCTCAGGACGCTTGTCCATACCGATACCGGTGGCAACAACGGTCACGCGCAGTTCGTCGTTCATATCCGGGTCGAGAGAGGTACCGATTACCACCGTCGCGTTATCAGAAGCGAACGCACGAATGGTGTTACCAACGGTCTCGAACTCATCCAGACGCAGGTCGAAGCCGGCTGTGATGTTAACCAGCACACCACGTGCGCCAGAGAGGTCGATATCTTCCAGCAGCGGGCTGGAGATCGCCATTTCTGCCGCTTCTTCCGCACGATCTTCACCGCTTGCTACACCGGAGCCCATCATCGCGTAGCCCATTTCGGACATCACGGTGCGCACGTCGGCGAAGTCGACGTTCATCAGACCCGGACGGGTAATCAGCTCGGCGATACCCTGCACCGCGCCTTTCAGCACGTCGTTTGCCGCGCCGAACGCGTCAAGCAGAGAGATACCGCGACCCAGCACTTTCAGCAGCTTGTCGTTCGGGATAGTGATCAGGGAATCGACATGTTTTGAGAGCTCGGTAATACCCTGCTCTGCAAAGGCCATGCGCTTCTTGCCTTCAAAGTTGAACGGCTTGGTCACCACCGCAACGGTCAGAATGCCTAAGTCTTTAGCGACTTCAGCTACCACAGGCGCTGCACCGGTACCGGTACCGCCACCCATGCCCGCTGCGATAAAGACCATGTCAGCGCCTTCCAGCGCAGCGCGCAGCGCTTCACGATCTTCTTCAGCCGCATTACGACCGACTTCAGGGTTAGCCCCTGCGCCCAGACCTTTGGTGATACCGCCACCGATCTGAATGGTCTGCCCTACCGCCGTCTTACGCAACGCCTGGGCGTCGGTATTCACCGCGAAGAACTCAACCCCTTCGATGCGCTCGCGCACCATATGCTCTACGGCATTACCGCCGCCGCCACCGACGCCGATGACTTTAATCACCGCGTCGTTGGTTAATTCCATTGGTTCAAACATAATCTCTCTCCGTCTTTACGCCTCATCCACCGGGCAGCCCGTGGGCCGCTTATCAGGATTGGCGTATGTGCCTGTCGCCTGAAACCGCTAATTTTCTACGGTCTCTGAAAAAAATTAAAACTCTTTTCGCAGCCAGCTGTTGATTCGTTTGAACCACGAACCGACTGACGTCCGCTTTTCCACTTCCGCTTCACCACTTAAATGGGTCTCTTTCCCGTAGTGCAGCAACCCAACCGCCGTAGAGTAATACGGCTCCTGGGCGTAATCAGTTAAGCCAGTAATATTGAGCGGTGCGCCAATACGCACCTGCGTATGGAACACACGTTGCGCGCAGGCCGCCAGACCTTCAATCTGCGCCGCGCCGCCGGTTAATACAATCCCCGCCGCAAGATGATGTTTCACGCCCTGCTGGCGAAGCTGCTCCTGCAACTGCAATATCTCGTCGTTGACCAGGTTGAGCAGCTCGGTATAGCGCGGCTCAATCACATCTGCCAGCGTCTGGCGCTGCAGGCTGCGCGGCGGTCGACCGCCCACGCTCGGTACTTCAACGCTCTCATCTTTACCGACCAGCGATCCCAGCGCGCAACCGTGGCGAACTTTAATCGCTTCCGCATCGCTCGGCGGTGTGCCGAAGGCGTAGGCGATATCGCTGGTTACCACATTCCCCGCGTAAGGGATCACTTTGGTGTGGCGCAGCGCGCCGCCGGTATAAACGGCCATGTCCATTGTACCACCGCCGATGTCAACGACGCAGACGCCCAGTTCGCGTTCATCTTCCGTCAACACCGAGTAGCTGGAGGCCAGCCCGGCAAAGATAAGTTGGTCAACTTTCAAACCACATCGTTCAACGGCTTTAACGATGTTTTTCGCCATATCGTTATGGCAAGTAATCAGGTGTACTTTCGCCTGCATACGCACGCCGGAAAGGCCTACCGGGTTTTTAATGCCCTCCTGGTAGTCAATGGCGTACTCCTGCGGAATCACGTGCAGCACGCGGTGTTCATCGCGTACGCGAACTGATTTCGCGGTATGCACCACGTTTTCCACATCTTCCAGCGTCACTTCTTCTTCTGAAATCGGCACCATACCAATTTCGTTCTGGCAACTAATGTGTTTCCCCGAGAGCGCAAGGTAGACCGAGGAGATCTGGCAATCGGCCATCAGTTCAGCCTGATCGATGGCGCGCTGTACGCACTTCACCACCGACTCCAGATCGTTCACTCCGCCTTTGTCCATCCCACGGGATGGGCAACTGCCTACGCCAATGATATTAACAATACCGTCGGGCAGAACTTCCCCTACTAAAGCGGCGACCTTCGCGGTGCCAATCTCCAGTCCAACTACCAGTTTTCTGTCCGTCGCCTTGATCATTGTTGCTCTGCCTGTGCCTGATTCTGTTGTGCCTGATTTTGCTGCTGATCCGCTTGTTCCTGTACAGGGGCAGGCTTCCAGCCTACCGCCGCGCCTGAGTCATAGCGCAAATCCACGTAGCTTATCTCTTTGCCATCCGTCTGGGCCTGCTGCTGCAGCACCGGGTAGAGTTCAACAAAGCGCGCCAGACGTTTCATCGTATCGCCACGGCCCAGGTTTAGCTTGATATCATTGCTCAACGTCACCTGCCAGGAGCGCCGCGCGGTCATCGCCGCTTCTTTCAGCGTGAACTTATCCTTTGCCAGCACCTGTCCCATATCGCGGTAACCCTGCAGCACTTCATTTTCGCTGCCTTCCGGGCCATACAGCATCGGCAATATCTGCTTGCTGGTGCGTTCCGCCGGTACGCTAAAGGCGTTGCCGTCCGCATCAACCATATGCTGGTCATTCCACCGCGCTATGGGCACATATTCAACCAGATGAATCTTCAATTCGTCCGGCCACTGCTTTCTTACGCTCGCCTGCTTGATCCACGGCAGGCGCTCAATCTGGCTCTGGATGATATTGACGTCCTGGGACATAAAGGTCCCGGGTGCGCCAAGTGCCAGAATGGACTGGCGAATATCATCATTGCGCGTGTAGTGACGATCGCCGGTTAACACCAGCTTCGACAGCGGTAACCGCTGCGCGTCATCCATCCAGCCGAGCACAATCCAGCCACTCACCAACACGGTGCACAGTACCGTCAACAGGAACACAATGCCGGCAAGGCGCGTTCCATTGTTGCGGCGGGAGGTCGTTACCGCCTCCGCTTCGCGATTTCGCGTGTTCAGCGCAGCCTGAGACATATCACTCCGCCAGTTCCAGAATACGAACAACAAGCTGGGTAAAGCTCAGCCCCGCCTGACGCGCCGCCATCGGCACCAGGCTGTGGCTGGTCATACCCGGCGAGGTATTCGCTTCCAGCAAGTAAAATTGACCATCCCTGTCGAGCATGGCATCGATTCGCCCCCAGCCGCGGCAGCCTAAAACCTGCCACGCTTTGGCGATCAGCGCCTGTAAAGCAGCTTCCCGCTCTGCTTCCAGACCTGATGGACAGAAATACTTCGTCTCATCAGAGAGATACTTCGCCTCATAATCATAGAAGATTCCCGCCGGTTGAATGCGAATCGACGGTAAAATTTCATTTCCAAGCAACGCGACGGTAAATTCCGGGCCACTGAGCCATTTTTCGATCAGAACTTCATCATCGTGTTGAAAAGCAAGCGCTAAAGCCGCCTGCAGATCGCTACTTTCATTGACCTTTGACATCCCGACGCTTGAGCCTTCACGGCTTGGCTTAACGATCAGGGGCAAGCCCAACGCTTCAATACTTTGAATATCAGGCACTTGCAGGCCTGATTCAAACTCGCCGCGCGTCAGCGCAACCCACGGCGCAACCGGTAAACCCGCGCCCTGCCACAGCAGTTTGCTGCGCAGTTTATCCATTGAAATCGCAGAGGCCATCACGCCGCTGCCGGTGTAAGGAACGCCGGTCAGTTCCAACAGCCCCTGCAACGTGCCATCTTCACCGCCGCGGCCATGCAGCGCGATAAACGCTTTACTAAAGCCCATCTCTTTCAGGCGGGTTACATCAACCTCGCGCGGATCGATGGCATGGGCGTCAACACCACCTTCACGCAGCCCGGCAAGCACAGCCGCGCCTGAATTAAGCGACACATCGCGCTCGGCAGAGGTACCACCCAGCAGAACGGCAACTTTCTCAGCCACGCTGCACCTCCTCGCTCTGCGGAACCAGTTTGCACTGCGCGAGGCTACGGGCGATCTTACCGATATTACCTGCGCCCTGAATCAGAATCAGATCGTTACCGGTCAGCACCGGGGCCAGCATCGCTGCCACCTGATCCGGATCGGAGACCAGGATCGGGTCGATCTTGCCGCGACCGCGGATCGTGCGGCACAGCGAACGGCTGTCAGCACCCGGGATCGCCGTTTCGCCCGCGGCATAAACTTCCAGCATCAGCAGCTTATCCACCTGCGTCAGCACGTTGGCGAAATCGTCATAGAGATCGCGGGTACGCGTGTAGCGGTGCGGCTGGAAAATCATCACCAGATTTTTATCCGGCCAGCCGGCGCGCGCGGCTTTGATCGTGGCGTCCACTTCCGTCGGATGGTGACCGTAATCATCGACCAGCATCGCACTGCCGCTGTTGCCATTCACCGCTTCCAGCGGAAACTCGCCGAGGAAATCAAAGCGGCGACCGGTGCCCTGGAAACTCTCCAGCGCGCGCAGAATCGCCTCGTCATCAATCCCCTCTTCCGTCGCCACGGCCACCGCCGCTGCGGCATTAAGCGCATTGTGGCGACCCGGCGCATTGAGCGTCACGCGCAGCGCCGGTTTATCCTGGCGCACCAGCGTAAAGTGGCCCTGCGGCCCCTGCTGGCGGTACTCTTCAACGCGCACATCGGCGTCGTCGCTAAATCCATAGGTGGTAATTTGACGACCAACGCGCGGCAACAGCTCGCGAATCACCGGGTCATCAACACACATCACCGCACGGCCATAAAACGGCAGGTTGTGCAGGAAGTTGATAAAGGTCGTTTTCAAATTCTCGAAGTCACCCTGGTACGTATCCATATGGTCGGCTTCGATATTGGTCACAATCGCCACCATCGGTTGCAGGTGCAGGAAGGAGGCATCGCTCTCATCCGCTTCGGCAATCAGATAACGGCTATGGCCCAGGCGCGCATGCACACCGGCCGCTTTTACCAGCCCGCCGTTAACGAAGGTCGGATCCAGACCCGCTTCTGCGTAGATACTGGAGACCATGGCGGTGGTGGTCGTTTTTCCGTGCGTCCCGGCGATAGCGATGCCGTGACGAAAACGCATTAATTCAGCCAGCATCTCCGCGCGGCGGATCACCGGGATACGCGCTTCCTGCGCGGCAACAATCTCTGGGTTATCGGCAGAGATGGCGCTGGAGACCACAACAACGCTCGCATCGAGCACATTTTCCGGGCGATGGTTAAAGTAGATGGTGGCACCAAGGGACGTCAGCTGCTGCGTCACCGGGTTTGGCGCTAAATCAGAACCGCTAATCTGGTAGCCTTCGTTGGCCAGCACTTCGGCAATACCGCCCATGCCAGCACCGCCGATGCCAACGAAGTGAATGTGCCGGACGCGACGCATCTCGGGCACGATTAAACGCAGTTTCGCAAGTTCTTGTGTATTCATTTTCTAAACGCCATCAACTTCTAAAAAATTGGCGCGACGCAAACAGGCGTCGCCACGATTTACCCTTGAGCCGCAAGGCTCACTTCATGCGCCACCCGTTCGGTGGCGTCGGGGATAGCTGCCGCGCGTGCGCGTTCCGCCATCTCTCTTAATGCTTCACGATCCCAGCCCGCAAGCGTTGCTGCCACAGCATCAACGGTAAACTGCGGCTGTTCGAGGATCTTCGCCGCGCCCACTTTCTCCAGCGGCAGGGCATTCCAGTACTGCTGTCTGTCTTTGTGCTGGAACGGCACAAACAGCGCTGGCAGACCGGCAGCGGCGATTTCGCTTACCGTCAGCGCGCCGGAGCGGCAAACGACCACATCCGCCCACGCATAGGCTTTAGCCATATCGTCAATAAATTCAGTAACTTTATGCTGCGCCTGACCCGCAGTGGCATATGCCTGCTCGACATCCTGCTGCGCGCCTTTACCACTCTGATGCCAGATGGTGATCGCCGCGCCCAGTTTAGCCGCCACCTGCGGCATGGTCTGGTTCAGCACGCGCGCGCCCTGCGAGCCGCCAACTACCAGCACGCGAATGGGTCCTTCGCGGCCCGGCAGGCGCATTTGCGGCAGCGGCAGCGCCAGCACATCGACGCGTACCGGGTTCCCCACCACTTCCGCTTTGGGAAATGCGCCGGGAAACGCCTGCATCACTTTGGTGGCGATCTTCGCCAGCCACTTGTTGGTCAAACCGGCAATACCGTTCTGCTCATGCAGGACAACCGGAATGCCGAGCGACCAGGCGGCAAGACCGCCGGGGCCGGAAACATACCCGCCCATGCCCAGCACCACGTCCGGTTTGAAGCGCTTCATAATGTCGCGCGCCTGACGCCAGGCATTAAAGATACGCACCGGCGCGAACAGCAGCGCTTTCAGCCCTTTGCCGCGCAGGCCGGAGATGCGGATGAAGTCGATATCAATGCCATGTTTCGGCACCAGGTCAGCCTCCATACGATCCGCGGTTCCGAGCCAGCGTACTTGCCAGCCCTGATCCATCAAATGGTGCGCCACGGCGAGACCGGGGAAAACATGCCCGCCGGTTCCGCCTGCCATCACCATTAACCGCTTAGGTTGACCACTCATCACACACCTCGTGTAAACGCCTGAGCTTTCTTCAGACGCGTTTCATAATCTATCCGTAGCAACAGCGTAATCGCCGTCGACATAATCAATAAACTGGAGCCGCCGTAACTGATCAGCGGCAGGGTTAAGCCTTTGGTCGGCAGCATACCGGCTGCCGCACCGACGTTAACCAGCGCCTGGAAGCTAAACCAGATACCTATGGAGCAGGCAAGGAAACCGGAGAAGCGGTGGTCAATCTCCAGCGCTTTTCTGCCAATGGACATGGCGCGGAAAGCGACGAAGAATACCATTAAAAGTGCGGCTACCACACCGATATAACCGAGTTCTTCGCCGATGATGGAGAAGATAAAGTCGGTATGCGCTTCCGGCAGATACTCCAGCTTCTGCACCGAGTTGCCGAGCCCCTGCCCCCACAGCTCGCCGCGGCCAAACGCCATCAGCGACTGAGTTAACTGATATCCGCTGCCGAACGGATCTTCCCACGGGTTCCAGAAGGAGGTTACGCGGCGAATACGATAGGGTTCGGCGAGGATCAGCAGCACCACTGCCGAGATACCCATGCCGATAATGGCGATGAACTGCCACAGCTTCGCACCCGCGAGGAACAGCATCGCCAGCGTAGTAATAAACAGCACCACCACCGTACCGAGGTCAGGCTGCGCCAGCAGCAGGACCGCCAGTACGAGGATCACGCCCATCGGTTTTAAGAAGCCGCGCAGGTTATTACGCACCTCGTCCACTTTTCGCACCAGGTAGTTCGCCAGGTAGCAGAAGAGCGATAGCTTGGTGAACTCCGCCGGCTGGAAGCGCATGATGCCAAGGTCAATCCAGCGCGATGCACCGTTGATCGAACTCCCCACCACCAGCACCACTAACAGCATAATGATCGCCGCAATCAGCATTACCGAGCTGTACTTCTGCCAGAACTCCATCGGCAGGCGCAGCGTGATCATCGCCATACAGAACGACAGGAACAGATAGAGCCCGTGACGTTTAGCGAAGAAGAAGGGATCGTCCGTCAAACGCTGACCGACCGGCATTGACGCCGAGGTCACCATAATGAAGCCGATCGCCGCCAGGCCGAGCGTCAACCACAGCAGCGTGCGGTCGTACATCACCAGGCTGTCGGTATCTTTCTGTCGCGAGCCCATGACCCAGCCTTTCAATGCCGCAAACAGCCACGCCAGGATCCCATAACCTGGCAGACGCGGCATTCTCGGGCGGGGAAGCGTTAAACGCATTAGCCTAACTCCTGCGCCAGACGGGTGAACTGGTCGCCCCGTTGTTCGAAATTCTTAAACTGATCGAGGCTGGCACAGGCCGGCGACAACAGCACCATATCGCCTGGCTGCACGCGCGCGGCAATTAAGCGCATCGCCTGATCCATAGTTTCTGTCTGCTCAGCCACATCCGGGCGCAGCGCAGCCAGCTCAGCGCCATCGCGCCCGAAGCAGTAGAGGCGAATACGATCGCCGCCGAGATAGCGCTTCAGCGGCGTGAAGTCCGCCGATTTGCCGTCGCCGCCCAGCAGCAGATGCAGCGTCCCTTCCACCTGCAAACCATTAAGCGCCGCTTCGGTGCTGCCGACGTTGGTCGCTTTCGAGTCGTTGATCCAGCGCACGCCGTTATGCTCAAACGCCAGCTGGAAGCGGTGCGCCAGCCCGCCAAAAGTGGTCAGCGCTTTCAGGCTGCTGGCGCGCGGTAAACCTGCCGCATCCGCCAGCGCCAGCGCCGCCAGCGCGTTGGTGTAGTTGTGCTGGCCGCTCAGTTTCATCTCTTTGACGTTCAGCACCTTCTCACCTTTTACCCGCAGCCAGATTTCGCCCTGCTGGCGGTTGAGGTGATAGTCACCAACGTCAACGCCAAAGCTGACGCAGCGCTCATCGGCACCGCGAACCGGCATGGTCAGAGCGTCATCGGCATTGACCACGCACACTTTGGCGTTTTCATAGATACGCAGTTTGGCGGCGCGGTACTGCTGCAGGCCAAACGGATAGCGATCCATATGATCTTCAGTGACGTTAAGGATGGTTGCCGCCACGGCGTGCAGGCTGGAGGTGGTTTCCAGCTGGAAGCTGGAGAGTTCCAGCACATACAGCTCGCGTGCGTCGTCCAGCAGCATCAGCGCTGGCAGGCCGATATTGCCGCCGACGCCAACATTTTTACCGGCCGCTTCCGCCATCTCACCGACCAGTTTGGTGACGGTGCTTTTGCCGTTCGAACCGGTAATGGCGATGATCGGTGCCTGCGCTTCACGGCAGAAGAGCTCGATATCGCCGACAATCTCAACGCCCGCGTCCGCTGCCGCACTGAGCGACGGATGCGCCAGCGCCATACCGGGGCTGGCGACAATCAGATCGGCGCTCTGCAACCAGTTATCGTTAAGACTACCAAGATGGCGCTCGACCGTTTCCGGCAGCTTATCCAGCCCCGGCGGCGACGTGCGGGTATCCATCACCTTAGGCGTGACGCCGCGCGCGAGGAAAAAGTCCACGCAGGAAAGGCCCGTCAGGCCTAAACCGATAATGACGACTTTTTTACCCTGGTAATCTGCCATGATTAACGTACCTTCAGCGTTGCCAGGCCAATCAGCACCAGCATCAGCGAAATAATCCAGAAGCGCACAATCACGCGCGGCTCCGGCCAGCCCTTCAATTCATAGTGGTGGTGAATCGGCGCCATACGGAAAATGCGCTGGCCGCGCAGTTTGAACGAGCCAACCTGCAAAATCACCGACAGCGTTTCCACCACAAAGACGCCGCCCATAATCACCAACAGGAACTCCTGGCGCAGCAGCACGGCGATAATGCCGAGCGCGCCGCCGAGCGCCAGCGATCCGACATCGCCCATAAAGACCTGCGCCGGATAGGTGTTAAACCACAGGAAACCGAGCCCGGCACCGACAATCGCCGTACAGACGATCACCAGCTCACCCGCGTGACGCAGATAAGGAATGTGCAGATAGTTGGCGAAGTTCATGTTACCGGTCGCCCAGGCCACCAGCGCGAAACCGCCTGCGACAAAGACGGTTGGCATAATCGCCAGCCCATCGAGGCCATCCGTCAGGTTGACGGCGTTACCGGTGCCGACAATTACAAAGTAAGCGAGCAGCACATAGAACAGACCGAGCTGCGGCATCACATCTTTAAAGAACGGCACCACCAGTTCGGTGGCGGGGGTATCTTTTCCGGCAAGGTAGAGCGCAAACGCGACGCCCAGCGCAATCACCGACATCCAGAAGTACTTCCAGCGGGCGATAAGTCCCTTGGTATCTTTGCGCACCACTTTGCGGTAATCATCGACAAAGCCGATGATGCCGTAGCCCACCAGCACCACCAGTACGCACCAGACGTAGGGGTTGGAGGGGTAAGCCCACAGCAACACCGAGACAACAATTGCGGTCAGGATCATAATCCCGCCCATTGTCGGCGTACCGCGTTTACTGAAGTGCGATTCCGGGCCGTCGTTACGCACAACCTGGCCAAAAGAGAGTTTCTGCAAGCGGGCGATCATGCGCGGCCCCATCCATAAGGAGATGAAGAGCGCGGTCAGCAGGCTGACAATGGCGCGAAACGTCAGATAGGAAAAGACGTTAAAGCCGGAATAATATTTGACCAAATGCTCGGCCAGCCAAACTAACATGTCCCGTTCTCCTGTAAGTCGCGTACCACCTCTTCCATGGCGGAGCTACGTGAACCTTTCACTAAAATGGTAATCATTGGGTGCTCGGCAATCAGCGCTGTTAAACGCGCCGTGGCCGCAGCTTTATCGTTGAAATGCTCGCCAACGCCGCTGGCGTCGCTGAGCGCTTTACTTAATGTGCCGACGCTCAGCACCTTGTCGATACCGACGGCTTTTGCCGCTTCGCCGACCTGAACGTGGCAGGCTTCGCTCTCATCGCCCAGCTCCGCCATATCGCCCACCACCATCACGCGGTAGCCAGGCATCTCTGCCAGCACGTGCGCAGCGGCGGTCATCGAGCCGACGTTAGCGTTATAGGTATCGTCCAGCAGCAGCTGGTTTTCACCGAGGCGCACCGGGAAGAGACGGCCCGGCACCGCTTTCAGTTTCGCCAGGCCCTGTTTTACCGCATCGAGAGATGCGCCCACCGCCATTGCCAGCGCGGTCGCTGCCAGCGCGTTAGCAATGTTGTGACGTCCCGGCAGAGGTAAAGTCACCTCGGCATTGCCGGTCGGCGTTTGCAGCGTGAACTCGGTGCCGTGCGAGGTGATATGCACATTGGTGGCGGTAAAATCGCTGTTCGCCGCGTTGGGCGAGAAGCGCCACACTTTGCGATCGCCGATAATGCTCTGCCAGTTCAGCCAGTCATTGTTATCGGCATTGAGGATGGCAATACCGTTGGACGGCAGGCCGGTGTAGATTTCACCTTTCGCCTTCGCCACGCCCGCCAGCGATCCGAATCCTTCCAGATGCGCAGCGGCCAGGTTGTTAACCAGCGCCGCTTCCGGGCGGGTCAGGCTGACGGTCCAGGCGATTTCCCCCTGGTGATTAGCACCCAGCTCAATCACCGCGTACTGATGCTCTTTGGTGAGACGCAGCAGGGTCATCGGCACGCCGATGTCATTGTTCAGGTTGCCCGCGGTGTAG
The DNA here is from genome assembly GCF_016516575.1 of Kosakonia sp. S57. Lineage (NCBI taxonomy): Bacteria > Pseudomonadati > Pseudomonadota > Gammaproteobacteria > Enterobacterales > Enterobacteriaceae > Kosakonia > Kosakonia sp. S57. Next base: position 108,482 of record NZ_JACVUL010000008.1, on the reverse strand, counting down.
AGGGTATTGCCGCACTCGCCAAGAATGGCGGCGGTCATCTCTTTCACCGAGGTTTTACCGGAGGAGCCGGTCAGCGCAACGACGCGCGTCGGCACCTGCTGACGCACCCATGCCGCCAGTTCGCCAAAGGCCTGGCGGGTATCACCCACCACCAGCTGCGGCAGATCGGTATCCAGTTTGCGGCTCACCAGCAGCGCGCCCGCGCCGCCCGCTTTGGCTTGATCGGCAAAGTCGTGGGCGTCGAAACGTTCGCCTTTCAGCGCCACAAACAGGCAGCCCGGCGTCAGTTTGCGGGTATCGCTGGTCACGGCGTCAATTGTGACGTCCTGACCTAAAAGTTCACCGTGCAGCGTGCCGGCAAGCTGGCTGAGCGTTACGCTAATCATGCTACTACCCCCAGCAGACGCGCGGCGGTGACACGGTCTGAGTAATCCAGACGGTGGGTGCCGACAATCTGATAATCTTCATGGCCTTTACCTGCCAGCAGCACCACATCGTTCTCTTTGGCCTGCATAATGGCGTTGGTCACCGCTTCGGCGCGGCCCTCGACAACATGCGCGCGTCCGGCGTCGAGCATACCGGCGAGAATGTCATTAATGATGGCGCGTGGCTCTTCGGTGCGCGGGTTGTCATCGGTGACGACCGGCACATCGGCAAACTCTTCGGCAATCGCGCCCATCAGCGGACGTTTGCCCTTGTCACGATCGCCGCCGCAGCCAAAGACGCACCACAGTTTTCCTGTACAGTGCAGGCGCGCGGCCTGCAGCGCTTTTTCCAGCGCGTCCGGCGTGTGGGCATAATCCACCACCACCGTCGGTTTGCCTGGCGCGCTAAACACTTCCATCCGGCCACAAACGGGTTGCAGGCGGGGAGCGGTTTTCAGCAGATCGCTGAGGGGATAGCCAAGCGCCAGCAGGGTTGCCAGCGCCAGCAGCAGGTTGCTGACGTTAAACGCGCCCATCAGGCGGCTTTCGATTTCCCCTTCACCCCAGCTGGAGTCGAAGCGAATGGTCGCCCCGCTGTCGTGGTAATCAACGCTCAGGGTTTTCAGCCAGCGCCCGTGGCAATCCGGGTTGATATGGCCTTCCATCGACACGGCAACCGCATCCGGCAGGTTTGCCAGCCAGCGGCGGCCCACTTCGTCATCGGCGTTGATGATCGCCTGGCCGTAGTGGTGCGAGGAGAAGAGCAGCCATTTGGCGGCTTCGTAATGGGTCATATCGCCGTGATAATCGAGGTGATCGCGGCTTAAATTGGTGAACACCGAGGCGGCGAATTTCAGCGCCGCCACGCGATGCTGAACTAAACCGTGGGAGGAGACCTCCATCGCGGCAAGGGTAGCGCCCTGCTCCGCGAGACCGGCAATCACATGCTGAACATCGACCGCAGAACCGGTCGTGTTTTCCGTCGGCACCACTTTACCGAGCAGGCCGTTGCCGACCGTACCCATCACCGCGCTGGTTTCGCCGAGCAGCTGGCTCCACTGCGCTAACAGCTGCGTGGTGGTGGTTTTACCGTTAGTACCGGTGACGCCAATCAGGCGTAGCTGGTCTGACGGCTCGCCGTAGAAGCGGCCCGCCAGCGCAGAGAGACGCTCATTCAACTGGCTTAAGTAAACCACCGGCACGCCGTGCATTTCACGAATTTCACCGTCATTTGCCTCGTCTTTCGCCTCAGCAATAATGGCAGCAACACCTTGCGCAATCGCCTGCGGGATATAACGACGCCCGTCCGCCTGATGACCGACCACCGCCACGAAGAGATCGCCCGACGCAGCCACACGGCTGTCGAGTGTCATCTCTCGTAGTGCTCGCGCAGGTAGCATGGGTACCCACGGAGCGAGAAGGTCGCGCAAATTACGATCTGCCACCTGATCCCTCGCCTTGATTAATTACAAACTCACTTTTTTCGCCCGTGGTCAGCGCATCCGGCTCGATGTTCATGGTGCGCAGTACGCCGCCCATGATGGCACCGAAGACCGGCGCAGAGACCGCGCCACCGTAGTATTTGCCCGCTTGCGGATCGTTAATGACCACCACCAGCGCAAAGCGCGGCCGGCTGGCAGGCGCGACGCCCGCAGTGTATGCAATGTATTTGTTGATGTAGCGCCCATCCGGCCCGACTTTTTTCGCGGTACCGGTTTTGATCGCGATGCGATAGCCCTTAATGGCCGCTTTTACCCCACCGCCGCCCGGCAGCGCCACGCTCTCCATCATATGCACCACGGTGCGGACAATGGATTCGTTGAAGACGCGCTCACCCGGTACGGGCGGGTCGACTTTGGTAATCGACAGTGGGCGATAGATGCCGTAGCTGCCAATGGTTGCGTAGACTCGCGCTAACTGTAACGGCGTTACCATTAGCCCGTAGCCGAAAGAGAAGGTGGCCCTCTCTATGTCAGACCACCGTTGTTTTTGAGGAAATAAGCCACTGCGTTCCCCGACCATCCCCAAATTGGTCGTTTTTCCCAGTCCAAAACGTGAGTAAGTATCTACTAACGCTGAGGAGGGCATCGCTAACGCCAGCTTGGATACGCCAACGTTACTCGACTTCTGCAGCACCCCGGTAAGGGTCAATTCGCTATAGCGCGCCACGTCTTTGATTTCGTGACCGTTAATTCGGTAAGGCACGGTGTTAAGCACCGTATTGGGGTTAACCACGCCGCGTTGCAGCGCGGTCATTACCACCATCGGTTTCACCGTCGAACCGGGTTCGAAAACGTCGGTGATAGCGCGGTTACGCATCGCGTCTTTGGCGGTGCCGGAGAAGTTGTTCGGGTTATAGGAGGGGCTGTTGGCCATCGCCAGCACTTCGCCGGTGTTGACATCCACCAGCACGGCGCTGCCGGATTCGGCTTTGTTAAATGCCACGGCGTTGTTCAGCTCGCGGTAAACCAGCGCCTGCAGACGTTCATCAATGCTCAGCGCGAGGTTGTGCGCCGCCTGGCTGTCGGTCGAGGAGATATCCTCAATTACGCGGCCATAGCGATCTTTACGCACGATGCGCTCGCCCGGCTGGCCGGTAAGCCACTTATCAAAGCTCTTTTCGACCCCTTCAATCCCCTGGCTGTCGACGTTAGTAAAGCCGATCAGGTGAGCGGTCACTTCTCCGGAGGGGTAGTAGCGGCGCGACTCTTCGCGCAGATGAATGCCGGGAAGCTTGAGTTTTTTGATGTAGTCCCCCAGATCCGGATTGACCTGGCGGGCAAGATAGATAAAGCGCATCTTCGGGTTGGCGTTAATGCGCGAAGCGAGCTGGTCGAGCGGCATATTGAGCGCATCGGAGAGCGCTTTCCAGCGGTTATCCAGCGTTACGCCGCCTGCGTCATGCAGCTCTTTCGGGTCAGCCCAGATCGCTTTTACCGGCACGCTGACCGCCAGCGGACGCCCGGAGCGGTCGGTGATCATCCCACGCGAGGTCGCCACCTCCTGCACGCGCAGCGAGCGCATATCGCCCTGGCGCACCAGCATATCGGGGTTGATAATTTGCAGATACGCGACGCGGCCAATCAGGAAGCCGAGCGCCAATAAAATACAGCCGCAAAGCAACGCAAAACGCCAACTTATAAAGTTGGCCTGCTCTTCCTGGCGTTTCGCTTTCACCATCTTCGCCGCGGCTTTCATGCGCTGGGTTGTTCCTTTTTCATCGCTATTTCTGCACCACTATATTTTCCTGTGAAGGATCGACGTGCTGCATCTGCAGCTTCTCGGTAGCAATCCGTTCGACCCGGCTATGATCGCCGAGGGCGTTCTCTTCAAGAATCAGGTTGCGCCATTCGATATCCAGCGCGTCGCGCTCAATCACCAGTTGTTCACGCTGTGCGGTCAACAGACGGGTATGGTGCGCGGTGGTGACGACCGTGATGGCCGTCATGATGATGCAAATGAACAGGCAGAGTGGCAGTTTCCCGAACCGCAAAAGATCGTCGCCGATCACGCCAGGCAAGGCATGGCGCTCGCTGCTTCCTAACGATCCCTTAACTTTGCTGAGGGTCTCCGTCACTCTGCCGATCATGCGTTCGTCCTCTCTGCAATACGCAGAACTGAACTACGGGCACGTGGGTTTTCCGCCACTTCTTCTTCGCCCGGCATCATTTTTCCTAAGGCTCGCAGTTGACGGCCACCCAGCTTGCTGAGTTGCGCTTCGGTCATCGGCAGCCCGGCAGGAACCTGCGGCCCACGGCTTTGCTCACGCATAAAGCGTTTCACAATGCGGTCTTCCAGCGAGTGGAAGCTGATGACAGAAAGCCGGCCTCCCGGGGCCAGCACATCGAGCGAGTTTTTTAGCGCCTGCTCTATCTCCTCCAGTTCACTGTTCACCCAGATGCGCACCGCCTGGAAGGTACGGGTCGCGGGATGTTTAAACTTATCTTTTATCGGCGTCGCTGCTGCCACCACTTCCGCCAGCGCTTTGGTGCGGGTCATCGGATCGAGGCGATTACGCTCGACGATGGCGCGGGCAATGCGTTTAGCAAAGCGCTCTTCGCCAAAGGTTTTCAGCACCCAGGCGATATCCGCTTCGTCTGCGGTTTGCAGCCACTGGGCGGCAGACTGGCCGCGCGTCGGATCCATACGCATATCCAGCGGGCCGTCTCGCATAAAGGAGAAGCCGCGTTCCGGATCGTCAAGCTGCGGTGAAGAGACGCCAAGATCGAGGAGAATGCCGTCGATCTTGCCAATAAGATCGCGCTCGCTGACATAATCAGCGAGCGCAGAAAAGGGTCCATGAATGATGGAGAAGCGCGGGTCATTAATGGTCTTCGCAACTTCAATTGCCTGCGGATCGCGATCGATTGCCAGCAAGCGGCCTTCCGCCCCCAGTTGGGAGAGGATCAGGCGCGAGTGTCCACCGCGACCAAAAGTGCCATCAATGTAAATGCCATCCGGACGAATATTCAGGCCGTTAACGGCCTCATCCAGCAGCACCGTTGTGTGTTTAAAATTTTCCATCATCATTAAAGAGACAAATCCTGCAACCGATCCGAAAGTCCTTCGGAACCGGATTGCTCAGCGTCAATATCTTCCCTGACCTGTTGATACCAGGTCGTTTCATCCCACAGCTCAAATTTATTGAACTGTCCGACCAGCATCACTTCTTTGGTTAGCCCGGCGTGCTGCCGTAAGACAGGCGCAATTAAGATGCGACCGGCGCTATCCATCTGGCACTCGCTGGCATGCCCCAGCAATAAACGTTGTACGCGCCGCTCAAGCGGGTTCATGCTCGACAGCCGCGACAGTTTTTGCTCGATAATTTCCCATTCGGGCAGAGGGTAAAGCAGCAGGCATGTGTGGCGAATATCAATGGTACAGACCATCTGGCCGGAGGCACTCTCCTGCAGCGAATCCCGATAACGGGTCGGAACGGATAACCGCCCTTTGCTGTCGAGATTGACTAACGTCGCGCCACGGAACATGTCCGGTTTACCCCCGCATGATCATTTCCACCACTTTATCCCACAAAACCCCACCGAGGGAGTTTACGGAGCGGAGGAAAAGCTTGTCAAGCCAGCGCAAAGGCCAACGAGAACAAAAGATCCCTTATTCGTAATGAATATCAGCGTCGGTGAAATAGTGCTCAGCTTACGAGGCAAATTAACGTCATGAATATTTGCAAGAAAAAAGGGGGGAATATAGGCCCTGGGGTTTCAGACCATTCCGTTTCTGTACGCGAAATATAAAGTGTCAGTTTGCGACGCGGGCGGCATTTTAAGGCATAACGGCGCGACTTAACAGCGCCAGATGCAGGAGCTGGCGCTAACTTAGCCCCGGTTTCGCTAAGGTGATGTTCCTCTCAACAAAAGTGGTTGTTAATTAATCGAATGCGATCAGGAGATGTAACAATTCAATACAGAAATCATCATCAGTAACTTCTTAACGGGCAGTGAGAAATCGGAAGTAAAGAAACTTAAAGAAATAATAAATCAGAGCATCTTCGTAAATTAAGGATTTATCTGAGGAGTTAAATAGCACTATTTCGATTAAGGCGAAATGTTGAAAAGGAAAAAGGCAGCGGGCGCTGCCTTAATTGCGTTTATTTATACCCGGCTTAATATGCCGCGTCGATAGAGATTACGTCGAATACGGCTTAACCCCGGCTTCGGCTTGCGCGGCTCATCAAGGCTTGCCAGCACGATCTCGAGCACCCGCTCGGCAACGTCACGGTGACGCTGCGCCACGGCCAGCACCGGACACTGCAGGAAATCGAGCAGTTCATGATCGCCAAAGGTGGCTATCGACAGATTGGAAGGCAGCTTGCCGTCGCGGCGCAGCGTCACATCCAGCACGCCCTGCAGCAGCGCGAAAGAGGTGATAAACATCGCTTCCGGCATCTCGTTGGTTTCCAGCCACTTTTCAAATAACTGGGCGGCGGCGTCGCGCTCATAGCCATTGGCGTAGAGATACTTCACCTCGCGGGGATCGTCTTTCCAGGCTGTACGGAAACCCTGCTCGCGCAGGAAGCTCACCGAGAGCTCCGGCAGCGCGCCTAAATAGAGCACGCGCTCCGCCGGCATTTTACGCAGCTCCGCCGCCAGCATCTCTGAATCCTCCTGATCGGCCCCGACCACGCTGGTGAAGTGCTCACGATCCAGCGCGCGATCGAGCGCGACAATCGGGAAGGCGTCATTCGCCCAGCGCTGATAGAAGGGGTGCTCCGGCGGAAGCGAGGTCGAGACGATGATCGCATCCACCTGCCGTTGCAGCAGATGTTCGATGCAACGCATCTCGTTATCAGGCTGATCTTCAGAACAGGCGATCAGCAGCTGGTAGCCGCGCTGGCGCGCCTGGCGCTCCAGATAATTAGCAATACGGGTATAGCTTGTGTTTTCCAGATCGGGAATGACCAGTCCGATCGATCGGGTGCGTCCTGCTCGTAACCCAGCTGCCACCGCGTTCGGGTGGTAGTTATGCTCACGAACGACCGCCATAACTTTCTCTACGGTTTTATCGCTGACACGATACTGCTTCGCCTTTCCGTTAATGACGTAGCTTGCCGTGGTTCGTGAGACGCCGGCGAGCCGGGCGATTTCATCCAGTTTCACAATTGCCCCTTAAAATGATGCGCACCATAACCTTTTTAGGGATATAGGTTAATTTCCATAACATCTAAGCGCAGAAAGGTAACTGCGGCAACCGCTTTTCTCTCTGCTTCCGGCTGATTTCGCAAAAAAAAGCCCGGCATAATCAGCCGGGCTTAAAAATGTGGAACCTTGCTCGCATTAGCGCATGATTTTATCGCCGCGTGATAAACCGACCACGCCGGAGCGCGCTACTTCAACAATCTTCGCTACATCACGAATTGTGGCGAGGAACGCATCCAGCTTGTCGCTGGTGCCGGCGAGCTGAACCGTGTAAATCGACGGCGTGACGTCAATGATCTGCCCGCGGAAGATCTCCGCGTTGCGTTTAACCTCTTCACGGCCATAGCCGCTGGCCTGGATCTTCACCAGCATGATCTCACGCTCAACATAGGCCCCCTGCCCCAGCTCGTTTACGCGCAGCACGTCCACCAGTTTGTGCAGCTGCTTTTCGATCTGTTCAAGGACCTTTTGATCGCCCACGGTCTGGATGGTCATCCGCGACAGGGTGGGATCGTCCGTTGGCGCGACCGTCAGGCTCTCAATGTTATAGCCGCGCTGTGAGAAGAGGCCAATGACGCGCGATAACGCGCCCGATTCGTTTTCCAGTAAGACAGACAATATCCGGCGCATAATCAGGTTCTCTCCGTTTTGCTTAACCACATCTCATCCATGCCGCCGCCGCGGATCTGCATCGGATAAACGTGTTCACTTCCGTCAACGGTCACATCGACAAAGACCAGACGATTGTTTTTCACCTGCTCCAGCGCCTCGGCGAGCTTCGCCTCCAGCTCTTCCGGACGGGTAATGCGGATACCAACATGACCATACGCTTCGGCGAGACGGGCAAAATCTGGTAAAGACTCCATATAGGATTGCGAGTGGCGCCCGGAGTAGATCATATCCTGCCACTGCTTCACCATGCCGAGGTAGCGGTTGTTAAGGTTGAGAACCAGCACCGGCAGCTCATATTGCAGCGCCGTCGAAAGCTCCTGGATATTCATCTGGATACTGCCGTCGCCGGTGACGCAAATCACCGTCTCGTCCGGCAGTGCCATTTTTACGCCCAGCGCGGCAGGCAAGCCGAAGCCCATCGTGCCGAGGCCGCCGGAGTTGATCCAGCGGCGCGGTTTATCAAAGCGGTAATAGAGCGCGGCAAACATCTGGTGCTGGCCAACATCGGAGGTGACGTAAGCGTCGCCCTTAGTCAGACGCCAGGCCGCCTCAATCACCGCCTGCGGTTTAATGCTTTCGCTTTGCGTGTCATATTTCAGGCACTGGCGCGCGCGCCACTGCTCAATGCGCAGCCACCAGTCGCGGATCTCATCGTGCGGCTGCGAGGCGCGCTCCTGTTCAAGCAACTCAAGCATCTGCTCCAGCACCTGGCGCGCATCGCCAACAATCGGCACATCCGCCTGCACGGTTTTAGAGATAGAGGTGGGATCGATATCGATATGCAGCACCGTCGCGTCGGGGCAGTACTTCAGCAAATTATTGGTGGTGCGATCGTCAAAACGCACGCCAACGGCAAAGATCACGTCGGCATGATGCATCGTCATATTCGCTTCATACGTCCCGTGCATACCGAGCATGCCGAGCGACTGACGATGGGAAGCTGGGAAGACGCCCAGCCCCATTAATGAGGAGACCACCGGCGCATTCAGCGTTTCAGCCAGCTGGCGCAGCGGGGCGTCGCAGGCAGAAGTAATCGCCCCACCGCCGACGTAGAAGACCGGTTTTTTGGCGGCGACCAGGGTTTGGAGGGCGCGTTTAATCTGCCCTTTGTGCCCCTGCGTGGTCGGGTTATAGGAGCGCATGCTGACCGACTCCGGCCAGAGATAGGGCAGCTTGTTCGCGGGGTTCATAATATCTTTCGGCAGATCCACTACCACCGGCCCCGGGCGCCCGCTGGCGGCGAGCCAGAACGCCTTTTTTAATACGCCGGGGATATCTTCCGCCTGCTTCACCAGGAAGCTGTGTTTCACCACCGGGCGGGAGATGCCCACCATGTCGCACTCCTGGAAGGCGTCGTAGCCAATCAGCGAGGTCGCTACCTGACCGGAGAGCACCACCAGCGGGATGGAGTCCATATAAGCTGTCGCGATACCGGTGATGGCGTTTGTCGCGCCGGGGCCGGAAGTCACCAGCACTACCCCCACTTCACCTGTCGCACGCGCCAGCCCGTCTGCCATGTGAACGGCCGCCTGCTCATGGCGCACCAGCACATGCTCGATGCCACCGACGGTATGCAGGGCGTCGTAGATATCAAGTACCGCGCCTCCGGGGTAGCCGAATACCTTCTTTACGCCTTGATCGATGAGCGATCGCACGACCATCTCGGCTCCAGACAACATCTCCATGCTTTGCCTCCAGGCTTACGTTTGTCGACTGACGGCAGAACTCATTTCCGCACTGTCGCTCTGTTCAGAACAGGACATCCTGCTTTCTGATTATGAATGGCAGTTACCATAACCGCTCAAAATCTGGCAGGCAATCCGACCTCAGGCGAGGAAAAGCCCCGCTAAAAGCAGAAACAGGAGGTCTTAAATAAAGAGCTGGTGAAAACGTCTGTAATAAGCCGCGACGATGACCATTGATCGCTGTGATAAGGGAATGTTCAGTAATTCATGCATTTTTAACATCGTGCAGAGATTCGCTGGCGGGATAAATCAGAATAAAATAGTGGTTATATAGATAAAGGCAGAATAAACCGGAATTCAGCTGACCGGTTTATTCCGCACGCCGCTTAGTGGCTACAGACCGACACCAGCAGCTCCTCCATCCACTGATGCCCCTTATCCCGACCGGCGGATTCGTGCCATGAGAGGCAGCAGGTACGGCTATTGAGCGTAAGCGGCAACGGCAGCGTATGCAGCGCCAGCCCGCTGGCAAAGCGCTCCACCAGCCAGCGCGGCGCAATAGCAACCAGATGGGTTTGAGAGACAACGTTTAATACGCTGGGCAGCGCCATTCCTTGATAGGCAATGCGGTTGCGCTTTTCGACCGTGTCGTACCAGGGCTGGCTAAAAGAGGCGTAGCGCTCCAGCGAAACAACGGCATGCTGCTCGTTAAACAGGCTGTTTTCCGTCGTCAGGTCAGCGATGCGCGGATGTTGTTGGCTCACCGCCAGCACCATTTCATCTTTAAACAGCGGGACGCAGGAAAACTCCGGACGACGAAATTCTTCATAGCCGATCACAAACTCTATTTCCTGATAGCGCAACTGATGTTCGGTACTGTGATTTAGATCAGATTTGAATATCAGTTTTATATTTGGTGCGACGGCTTTCACATTATTGTAAATAACCGAAGTCAAGAAATTATCGAGTGGACTGCATACGCAAAGATTAAAAATCCGCTCGCTGCTTTGTGGATCAAAACCGGAGCCAGGCAGTTCATTTTGCACCAACTGAAGTGCCTGTCTTATCGCGCCAAAAAGCTGATACGAACGTGCGGTAGGTTGAATACCTCGACCATAACGAACAAAAAGTTCGTCGTTAAACATCACCTTAAGACGCGCAACGGCATTACTGACGGCGGGTTGAGACATACCCAAGGCATGGGCTGCACGCGTAATGTTTTGTTCCTGCATAACGGCATCAAAAACGGTCAGCAAATTGAGATCAACCGAACGTAATTGTGGCTTCTCGCCGTCATTAACCTTTTGATTATAAATACTTTCCCCGGGAAAATTGCAATCCGTCGTCATGATAAACTCCCTTGACTTGTGTAATAATAATATTCAGGAAGATGATTTATCACGCATATAGCATTATTAGAAGCGCAGTGTGAAAATTTAGGAATATATAAAGCTTACATTTAATTTCCTGGATGAAATTAAAAAAAGCATTACTCAGCCCTGTAATATAAATTAATTTTTAATATTTTCACTTCCATAGCTGTTTTGTAACGATAATCATAAGTCGATTGCCCTACCCACCATTTTCTTTAACATCTCGCCGAAAAGGATTATTAATTCCCCGAACCTTCCCTTCGCTTTTTCTTACGAAAAGTCTTATCAGCACAACAAGCAAGAATGTCGCGATCACGCTAATTAGACAGCAGATTAAACTAAAACAGTGCGCGGAGATTTGCGCTTCCACATCGCCAGATTTCGCCGGGGGGTTGACATCAAAGTGCGTATCCAGTACCACTAAAAGCATATCGGTTTTCACGGGAGCAAGATTCATGATTCGTCACGTTCGTTTCGCTGGTCTACTACTACTAAACGCATCAACTGTGCGCGGTAGACCGGTGGACGACACTCAGAACTGAATCGTCTTCCTGTTAAGACTAAGAACCCGCGCCTTGGCGCGGGTTTTTTTATGCTCGTAGCGAGGCGGCCAAAGCGAACAAGGATCTAAACCATGAGCCAGCAGCAAGTCGTAATTTTCGATACCACCTTACGTGACGGTGAACAGGCATTGCAGGCAAGCCTGAGTGTGAAAGAGAAGCTGCAGATCGCCCTGGCGCTGGAGCGTATGGGTGTTGATGTGATGGAAGTCGGTTTTCCGGTCTCGTCACCGGGCGATTTTGAGTCCGTACAGACCATCGCCCGCCAGGTAAAAAACAGCCGTGTCTGCGCTCTGGCGCGCTGCGTTGAGAAAGATATTGATGTCGCCGCAGAGTCGCTGAAAGTAGCTGAAGCGTTCCGCATTCACACCTTTATCGCCACCTCGCCAATGCATATCGCCACCAAGCTGCGCAGCACGCTGGATGAGGTGATTGAGCGCGCCATCTATATGGTGAAACGTGCGCGTAACTATACCGATGATGTGGAGTTTTCCTGTGAAGATGCCGGGCGTACGCCGATTGAGGATCTGGCGCGCGTTGTCGAAGCGGCAATCAATGCCGGGGCGAAAACCATCAATATCCCGGATACCGTGGGCTACACCATGCCCTTCGAGTTCGCCAATATCATCACCGGCCTGTATGACCGCGTTCCAAACATTGATAAAGCCATTATTTCTGTCCACACCCATGATGACTTAGGCATGGCGGTCGGTAATTCGATTGCCGCCGTGCATGCCGGTGCGCGCCAGGTGGAAGGCGCGATGAACGGCATCGGCGAACGTGCCGGTAACTGTTCACTGGAAGAGGTGATCATGGCGATCAAAGTGCGCAAAGACATTATGAATGTGCACACCCGCATCAATCATCAGGAGATCTGGCGCACCAGCCAGACCGTGGCTCAGATCTGCAATATGCCGATCCCGGCCAACAAAGCGATCGTCGGCACCGGTGCCTTCGCCCACTCCTCCGGCATCCACCAGGATGGCGTGCTGAAAAACCGCGAAAACTACGAAATCATGACGCCAGAGTCGATCGGCCTGAACCAGGTGCAGCTGAACCTGACCTCACGCTCCGGTCGCGCAGCGGTCAAACACCGTATGGAAGAGATGGGCTATCAGGAGAGCGACTACAACCTGGATAACCTGTACGACGCCTTCCTGAAGCTGGCGGATAAAAAGGGTCAGGTCTTTGATTACGATCTGGAAGCGCTGGCCTTTATCAACAAACAGCAGGAAGAGCCGGAGCATTTCCGCCTGGAGTACTTCAATGTGCAGTCCGGCTCCAACGATATCGCCACCGCCTCGGTGAAACTGGCCTGCGGCGAGGAGATCAAAGCCGAAGCCGCCAACGGCAACGGGCCGGTCGATGCCGTCTACCAGGCGATTAACCGCGTCACCGAGTATGACATCGAGCTGGTGAAATACAGCCTGACCGCGAAAGGCCACGGTAAAGATGCGCTGGGCCAGGTTGATATCGTCGTCAATTACAACAACCGCCGCTTCCACGGCATTGGCCTGGCAACAGATATCGTTGAGTCCTCCGTCAAAGCGATGGTCAACGTGCTGAACACCATCTGGCGCGCCGCGGAAGTGGAAAAAGAGTTGCAACGTAAAGCGCAGAACAAAGAAAACAACAAGGAAACCGTGTGATGTCGAAAAGTTACCATATTGCCGTGCTGCCGGGCGACGGCATTGGCCCGGAAGTGATGGCGCAAGCCCTGAAAGTACTGGAAGCCGTGCGCAGCCGTTTCACGATGCGAATTACCACCAGCCATTATGACGTTGGCGGTATCGCCATCGACCGCCACGGCAATCCGCTGCCGCAGGCGACTGTCGAAGGCTGCGAGCAGGCCGATGCGATTCTGTTTGGCTCCGTCGGCGGCCCGAAATGGGAAAACCTGCCGCCAGCGCAGCAGCCGGAGCGCGGCGCGCTGCTGCCGCTGCGTAAGCACTTCAAGCTGTTCAGCAACCTGCGCCCTGCCAAACTCTATGCGGGCCTGGAAGCCTTCTGCCCGCTGCGCGAAGATATCGCTGCCAACGGTTTCGATATCCTGTGCGTACGCGAACTGACCGGCGGCATCTACTTCGGTCAACCGAAAGGGCGCGAAGGCAGCGGCCAGCATGAGAAAGCTTACGACACCGAAATTTATCACCGCTTTGAGATCGAGCGTATCGCGCGTATCGCTTTCGAGTCGGCGCGCAAACGCGGCAAAAAAGTCCACTCCATTGATAAAGCCAACGTGCTGCAAACTTCGCTGCTGTGGCGCGAAATCGTCAATGAGATCGCGGGCGAATACCCGGACATTGAGCTGGCGCATATGTATATCGATAACGCCACCATGCAGCTGATTAAAGATCCGTCCCAGTTCGACGTGCTGCTCTGCTCCAACCTGTTCGGCGATATCCTCTCCGACGAGTGCGCGATGATCACCGGCTCAATGGGCATGCTGCCCTCTGCCAGCCTGAATGAGCAGGGCTTTGGCCTGTATGAACCGGCGGGCGGCTCCGCGCCGGATATCGCGGGCAAAAATATTGCCAACCCGATCGCGCAGATCCTGTCACTGGCGCTGCTGCTGCGCTACAGCCTGAATGCAGACGAGGCGGCAACGGCGATTGAACAGGCCATTAACCGGGCTTTAGAAGAGGGCGTGCGCACCGGCGATTTAGCGCGTGGCGCGTCCGCAGTCAGTACCGATGAGATGGGCGATATCATCGCTCGTTATGTCGCAGAAGGGGTGTAATCATGGCTAAGAGTTTGTACGAAAAGTTATTTGACGCCCATGTGGTCTATGAAGCGCCGAACGAGACCCCGCTGCTCTATATCGACCGCCATCTGGTGCATGAAGTGACCTCGCCGCAGGCGTTTGATGGCCTGCGCGCGCACAATCGCCCGGTGCGTCAGCCGGGCAAAACCTTCGCCACGATGGATCACAACGTCTCGACGCAGACCAAAGATATCAACGCCTCCGGTGAGATGGCGCGTATTCAGATGCAGGAGCTGATTAAGAACTGCAACGAATTTGGCGTCGAGCTGTATGACCTGAACCACCCCTATCAGGGCATCGTGCACGTGATGGGTCCGGAACAGGGCATCACCCTGCCGGGGATGACCATCGTCTGCGGCGACTCCCACACCGCCACGCACGGCGCGTTTGGCGCGCTGGCGTTCGGTATCGGCACCTCAGAGGTGGAACATGTGCTGGCGACGCAGACCCTGAAGCAGGGGCGCGCCAAAACCATGAAGATTGAAGTCAACGGCACCGCTGCGCCGGGCATCACCGCCAAAGATATTGTGCTGGCGATTATTGGCAAAACCGGCAGCGCTGGCGGCACCGGCCACGTGGTGGAGTTCTGCGGCGACGCGATCCGCGCGCTCAGCATGGAAGGCCGCATGACGCTGTGCAACATGGCGATTGAGATGGGTGCGAAAGCGGGCCTGGTCGCGCCAGATGAGACCACCTTTAACTACGTGCAGGGTCGCCTGCATGCGCCGAAGGGCAAAGATTTCGACGAAGCGGTCGCTTACTGGAAGACGCTGCATACCGATGAGGGTGCCCACTTTGACCGTGTTGTCACCCTGCAGGCAGAAGATATCGCCCCGCAGGTCACCTGGGGCACTAACCCAGGCCAGGTGATCTCGGTCACCGAGATCATCCCCGACCCGGCCTCCTTCGCCGATCCGGTCGAGCGTGCCTCGGCGGAAAAAGCGCTGGCCTATATGGGGCTGAAACCGTGCGTACCGCTGACCGACGTGGCGATCGACAAAGTCTTTATCGGCTCCTGCACCAACTCACGCATTGAAGATTTACGCGCAGCCGCGGCAATTGCCAAAGGGCGTAAAGTGGCTCCGGGCGTACAGGCGCTGGTGGTTCCAGGCTCCGGCCCGGTAAAAGCGCAGGCGGAAGCGGAAGGGCTGGATAAGATCTTTATCGAAGCCGGTTTTGAGTGGCGTCTGCCGGGCTGCTCGATGTGCCTGGCGATGAACAACGACCGCCTGAACCCGGGCGAGCGCTGCGCCTCCACCAGCAACCGTAACTTTGAAGGCCGTCAGGGCCGCGGTGGACGCACCCATCTGGTCAGCCCGGCAATGGCCGCCGCTGCGGCAGTAACCGGTCGTTTCGCTGATATTCGTCATTTGCAGGCTTAAGGAGATCACCATGGCAGAGAAATTTACCCAACATACCGGGCTGGTGGTTCCGCTGGATGCCGCTAACGTCGATACCGACGCCATTATCCCGAAGCAGTTTTTGCAGAAGGTGACGCGCACCGGTTTTGGCGCGCATCTGTTTAACGACTGGCGTTTCCTCGACGATAAGGGCGAGCAGCCGAACCCGGAGTTCGTGCTCAACTTTCCTGAGTACAAAGGCGCGTCGATTTTGCTGGCGCGGGAGAACTTTGGCTGCGGCTCCTCGCGCGAGCATGCGCCGTGGGCGCTGACGGATTACGGCTTTAAAGTGGTGATTGCGCCGAGCTTTGCCGACATCTTCTATGGCAACAGCTTCAACAATCAGCTGCTGCCGGTGACGCTGAGCGACGAAGAGGTGGATGAGCTGTTTGCGCTGGTACAGAGCAATCCGGGCATTACCTTTGAAGTGGATCTGCAGGCGAAGGTGGTAAATGCAGGTGGCAAGTCCTACAGCTTTACGCTCGACGCCTTCCGCCGCCACTGCATGCTGAATGGTCTGGACAGCATTGGCCTGACGCTGCAACACGACGACGCCATTGCCGCTTACGAAGCAAAACAACCCGCATTTATGGGGTGATAGCCTGACGCTGATTGCCGGAGGGTTATCCGGCAGTCGGCACGGTGCAGGTTTGTTTGCCGGATGGCGGCGTTGCCTTATCCGGCCTACAGGTACGATGCAAATGTGAAGAGTAGGCCGGATAAGCGTTAGCGCCATCCGGCAATTGAACCGCCGCACCGCGCCTTACACATCCTTCACCCGGCTGGTGAGCAGTAGCGTCACCACCGACAGCCCGGCAATTCCCCAATACACCGAGCCGTGACCAAAATATTGCGCCAGCGCGCCCTGAATCACGCCTGCCAGAATCACGCCGGTGGAGATGCTGTTGGTAAACAGCGTCGTCGCTGAACCCGCCCTGCCCGGCATCAAATCCTGGAACCACAGCATACCGATCCCGGCGACAATACCGATAAACACCGCGTTGAAAAATTGCAACAACAGCAGCGCCGTCTGGCTATGGAAAAAGAGCAGGCCGATATAGAACAGCACGCCAGCGGCGACGGCGATCAGCATCATCAACCGCTTACCGAAACGCTTCACGAAATAACCCGCGAGGATCATCGCCGGGATCTCAAGGCCTGCGGCAGTACCCATCAAAATGCCCGCCAGCTTATCCGGCAGCCCCAGCTCAAGGCTTATCCACAGCGGCATATCGATGATGTACATGGTGTTGCAGGTCCACATCAGCGTCGAGGCGATAAACAGCATGCGCACATTGCTGTCGCGCCAGCCGCTTACCTGCGTGACGGCCACATCAGCGGGCTGCTCAACCCGCGGCACCGACGGCAGCCAGAAGGCGATCAGCACCAGGCTGACAATAAACAGCCCGGCGGCGATAGAGAACATGGCGACAAAGCCATAATTGAGCGCCAGCATAAACGCTAGCGGCGGCCCGATAACCCACGCCAGCGAGAGCTGCGCGCGCATGATAGAACTGAACATCACCACTTCCCGCGCTGAGCTGTCGGCGTACTCACGCGCCAGCGCGAAAAGCTGCGGCATCGCGGTGCTGGCAAGCGAAGCCAGCAGCACGCCGCAGGTGATTAAGGTCAGATAGTGACGGTTAAACGCAAACAGCAGCGCGTTACCCACCGCCATCAGGCAGCAAAAGAGGATCAGCTTGCGCCGATCGCCCTGGCTGTCGGATCGTTTTGCCAGCGCAAGGCTGACAAGGATCCCGGCAATGGCGTTGACGGTATAGAACAGCCCGATCCAGAAGGGCTCTGCGCCCACTTCGCGGCTGAGAAACAGGCTCAGCGTCGGCGCCTGTACCGCACCAGCGACGCCCATCATAAAGGCGACGATCATAAACGCGACGTAGACGCCATTCATGCGGCGTCCCATCGTCATCAACCAGAGCATGGCATTTCCTTGTTGAAAGCGGAAAACAGCGACGCAAGCTTAAACGAAAAAAGCCAGCAAAAACATTTTGCTGGCGGGTGCATTCGCACTTAATACTCAGTCACACATGATTCGGGCGAGTCAGTTTTTCCACACGCGTCGTCATTCCCCACTCCGCTATGCACCTCCTCGCTTTCATCGCAGAGAAGTATCGGCTTAATATAGGGATAAATAAATTGCTGAGTTTTTGCCGGGAGTTCCTCTTTTATGTCCTCTGGTCGCCTGCAACAACAGTTCATCCGTCTGTGGCAATGCTGCGATGGAAAATCTCAGGAAACCACGCTCAACGAGCTGGCGGAGCTGCTTAACTGCTCCCGCCGCCATATGCGCACCCTGCTCAACACCATGCAGACACGCGGCTGGCTAACCTGGGAAGCAGAAGCCGGGCGCGGTAAACGCTCGCGCCTCACCTTCCTCTACACCGGCCTTGCGTTACAGCAGCAGCGGGCGGAAGATCTGCTTGAGCAGGATCGCATCGACCAGCTGGTGCAGCTGGTGGGCGATAAAGCCGCCGTGCGCCAGATGCTGGTCTCGCATCTCGGCCGCAGTTTTCGCCAGGGGCGGCATATCCTGCGCGTGCTCTACTACCGCCCGCTGCGCAATCTGCTGCCCGGCTCGCCGCTGCGCCGCTCCGAAACCCATATGGCGCGGCAAATCTTCAGCACCCTGACGCGGATAAATGAGGAAAACGGGGAACTGGAAGCCGATATTGCTCACCACTGGAAAGCGATCTCTCCCCTGCACTGGCGCTTCTACTTACGCCCCGGCATCCACTTTCACCACGGCCGCGAGCTGGAGATGGCGGATGTTATCGCCTCCTTGCAGCGCGCCAGCGCCCTGCCGCTCTACTCCCATATCCGCGATATCGTTTCGCCGACGCCGTGGACCCTCGACATTCACCTCTCGCAGCCCGACAGCTGGCTGCCGTGGCTGATGGGCCACGTGCCGGCGGTGATCCTGCCGCAGGAGTGGGAGACGCTGGCGAATTTCGCCAGCCAGCCGATTGGTACCGGCCCTTACGCGGTGATGCGCAATACCCGCAACCAGCTAAAGATCCACGCCTTTGAGGATTACTTCGGCTTTCGCGCGCTGATTGATGAAGTGAATGTCTGGGTGCTGCCGGATGTCGGGGATGAGACCACCTGCGGCCTGACGCTCGAAGGGCCAACGGAGGGCGAAAAAGCGGTGGAGAGCCGTCTCGAAGAGGGCTGCTACTATCTGCTGTTTGACGCACGCTCCAGCCGCGGCGCGAACCCGGCGGTGCGCGAGTGGGTAAGCCGGATCCTCTCGCCGACCAATCTGCTGTGGCACGCCAGCGAACAGAATCAGCGCTACTGGTTTCCCGCCTACGGCTTGCTGCCGCGCTGGCACCACGCGCGCCCCGGCAGTGGTGAAAAGCCCGCCGGGCTGGAGACGCTGACGCTCACCTTCTACCGCGAGCATAACGAGCACCAGGCGATTGCCCACACCATGAGTACGCTGTTGGCAGAACATGGCGTTAAGTTGCTGATTCAGGAGGTCGATTACGATGAGTGGCATCGCGGCGAAACAGAGAGCGATATCTGGCTTAACAGCGCTAACTTTACACTGCCGCTCGACTTCTCGGTCTTCGCCAACCTCTATGAGGTGCCGTTGCTGCAACACTGCATCCCGCGCGACTGGCAGGCAGACGCCGCGCGCTGGCGCGCCGGGGAGATGAACCTGGCGATGTGGTCACAGCAGTTGCTGGCGAGTAAAGCGATTGTGCCGCTGATCCACCACTGGCTTCGCATTCAGGGGCAGCGCACCATGCGCGGGCTGCGCATGAATACTCTCGGCTGGTTTGACTTTAAATCGGCCTGGTTTGCGCCGCCGGATCCGTAATGCTTTCAGATTGTTTACCAAATCATTACAATAGCGCCGTTCTCAACGGGGTGCTGCGCTTCACGCGCGTGCTGAGAAAATACCCGTCGAACCTGATCCGGATAACGCCGGCGAAGGGATTTGAGGCTCTCTCAAAATCCTTTGCCACCCATTTATGAGGTGCAAAGTGTTAAAAAAATCGTTGTCACTGCTGCTGCTGATTGCCGCGCCCGTTTTCGCTAAACCCGTCCTGACCGTCTACACCTACGACTCCTTCGCCGCCGAATGGGGGCCAGGCCCTGCGGTAAAAAAAGCCTTTGAAGCCGACTGCAACTGCGAGCTGAAGTTCGTGGCGCTGGAAGATGGCGTCTCGCTGCTCAACCGTCTGCGCATGGAGGGCAAAAAGAGCAAAGCTGACGTCGTGCTCGGTCTTGATAACAACCTGCTGGAAGCAGCTAGTCAGACAAAACTCTTTGCCAAAAGCGGCGTGCACGATGACGCTGTAAAAGTGCCGGGCGGCTGGAGCAATGAGACCTTTGTGCCGTTCGATTACGGCTGGTTCGCCTTCGTCTATGACAAAACCAAACTTAAAAACCCGCCGAAAAGCCTGAAAGAGCTGGTCGAAAGCGATCAGAAGTGGCGCGTGATTTACGAAGATCCGCGCACCAGCACGCCAGGGCTCGGCCTGCTGCTGTGGATGCAGAAAGTCTATGGCGATAAAGCCCCCGAAGCCTGGCAAAAGCTGGCGGGCAAAACCGTTACCGTCACCAAAGGGTGGAGCGAAGCCTACGGCCTCTTTTTGAAAGGTGAGAGCGATCTGGTGCTGAGCTACACCACCTCGCCTGCCTACCACATCATCGAAGAGAAGAAAGAGAACTACGCGGCGGCGAACTTCAGCGAAGGCCACTATTTGCAGGTTGAAGTCGCGGCGCGTACCGCCGCCAGCAAGCAGCCGGAGCTGGCGGAAAAATTCCTCAAATTTATGGTTTCACCCGCCTTCCAGAGCGCCATCCCAACGGGCAACTGGATGTACCCGGTGAGTAACGTCGCGCTGCCCGCCGGTTTTGACCAGCTTGAGAAACCACAAACCTCGCTGCAATTCTCGCCGCAAGAAGTGGCAGCCCAGCGCGCAGCATGGATAGCCTCGTGGCAACGCGCCGTCAGCCGCTAATTCCCGGCTGGCTGCTTCCTGGCCTCACCGCCGCCATGCTGATGGTGGTGGTCGCGGTGGCGGCCTTTTTCGCGCTGTGGCAAAACGCACCTGTCGAAGGGCTCTCCGACTTGTTGTCGGACAGCTACCTGTGGCACGTGGTGCGATTCTCCTTCTGGCAGGCTTTTCTCTCTGCCCTGCTCTCCGTGGTGCCCGCCATTTTTCTTGCCCGTGCGCTCTACCGCCGTCGTTTTCCTGGTCGCCAGTTGCTGCTGCGCTTATGCGCGATGACGCTGATCCTGCCGGTGCTGGTGGCGGTGTTTGGCATTCTCAGCGTCTATGGTCGCCAGGGGTGGCTCGCCGCGCTCTGCCAGACGCTCGGCATTGAGTGGACCTTTTCGCCCTACGGCTTGCAGGGCATTCTGCTGGCGCACCTCTTTTTTAACCTGCCGATGGCCTCGCGCCTGCTGCTACAGGCGCTGGAGCAGATCCCCGGTGAACAGCGCCAGCTGGCAGCCCAGCTAGGGATGCGCGGCTGGGCCTTCTTCCGCTTTGTCGAGTGGCCCTGGCTGCGCCGCCAGATCCCGCCGGTGGCAGCGCTGATCTTTATGCTCTGCTTCGCCAGTTTCGCCACCGTGCTGTCGCTGGGCGGCGGCCCGCAGGCAACCACCATTGAGCTTGCCATCTACCAGGCGCTTAGCTTTGATTTCGATCCCGCCCGCGCGGCGATACTGGCGATAATCCAGATGATCTGCTGCCTCGGGCTGGTGCTGTTAAGCCAGCGGATGAGTAAAGCCTTCGCCGTCGGCAGCCATCACATTCAGGGCTGGCACGACCCGGAAACGCGCTGGTTTAGCCGCCTCGCCGATACGCTGTTAATTGTGCTGGCACTGCTGCTGATGCTGCCGCCGCTGCTGGCGGTGATCGTTGACGGGCTAAATGTCAGTTTGCTGAAGGTGCTGGCAGAGCCGGTGCTGTGGCAGGCGGTGTGGACGTCGCTGCGTATCGCGCTGGTCGCCGGGCTGCTCTGCGTGGTGCTGACCATGATGCTGCTGTGGAGCAGCCGTGAATTGCGTGCGCGCCACCGTGCAGCCGCCGGGCAGGCGCTCGAACTGAGCGGCATGCTGATCCTGGCGATGCCGGGGATTGTGCTGGCGACCGGCTTTTTCCTGCTGCTCAATAACACCATCGGCTTGCCCGACTCCGCTGATGGCATCGTGATATTCACCAATGCGCTGATGGCGATCCCCTATGCGTTAAAGGTGCTGGAAAACCCGATGCGCGATCTCACCGCGCGGTATGCGCTGCTCTGCCAGTCGCTCGATATTGCCGGTTTTCGACGCCTGTGGGTGGTGGAGCTACGCGCGCTGAAACGCCCGCTGGCGCAGGCGCTGGCCTTTGCCTGCGTGCTGTCGATCGGTGATTTTGGCGTGGTGGCGCTGTTCGGCAATGAAGATTTCCGCACGCTGCCCTTCTATCTCTATCAGCAAATCGGTTCTTACCGCAGCCAGGATGGAGCCGTCACCGCGCTGATCCTGCTGCTGCTCTGCTTTTTACTCTTCACTGTGATTGAAAAACTACCGGGCCGCCATGCTAAGACTGATTGATGTCACCTGGCTTTACGAACACCTGCCGATGCGCTTTACCCTTGCAGCCGAACGGGGCGAGCAGATTGCCATTCTCGGCCCCAGCGGCGCGGGGAAGAGCACGCTGCTGAACCTGATTGCCGGGTTTATTAACCCGGCGAGCGGCACGATTTTACTCGGCGATCAGGATCATACCCGCACGCCGCCCGCGCGCCGTCCGGTGTCGATGCTCTTTCAGGAGAACAACCTCTTCACCCACCTGACGGTGCGGCAGAATATTGCTCTTGGTTTACATCCGGGGTTGAAGCTGAATGCCGCGCAGCGGGAGAGGCTTAATGAGATTGCCGCCACCATGGGGCTGGAGAGCCTGCTTGAGCGACAGCCGGATCAGCTCTCCGGCGGCCAGCGCCAGCGCGTAGCGTTAGCACGCTGTCTGGTGCGCGAGCAGCCGCTGCTGCTGCTGGATGAGCCCTTTTCCGCGCTCGATCCCGCCCTGCGCCAGGAGATGCTCGCGCTGGTGCAGAGCGTCTGCCGTCGCCAGCAGTTAACGCTGCTGATGGTGTCGCACAGCGTGGAGGATGCTGCGCGCATCGCCGAACGCGCGCTGGTGGTCGCCGAGGGGCGTATTGCCTGGGATGGCGCTACCGACACGCTGCTTCGTGGCAACGCGCCGGTCTCCGCCCTGCTCGGCATTCAGGCTCAGTGACCGCGGATCACCTTGCCGAGAATATTGAGATAGATCGGCATCAGCGGGTGTTTCGCCAGCATCACTACTGCCGCAATGGCAATCACCATCGTGCCCGGTGCCAGCCAGAGCAGGCGCTGGCGCGGCAGGTAGGCCGTTAAACGATCGCTGCCCGATTTCCCCGCGCGCCACAGACGCCAGCAGAGCCAACAGGCCAGCCAGAGCACAATCGCCGTCAGCAGCAGCAGCCATTTAAAGTTGCTGCTCTGCATATCGGCAGGAATATCGATCGCTGCGCCAGCGAGGATACCCGGCAGGAAGTAAAAGGGCGGCCACAGCAGGCAGCCGATGATATTTGGCGGTAAAAATTTGCGGATCGGCAGATCGAGCATCCCGGCGACCATCGGCACCAGCGGGCGCGTCGGGCCGACAAAGCGCCCCACCAGAATGGTAAACAGGCTGTGCTCATGCAGCGCGTGTTCGGTCTTATCGAGTAGCGCTTTGTGCTTTTTCAGGAAAGACCAGCGGTGTAGCGGTTTCTTAAAGCGCCAGCCGAGCCAGAAGGAGATCCAGTCACCGAGCAGGCAGCCGACAATGCCCGCCAGCCACGCATGCCAGAAATTAACTTCCCCGCTGCCAATCAATGCGCCCAGTGCTGCCATCATCACCGTGCCGGGAAGGATCAGCCCCACCAGCGCCAGCGACTCAAAAAAAGCGACCAGCGCAATCGCCACCAGCGAGTACATGGCTGACTGGGTAATAAAGTGTTCCAGCAATGCTTCCATAAAGGGTCCTGTTCAGATTGAACGCCGGATTCTGCGGAGCGCCTCCGCCACCGTCAAGCTTTCAATTATCTGAATCTTTACCACTTATGTCAGATTGAAGAACAGATTATTTCCATTCTTTACGCTTCATTCACATCCAGCACGAAACTCGCTCGGGCTGGCACCGGTGCATTTTTTAAAGACACGAGAAAAGTAGAGCTGATCGTCAAAGCCGACGTTGCGCCCGACGCTGGCAATCGGCATCCGCGTGGTGCTGAGCAGCAGCTTCGCCTGGCTGATGCGCTGATCTTCGCGCCAGCTCAGTACGCTAACGCCAAGCTGCTGGCGGAAGAGATGCGACAGGCGCGACGGCGAGAGGCAGACATGCTGCGCGACGCTGGCGATATCAAAATGGTTATCGGAAAGGTGGTCGCTAATGTACTGACAGGCATCACGCACGCGGTTATCAAGGGGCGGATTAAGGGATTCGTTAATCGCCTCCATACGCCGCAGCAGCAGCTGTTCGAGCAGGTTAATCGCCAGATGTTCGGCGTAGCGCCCGGCACTCTGCCCGGCATCGATAATTTGCGCAAAAAGGTCGCGAAAACGATCCATATGCGCATCATCCGGGCGGTAAAAACCGGTTTGCGCGAAGAGCGTCGGCCAGTTTAACCACTCCTGCCAGTAGGCGCGCGGACGGAAGTAGACCCACTGGTGATACCACGCCTCGGCGTCAGGATGGCGGCCATAGTGGTGAATCTCGCCGGGGGGAAAGAGCAGAATATCGCCGGGGCGGCAGACAAACTGTTTGCCCTGGTTCATCACCACGCCTTCGCCGCGCACCGTCAGGTTGAGGATATAGCCCTTCATCCCCAGCGGTCGGTCAACAAAAAAGTCGAGATAGCTTTCCGATTCAATCGGCGTCAGACCCGCCACCAGGTGCGCGTTAAACGAGTACCCGGGCAGCAGTGGATCATTTTGAGATTCGGCCATAAAACGCATTACTCCCCTACCCGACAAGGAAACCAATTGTCCATATTGTCATTCCCGTTATTTCCCGGCTAATGGCGGGCAGAGCGCGTCAATACTGCCATCACGCGATGCCGCAAGACAAAAGCGATAAGCCCTTTTTAACGCCTTAAAGCAGGGTCAAAACGGATAACGAAAGTGTCTATAAAGGTGACAGAAATGTCCACATCGAATTTTTGCACGGCGTCACACTTTGCGATGCCATAGCAATTTCGTCCATAAGATTAGCGAATCCTGCCTGACGGTTTTCGCCGCCGATCTCTATCGTTTTTCTAACGGTTATTCTTATGGAGCACTAAGCATGGCAATCACGATTGGCCTCGATTTCGGCAGCGATTCAGTACGTGCGCTGGCGGTAGACTGCACATCCGGGGCGGAGATCGCCACCAGCGTCGAGTGGTATCCGCGCTGGCAGGAGGGCCGTTATTGCGACGCGCCGCATAACCAGTTTCGCCATCACCCGCGCGATTACATCGAATCGATGGAAGCGGCGCTCAAAAGCGTGCTGGCAGAGTTAAGCGACGCCCAGCGCGCAGAGATCAAAGGCATTGGCGTAGACAGCACCGGCTCCACCCCGGCGCCGATTGATGCCGAAGGCCGCGTGCTGGCGCTGCGCCCGGAGTTTGCCGACAACCCGAACGCCATGTTCGTGTTGTGGAAAGATCACACCGCCGTGGAAGAGGCGGAAGCCATCACCCGCCTGTGCCACACCTCCGGTAAAACCGACTACTCGCGCTACATTGGCGGCATCTACTCCAGCGAATGGTTCTGGGCGAAGATCCTGCACGTTACCCGCGCAGATAGCGCCGTGGCGCAGGCCGCCGCCTCGTGGATCGAGCTGTGCGACTGGGTGCCTGCCCTGCTCTCCGGCACCACGCGCCCGGAAGCGATCCGTCGCGGGCGTTGCAGCGCCGGGCATAAATCCCTGTGGCATGAAAGCTGGGGCGGTCTGCCGCCTGCCGCCTTCTTTGATGAACTCGATCCGATTATCAATAAACACCTGCGCTGGCCGCTCTTTACCGAAACCTTTACCGCAGACCGCCCGGTGGGCACGCTGACCGCCGAGTGGGCGCAGCGCCTGGGGTTGCCTGAATCGGTGGTGATCTCCGGCGGCGCGTTCGACTGCCATATGGGTGCCGTTGGCGCGGGCGCACAGCCTAATACGCTGGTGAAAGTGATCGGCACCTCCACCTGCGACATTCTGATCGCCGATAAACAGAGCGTTGGCGACCGCGCGGTGAAAGGTATCTGCGGCCAGGTTGACGGCAGCGTGGTACCGGACTTTATCGGCCTCGAAGCGGGGCAATCCGCCTTCGGCGATATCTACGCCTGGTTTGGCCGCATCCTCGGCTGGCCGCTGGAACAGCTGGCGCAGCAGCACCCGGAACTGAAAGAGCAGATCAAAGCCAGCCAGAAACAGCTGCTGCCAGCGCTTACCGATGCGTGGGTGAAAAATCCTTCTCTCGATCACCTGCCGGTGGTACTCGACTGGTTCAACGGTCGCCGCACGCCAAACGCTAACCAGCGCCTGAAAGGGGTGATCACCGATCTGAATCTTGCCACCGACGCCCCGGCGCTGTTCGGCGGGCTGATTGCCGCCACCGCCTTCGGTGCCCGCGCGATTATGGAGTGCTTTACCGAACAGGGTATTGCCGTTGACAACGTGATGACACTCGGCGGCATCGCGCGTAAAAACCTCGGCGTAATGCAGGCCTGCTGCGATGTGCTCAACCGCCCGTTGCAGGTTGTCGCCTCTGAGCAGTGTTGTGCGCTGGGCGCGGCCATCTTTGCCGCCGTCGCCGCAGAAGTACACGCCGATATTCCGGCTGCGCAGCAGAAGATGGCGAGCGCCATCGAGAAAACGCTCCAGCCTTCGGCACAGGCGCAGCAGTTTGAACGGCTCTATCGTCGCTATCAGCAGTGGGCCGTCAGCGCCGAGCAGCACTATCTCCCTTCAGCCGCGACAGTTTCGCCGGCCGCGTTAACCCATTAAGGACACGATCATGACTATTTTCGACAAGTATGAAATTTGGTTCGTTATTGGCAGCCAGCACCTGTACGGGCCGGAAGCCCTGAAGCAGGTGACGCATCATGCCGAGCAGGTGGTTAACGCCCTCAACGCAGAAGCAAAACTGCCCTGCAAACTGACGCTGAAGCCGCTGGGAACCACGCCGGATGAGATCACCGCCATCTGCCGCGATGCCAACTATGACGAGAAGTGCGCCGGGCTGGTGGTGTGGCTGCACACCTTCTCGCCGGCGAAAATGTGGATCAACGGCCTGTCGATCCTCAATAAGCCGCTGTTGCAGTTCCATACCCAGTTCAATGCCTCCCTGCCGTGGGACAGCATCGATATGGACTTTATGAACCTCAACCAGACCGCGCATGGCGGCCGCGAATTTGGCTTTATCGGCGCGCGTATGCGCCAGCAGCACAGCGTGGTAACCGGTCACTGGCAGGATAAACAGGCTCACTCCCGCATCGGCGCGTGGATGCGCCAGGCGGTGTCGAAACAGGATACCCGCCACCTGAAAGTGGTGCGCTTTGGCGACAACATGCGCGAAGTGGCGGTAACCGACGGCGATAAAGTGGCCGCGCAGATCAAGTTTGGCTTCTCGGTGAATACCTGGGGCGTCGGCGATCTGGTGCAGGTAGTGAATGCGGTGAGCGACGGCGATATCAATGCGCTGGTCGATGAGTATGAGAGCAGCTACCGCCTGACCGCAGCGGCACAGGTGAACGGCGATAAACGCCAGAACGTAATTGATGCCGCGCGTATCGAGCTTGGCCTGAAACGCTTCTTAGAAGAGGGCGGCTTCCACGCCTTCACTACCACTTTTGAAGATCTGCACGGCCTGAAACAGCTGCCGGGCCTGGCGGTACAGCGCCTGATGCAGCAGGGCTACGGCTTTGCCGGCGAAGGCGACTGGAAGACCGCAGCGCTGCTGCGCATTATGAAGGTGATGTCCGGCGGCCTGAACGGCGGCACCTCCTTTATGGAGGATTACACCTATCACTTTGAGAATGGCAACGACCTGGTGCTCGGCTCGCATATGCTGGAAGTGTGCCCTTCTATCGCTCTCGACGAGAAACCGACGCTCGATGTTCAGTATCTCGGCATCGGTGGCAAGGCCGATCCGGCACGTCTGATCTTCTCCACCAAAACGGGTCCGGCGATCAACGCCAGCCTGATCGATCTCGGCGATCGCTTCCGCCTGCTGGTGAACTGCGTTGAAGCGGTGAAAACGCCGCACGATCTGCCGAACTTGCCGGTGGCGAATGCCCTGTGGAAAGCGCTGCCGGATCTCAACACCGCCTCCGAAGCGTGGATCCTCGCCGGTGGCGCGCACCATACCGTCTTCAGCCAGGCGCTGACGCTTGATGATATGCGCCAGTTCAGCGAGCTGCACGGCATTGAGCTGACGGTGATCGATGAAGATACCCGCCTGCCAGCGTTTAAAGATGCGCTGCGCTGGAACGAGCTCTACTACGGCGCTAAACGCTAAGCCGATGCCCGGTGGCACTGCGTTTACCGGGCCTACAAAACCCATATGCCGGATAGATGCAGCGCCATCCGGCAATACAGACGAAACGAACCCGTAGGCCGGATAAGCAACGCGCCATCCGGCAATACAGGAGAAAACGATGCTCGACGATCTCAAACGGCAGGTGCTGGAAGCTAACCTGGCACTGCCAAAACATAATCTGGTCACCCTGACCTGGGGCAACGTCAGCGCCGTCGACCGCACCCGCGGCGTGCTGGTGATCAAACCCTCCGGCGTCGACTACAGCGTGATGACCGCCGAGGATATGGTGGTGGTCGATATCGCCACCGGCGAAGTGGTTGAAGGGACGAAAAAGCCCTCTTCCGACACCCCTACCCACCGCTTGCTTTACCAGGCGTTTCCGACCATTGGGGGCATTGTTCACACCCATTCGCGCCACGCCACTATCTGGGCGCAGGCCGGGCAACCCATTCCGGCGACCGGCACCACCCACGCCGACTACTTTTATGGCGAGATCCCCTGCACCCGCAAAATGCGCGATGAGGAGATCAACGGTGAATATGAGTGGGAAACCGGCAATGTGATTGTCGAAACCTTCGAGAAAAACGGTATCGACGCGGCACAGATGCCCGGCGTGCTGGTGCACTCTCACGGGCCGTTTGCCTGGGGTAAAAATGCCGATGACGCGGTGCATAACGCCATTGTGCTGGAAGAGGTGGCCTATATGGGCATCTTCAGCCGCCAGCTCAATCCGCAGCTGCCCGCCATGCAACAAACGCTGCTGGATAAGCACTATTTACGTAAACACGGCGCGAAAGCCTATTACGGGCAATAGCTGTATAAAACCACAGCATCACCTACCGAACCAGGCTATAATCTCGCCTGGTTTTGGTTGAGTGAGAGCAAACTTTGGCGCAGGCGCAAGAAGGCTTTATTTTAACCCGTCACTGGCGGGATACGCCCAACGGGACGGAGATCGAACTCTGGCTCGCCACGGATAACGGCCCGCTGCGCGTGGTGCTGCCGCCGCAGGAGTTAGTTGCCTTTATTCCCGCAGAGCAGGCCGACAAAGCCCGCGCGCTGCTGCGCGATGAGCACAACTGGCGCTTAACGCCCCTCTCCCTCAACGATTTTCACCGCCGTCCCGTAATGGGCCTTTACTGCCGCGCCCATCGTCAATTAATGCGTTTTGAGAAGCTGCTGCGCGAAGGCGGCGTTACCGTCTATGAAGGCGATGTCCGCCCGCCGGAGCGCTATCTGATGGAGCGCTTTATCACCGCTCCGGTGTGGGTCGATGGCGAACCGCGCGGCAACGCGCTGGTCAATGCACGCCTGAAGCCGAGCCCGCACTATCGCCCGCCGCTGAAGTGGGTGTCGCTGGATATTGAAACCACCCGCCACGGTGAGCTTTACTGCATCGGCCTTGAGGGCTGCGGCCAGCGCACGGTCTATATGCTCGGCCCGGAGAATGGTGATGCGCAGGGGCTCGATTTCGATCTTATCTATGTCGCCAGCCGCCCGCAGCTGCTTGAAAAACTTAACGCCTGGTTTGCCGAGCACGATCCCGATGTGCTGATTGGCTGGAACGTGGTGCAGTTCGATTTGAAAGTGCTGCAAAAGAGCGCCGAGCGCTACCGCGTGCCGCTAACCCTTGGGCGCAATGGCAGCGAGCTGGAGTGGCGCGAGCACGGCTTTAAAAACGGCGTCTTCTTTGCCCAGGCACCGGGCCGCTTGATTATCGACGGCATCGACGCGCTGAAGTCCGCCTTCTGGAGCTTCTCCTCCTTCTCGCTGGAATCGGTATCGCGCGAGCTGCTCGGCGAGGGAAAAGCGATCGACAACCCATGGGATCGCATGGATGAGATCAACCGCCGCTTCGCCGAAGATAAGCCTGCGCTCGCTACCTATAACCTGAAGGATTGCGAGCTGGTGACGCGTATCTTCCACAAAACGGAGATTATGCCCTTTTTGCTGGAGCGTGCGACGGTCAACGGCCTGCCCGCCGACCGCCACGGCGGCTCGGTTGCCGCCTTTAGCCACCTCTATTTTCCGCGCATGCACCGCGCCGGTTATGTGGCACCCAATCTCGGCGATGTCGCACCGCAGGCCAGCCCCGGCGGCTATGTGATGGACTCCCGTCCCGGCCTCTATGATTCGGTGCTGGTGCTCGATTACAAAAGCCTCTACCCGTCGATCATCCGCACCTTTCTTATCGATCCGGTCGGCCTGATTGAGGGGCTGGCGCAGCCGGATGCGGCGCACAGCACGGAAGGTTTTCTCGGCGCGTGGTTTTCGCGCGAGAAGCACTGCCTGCCGGAGATTGTCGGGCAGATTTGGCACGGGCGTGATGAGGCCAAACGGCAGGGCAATAAGCCGCTGTCACAGGCGCTGAAGATCATTATGAACGCCTTCTACGGCGTGCTCGGCACCACCGCCTGCCGCTTCTTTGATCCGAGGCTCGCCTCGTCGATCACCATGCGCGGGCACCAGATCATGCTGCAAACCAAAGCGCTGATTGAAGCCGAAGGGTATGACGTGATCTATGGTGATACGGACTCCACCTTCGTCTGGCTTAAGCATCAGCACAGCGAAGAGGCGGCGGCGAAAATTGGCCAGCAACTGGTCGACACGGTTAACCGCTGGTGGACCTCGCATCTGCAACAACAGGGGCTGGAGAGCGCGCTGGAGCTGGAGTTTGAAACCCATTTTTGCCGCTTCCTGATGCCGACCATTCGCGGTACGGATCAGGGGAGTAAAAAGCGCTACGCCGGGATGATTCAGGAGGGCGATACGCAGCGCATGGTGTTTAAAGGCCTTGAGACGGTGCGCACCGACTGGACGCCGCTGGCGCAGCAGTTTCAGCAGGCGCTCTATCTGCGTATTTTTCGCAACGAGCCCTACCAGGATTATGTCCGCGAGACCATCGCCAGCCTGATGGCGGGCGAACTGGATGCGCAGCTGGTCTACCGCAAGCGCCTGCGCCGCCCGCTGGCGGAGTATGAGCGTAATGTGCCGCCGCACGTGCGCGCCGCGCGGCTTGCCGACGAGGAGAATCAGAAGCGCGGGCGTGCACCGCAGTACCAGAACCGCGGCACCATTAAGTATCTCTGGACGACGAGTGGTCCGGAACCGGTCGATTACCAGCGCTCGCCGCTCGATTACGATCACTATTTAACGAAGCAGTTGCAGCCGGTCGCCGATGGGATCCTCCCTTTCCTTGACGATGACTTTGCTACACTGATGACAGGGCAGCTGGGACTATTCTGACCGTGATGCTGCACGAATCGGTCTATACGAACGAAGTTGGTTCCAGTACCATAGCGCCCTTCCTTTTTCTGGCCCCAAATTTATCCGCCCGCCTGTCGCCAGGCGGTGACGAACTATTGCCTGCAATTAGAGATTAGAGTTCATTTATGCCCTTTACACTTGGTCAACGCTGGATCAGCGATACGGAAAGCGAGCTTGGACTTGGTACTGTCGTTGCGATGGACGCGCGCACGGTCACCCTGCTTTTCCCCGCCACCGGTGAAAATCGCTTGTATGCCCGCAGCGACTCTCCCGTCACGCGCGTCATGTTCAATCCCGGTGACACCATCACCAGTCACGACGGCTGGCAGCTCACCATCGATGAAGTCAACGAAGAGAACGGTCTGCTCGCCTATACCGGTACGCGTCTTGATACCGGTGAGAGCAACGTGGTGCTGCGTGAAGTGCTGCTCGACAGCAAGCTGGTGTTCAGCAAGCCGCAGGATCGTCTTTTCGCCGGGCAGATTGATCGTATGGACCGTTTCGCGCTGCGCTACCGCGCGCGGAAATACCAGAGTGAGCAGTACCGCATGCCGTGGAGCGGCCTGCGTGGGCAGCGTACGAACCTGATTCCGCACCAGTTGCACATCGCCCATGACGTGGGTCGCCGCCATGCGCCGCGCGTGCTGCTGGCCGATGAAGTGGGGCTGGGCAAAACCATTGAAGCCGGGATGATCCTGCATCAGCAGCTGCTGGCGGGAGCCGCCGAGCGCGTGCTAATCGTGGTGCCGGAAACCCTGCAACACCAGTGGCTGGTTGAGATGCTGCGCCGCTTCAACCTGCGCTTTGCGCTGTTTGATGACGATCGTTATGCCGAAGCGCAGCACGATAGCGATAACCCGTTCGAGACCGAACAGCTGGTGATCTGCTCTCTCGATTTCGTGCGCCGCAGCAAGCAGCGCCTCGAACACCTCTGTGATGCCGAGTGGGATCTGCTGGTGGTCGATGAAGCGCACCACCTGGTGTGGAGCGAAAAAGAGGCGAGCCGCGAATATCTCGCCATTGAACAACTGGCCGAGCGCGTGCCGGGCATTCTGCTGCTGACCGCGACGCCGGAACAGCTCGGTATGGAGAGCCACTTTGCGCGTCTGCGCCTGCTCGATCCGAACCGTTTCCATGATTTCGCCCAGTTTGTTGATGAGCAGCAGAACTACCGTCCGGTGGCCGACGCCGTCGCGCTGCTGCTGGCGGGCGAACGCCTGAGCAATGACGATCTCAATATGCTGAGCGAGCTGGTGGGCGAGCAGGATATCGAGCCGCTGCTGCAAACCGCGAACAGCGATCGCGACGGCGCTGCCGATGCGCGCCAGGAGCTGATCGCCATGCTGATGGATCGCCACGGCACCAGCCGCGTGCTGTTCCGTAACACCCGTAACGGGGTGAAAGGCTTCCCGAAACGTGAACTGCACACGGTGAAACTGCCGCTGCCGACCCAGTACCAGACGGCGATTAAAGTCTCCGGCATTATGGGTGCGCGTAAAAGCCAGGAAGAGCGCGCCCGCGACATGCTCTACCCGGAGCAGATCTACCAGGAGTTTGAGGGCGACAGCGGCACCTGGTGGAACTTCGATCCGCGCGTCGAGTGGCTGATGGGCTACCTCACCAGCCACCGCTCGCAGAAGGTGCTGGTGATCTGCGCCAAAGCGGCGACCGCGCTGCAGCTGGAGCAGGTTCTGCGCGAGCGCGAAGGCATCCGCGCAGCGGTGTTCCATGAAGGGATGTCGATTATTGAACGTGACCGCGCGGCGGCGTGGTTCTCGGAAGAGGATAGCGGCGCGCAGGTGCTGCTCTGCTCCGAAATCGGCTCTGAAGGGCGTAACTTCCAGTTCGCCAGCCATCTGGTGATGTTCGACCTGCCGTTTAACCCGGATCTGCTCGAGCAGCGTATTGGCCGTCTGGATCGTATTGGTCAGGCGCACGACATTCAGATCCACGTGCCAT
Organism: Kosakonia sp. S57; assembly: GCF_016516575.1. Classification (NCBI taxonomy): domain Bacteria; kingdom Pseudomonadati; phylum Pseudomonadota; class Gammaproteobacteria; order Enterobacterales; family Enterobacteriaceae; genus Kosakonia; species Kosakonia sp. S57. The sequence goes on along the minus strand of NZ_JACVUL010000008.1, from coordinate 75,160 downwards.
ATCTTGAAAAAACCGCGCAGTCGGTGCTGGTGCGCTGGTATCACGAAGGGCTGGACGCGTTTGAACACACCTGCCCGACCGGACGCGCGATCTATGACAGCGTGCACGGTGAGCTGATTAACTACCTGGCCGCACCGGAAAATACTGACGGTTTTGACGATCTGATTAAAACCTGCCGCGCGCAGCATGATGAGCTGAAAGCGCAGCTGGAGCAGGGCCGCGACCGCCTGCTGGAGATCCACTCCAACGGCGGCGAAAAAGCGCAGGCGCTGGCTGACAGTATTGCAGAGCAGGATGACGACACCGCGCTTATCGCCTTCGCCATGAACCTGTTTGATATCGTCGGCATTAACCAGGACGATCGCGGCGAGAACATGATTGTGCTGACGCCGTCGGATCATATGCTGGTGCCGGACTTCCCGGGCTTGCCGGAAGATGGCTGCACCATCACCTTCGAGCGTGATGTAGCGCTGTCGCGCGAAGATGCGCAGTTTGTCACCTGGGAGCACCCGATCATCCGCAACGGCCTGGATCTGATCCTCTCCGGCGACACCGGCAGCAGCACCATTTCGCTGCTGAAGAACAAAGCCTTACCGGTCGGCACGCTGCTGGTGGAGCTGATCTACGTGGTCGAAGCGCAAGCGCCGAAGCAGCTGCAGCTTAACCGCTTCCTGCCATCGACGCCGATCCGCCTGCTGGTGGATAAAAACGGCAACAACCTCGCTGCGCAGGTGGAGTTTGAGACCTTTAACCGCCAGTTGAGCGCGGTCAACCGCCATACCGGCAGCAAACTGGTCAACGCCGTACAGCAGGAAGTGCATACCATCCTGCAAAAAGGGGAAGCCCAGGTGGCTGACGCCGCGAAGGCGCTGATTGAAGCCGCGCGCCGCGAAGCCGATGAGAAGCTCTCTGCGGAGCTGGCGCGTCTGGAAGCGCTGAAAGCCGTCAACCCGAACATTCGTGATGACGAGCTGGAAGCGATCGAAAGCAACCGGCTGCAGGTGATGGAGAGCCTGGCGCAGGCCAGCTGGCGTCTGGACGCGCTGCGTCTGATTGTCGTCACGCATCAATAAACGGAGCCCGCAATGGTGATGGAGCCCTACAACCCGCCGCAGGATCCCTGGCTGGTCATTCTCTATCAGGATGAGCACATTATGGTCGTCAACAAGCCCAGCGGCTTGTTGTCGGTGCCGGGGCGTCTTGATGAGCACAAAGACAGCGTGATGACGCGCATTCAGCGCGACTATCCGCTGGCGGAATCGGTGCACCGGCTGGATATGGCCACCAGCGGCGTGATTGTGGTGGCACTCACCAAAGCGGCCGAGCGCGAGCTGAAACGCCAGTTCCGTGAACGCGAACCGAAAAAGCAGTACCTGGCGCGCGTCTGGGGTCACCCGGAAAAAGCGGAAGGGCTGGTGGATCTGCCGCTGATTTGCGACTGGCCGAACCGGCCAAAGCAGAAGGTCTGTTTTGAAACCGGCAAAGCGGCGCAGACGGAGTATGAAGTACTGTCCTATGACGAGGATGGCAGCGCGCGGGTGCGCCTGAAGCCGATTACCGGTCGTTCACACCAGCTGCGTGTGCATATGCTGGCGCTGGGTCATCCGATTCTTGGCGACCGCTTTTATGCGACGCCAGAGGCGCTGGCAATGGCGCCGCGTTTACAGCTCCATGCCGAAATATTGACCATTACCCATCCGGCGTTTGGCAACAGCATGACGTTTAAGGCACCGGTGGATTTTTGAGAACGCGCCCCGATCTTGCGGTCGGGGACGTTTTTTATTAGCGGAACCCTTTCTGTTCGCGAATCAGTTCGTAGGCTTTCTGGATGTCCTGCGCTTTCTGCTTCGCCATCTCCATCATCTCCGGCGGTAATCCTTTCGCCACCAGCTTGTCCGGGTGATGCTCGCCCATTAAGCGGCGATAGGCGCGTTTAATGGTTGTCGCATCGTCGGTGGCTTTCACCCCCAGCACGTTACAGGCATCTTCCAGCGTTGGGCCGCGCTGCGACTGCTGCCATCCACCACCGCCTGCTTGCTGCTGTGAGTTGTTAAAGCCGCCGCCAAACTGCGCCCCGCCCTGCATCATCAGCAGGAACTGATCGAACTGCTGGCGAGAGATGCCCAGCTCTTCGGCAATGACGTACAGAACCTGGCGTTCGCTCGGGTGGAGCGTACCGTCAGCAAACGCTGCCTGGATTTGAATTTCCAGAAACATCCTAATCAAATCAAAGCGGCCGAAACAGACGCTGCGAAACTGACGCATCTTGTCGCGTAACGGGTAGTTATCCGTTTTGCCGACGCGAAACGCGTGCTGCGCCGCGGTACGTGACTCGCCGTGCAGGTTCAGACGATCCATAAACAGGCTGGCGATCTGAATATCCGCTTCCGTTACGCGCCCCTTCGATTTGGTTAAATGCCCCATCACCTCAAAGGTGGTGGCAAAAAAGAGCGTCTGGCGCTCGCGCTGGTTGGCAAACCACGCCATTTTACGGCTGCGTGATTTGTCAAAAAGATGCCCAATAATCAGCCCCAGCACGGCGCCCCAAAAGCCGCCGCCTACGAAAAGGGCAACGACTACTCCAACCACTTTCCCCCAATACTGCATATACTCCCCAAATCGTCATGCCGTCGGCTAAAATTTGCTTTATCATACCCGTCATTCTATGCCGTGCACAGGCGCAGGCTCTCCTTCTGGCTCGAACGCGGGCAGGATTAAAACTAGCGTTGCAAAGGCGAGTAAGTTAGTCTCAGACCGTTTGCCAGCGTAAAGCCACAGATGACGGAACAACACATAAAACGTATGAAAAAACGTATCCCCACCCTCCTGGCCACCATGATTGGCTACGCCCTTTACAGTCAGCAGGGGATGGCAGCCGATCTTGCCTCGCAGTGTATGCTTGGCGTTCCCAGCTATAACCGCCCCCTGATTAAAGGCGATACCAATAACTTACCGGTAACGATCAACGCCGATCATGCTAAAGGCAACTACCCGGACGACGCCGTTTTTACCGGCAATGTCGATATTAATCAGGGTAATAGCCGCATGCAGGCCGATGAGGTTCAGGTTCATCAACAGCAACCGGAAGGTCAGACGGAACCTGTACGAACGGTGGATGCGCTCGGTAATGTGCACTATGACGACAATCAGGTCATCCTGAAAGGTCCGAAAGGTTGGGCGAATCTCAACACAAAAGATACCAATATCTGGGACGGTAATTACCAGATGGTGGACCGCCAGGGACGCGGTACAGCCGATGTGATGAAACAGCGCGGCCAGAATCGCTACACCATTCTGGACAACGGTACCTTCACCTCCTGTCTGCCCGGCTCCAATACCTGGAGCGTTGTCGGCAGCGAGGTGATTCAGGATCGCGAAGAGCAGGTTGCTGAGATCTGGAACGCCCGCTTTAAGCTCGGCCCGGTTCCGGTCTTCTATAGCCCCTATTTGCAGTTGCCAATCGGGGATAAACGCCGTTCAGGTTTCCTGATCCCGAACGCCAAGTACTCAACCAGCAACTACTTCGAATTCTACCTGCCCTACTACTGGAACATCGCGCCCAATATGGATGCGACGATCACGCCGCACTATATCCACAAGCGCGGTAACACCCAGTGGCAGAACGAGTTCCGCTACCTGTCGCAGGCGGGCCAGGGCCTGATCGAGTTCGATTATCTGCCCTCCGATAAAGTGTATGAAGATGAGCACCCAACCGAAGGCGATCGCCATCGCTGGCTCTTCTTCTGGCAGCATGCCGGGGTGCTGGATCAGGTGTGGCGTTTTAACGCCAACTACACCAAAGTTAGCGATCCGAACTACTTTAACGACTTCTCGTCAAAATATGGTTCCAGTACAGACGGTTACGCCACGCAGATCCTCAGCGTCGGCTATGCGGTTGAAAACTTTGACGCTACGGTCTCTACCAAGCAGTTCCAGGTGTTTAACCGTAACAACAGTAACTCCTACTCTGCGCAGCCGCAGGTGGACGTAAACTGGTACCACAACGATCTCGGTCCGTTCGATTTCCGCGTGTATGGCCAGGCGGTTAACTTTGTTAATACCAACAAAAATAACCCTGAGTCGACGCGTCTGCATCTGGAGCCGACCTTAAGCCTGCCGCTTTCGAATGGCTGGAGCAGTCTTAATACCGAAGTCAAAATGTTGGCGACCCACTACCAGCAGACCAATGTCGACACCTATAACACCCGTAACGGCACCGATTACCGCGAGTCTGTTGACCGCGTCATGCCGCAGTTTAAGACTGACGGCAAGCTGGTGTTCGAACGTAATATGGACTGGGCGGCGGGCTACACCCAGACGCTGGAGCCACGTGCGCAGTACCTCTATGTGCCGTACCGCGATCAGAGCCATATCAATAACTACGACTCCTCCCTGTTGCAGTCAGACTACAGCGGCCTGTTCCGTGACCGTACCTATGGCGGTCTCGACCGCATCGCGTCGGCAAACCAGGTCACTACCGGTCTCACTACGCGTATTTTTGATGATGCGGCGGTTGAACGTTTTAACGTTTCTGTTGGTCAAATCTACTATTTCACCGAGTCCCGTACCGGTGATGACAACATCAAATGGGAGAAAGACAACAAAACCGGTTCGCTGGTGTGGGCAGGTGACACCTACTGGCGTATCTCCGACCGTTGGGGTCTGCGCGGCGGGGTTCAGTACGATACGCGTCTGAACAACATCGCCAACAGCAGCTCTGCGCTGGAGTACCGCCGGGATCAAGACCGTCTGCTGCAGCTGAGCTACCGTTATGCAAGCCCGGAGTATATCCAGGCAACGCTGCCGAACTACGCGGCATCAGAGCAGTATAAAAACGGGATTTCGCAGGTGGGCACCGCCGCAAGCTGGCCGATTGCCGATCGCTGGTCTCTTGTTGGCGCGTACTATCTTGATACCAATACCAAAAAGCCTGCGGACCAGATGGTTGGCGTGCAGTACAACTCCTGCTGTTATGCGATTCGCCTCGGTTGGGAACGCAAACTTAACGGCTGGGAGAACGATCAGAGCAAGTATGAAAAAGTTATCGGTTTCAACATTGAGCTTCGCGGCCTGAGCTCCAACTATGGCCTGGGTACGCAAGAGATGCTGCGCTCGAACATCCTGCCGTACCGTAGCTCACTGTGATCTGTTTGATTTGCAACGTAATCCGCACTGCGGTTAATTGAAATGGAAAAGGTATGAAGAACTGGAAAACGCTGCTTCTCGGTATCGCTATGGTTGCGAATACCAGTTTTGCCGCGCCTCAGGTTGTCGATAAAGTCGCCGCCGTGGTGAATAACGGCGTCGTGCTCGAAAGTGACGTTGATGGTTTGATGCAGTCCGTCAAAGCGAATGCTGGCCAGGCAGGCCAACAGTTGCCGGATGACAAAACCCTGCGCCATCAGATCCTGGAGCGTCTGATCATGGATCAGATCATTTTGCAGATGGGCACGAAGATGGGCGTCAAAGTGACTGACGAACAGCTCGATGCCGCTATCGCGGATATTGCGAAACAGAACAACATGACGATGGATCAGATGCGCAGCCGTCTGGCCTACGATGGGATGAATTTCAGCACCTATCGTAATCAGATCCGCAAAGAGATGATCATCTCCGAAGTGCGTAACAGCGAAGTGCGTCGCCGCGTGACCGTGCTGCCGCAGGAAGTGGAGTCGCTGGCGCAGCAGGTTGGCAACCAGAACGATGCCAGCACCGAGCTGAACCTGAGCCACATCCTGATCCCGCTGTCAGAAAACCCGACCTCCGCGCAGGTTAACGAAGCAGAAGCCCAGGCGCGCTCGATCATCGAGCAGGCACGCAACGGCGCTGACTTTGGCAAGCTGGCAATCACCTACTCTGCTGACCAGCAGGCGCTGAAAGGCGGCCAGATGGGCTGGGGCCGTATTCAGGAGCTGCCGAGCGTCTTCGCTCAGGCGCTGAGCACGGCGAAAAAAGGCGACGTGCTGGGTCCAATCCGCTCCGGTGTTGGTTTCCACATTCTTAAAGTGAACGATCTGCGCGGTCAGTCGAAGAGCATCTCCGTGACCGAAGTGCATGCCCGTCACATCCTGCTGAAACCGTCGCCGATCATGACCGATGACCAGGCGCGTACTAAGCTGGAAGAGATTGCTGCCGATATTAAGAGCGGTCGCACCACGTTTGCTAATGCGGCGAAAGAGTTCTCTCAGGATCCGGGTTCAGCCAACCAGGGCGGCGACCTCGGCTGGGCGGCAGCGGATATCTACGATCCCGCTTTCCGCGATGCGCTGATGAAGCTGAAACGCGGCCAGATGAGCGGCCCGGTGCACTCCTCCTTCGGCTGGCACCTGATCGAAATGCTCGATTCGCGCAACGTCGACAAAACCGATGCCGCGCAGAAAGATCGTGCCTACCGGATGTTGATGAACCGCAAGTTCTCTGAAGAGGCGGCAACCTGGATGCAGGAACAACGCGCCAGCGCTTACGTCAAAATTCTGAGCAACTGATGAACACGCAGCGCATCGTTATCACTCCCGGCGAACCCGCCGGGATTGGCCCGGATCTGGTGGTGCAGCTCGCCCAGCGCGACTGGCCGGTTGAACTGGTAATCTGCGGCGATGCGACGCTGTTAACTGACCGGGCAGCCCTGCTCGGTCTGCCGCTTACGCTTCGGGAGTACGCTCCCGGGCACGCAGCGGTGCCGCAACAGGCCGGAACCCTTACCCTGCTGCCCGTTGCGCTCAACGCGCCGGTTGTCGCCGGCCGTCTTAATCCGCAAAACGGTGCTTACGTCGTCTCTACCCTTGCCCGCGCCTGTGATGGTTGCCTGAACGGTGAGTTCGCCGCGCTGGTTACCGGCCCGGTGCATAAAGGGGTGATCAACGATTCGGGTACGCCCTTTACCGGGCACACGGAGTTTTTCGAGCAGCGCGCTCACGCCGACAAAGTGGTAATGATGCTGGCAACGGAGACGCTGCGCGTGGCGCTGGCGACGACGCATCTGCCGCTCAGAGAGGTGGCGGATGCCATCACGCCCGATCTGCTGCGTGAAGTTATCACCATTCTGCACGGCGATTTACGCCAGAAGTTTGGCATCGCCTCTCCGCATATTCTGGTCTGCGGCCTCAACCCCCACGCGGGCGAAGGTGGCCATATGGGCACGGAAGAGATCGATACCATCATTCCGGTGCTGGAAGCGATGCGTCGCGAAGGCATGAACTTGAGCGGTCCGCTCCCGGCAGACACGCTGTTTCAGCCGAAATACCTCGATAACGCCGACGCGGTGCTGGCGATGTACCACGATCAAGGCCTGCCCGTGCTAAAATACCAGGGCTTTGGCCGCGGGGTGAATATTACCCTCGGTTTACCTTTTATTCGCACCTCCGTCGACCACGGTACCGCCCTTGAGCTGGCGGGACAGGGAACCGCGGAGGTCGGCAGTTTTATTACGGCGCTTAATCTCGCCATCAAGATGATTGTTAATACTCAATGAATACTCGCGTCCATCAGGGCCACTTAGCCCGCAAGCGCTTCGGGCAAAACTTCCTCCACGACCAGTTCGTGATCGACAGCATCGTTTCCGCCATCAACCCGCAAAAGGGTCAGGCCATGGTCGAAATAGGCCCGGGTCTTGGCGCGCTGACCGAACCGGTCGGCGACCGTCTGGATAAAATGACGGTTATCGAGCTTGACCGCGATCTGGCGGCTCGTCTGCAAACGCATCCGTTCCTCGCACCAAAGCTGACGATTTATCAGCAGGATGCGATGACCATGAACTTCGGCGAGCTGTCGCAAACCCTCGGCCAGCCGCTGCGCGTTTTCGGCAATCTGCCCTACAACATCTCGACACCGTTGATGTTTCATCTGTTTAGCTATACTGATGCCATTGCCGACATGCACTTTATGTTGCAAAAAGAGGTGGTAAACCGCCTGGTTGCAGGGCCGAACAGTAAAGCGTATGGACGACTGAGCGTAATGGCGCAGTACTATTGCCAGGTGATCCCGGTGCTCGAAGTGCCGCCGACCGCCTTCGCGCCACCGCCAAAAGTCGATTCCGCCGTGGTGCGTCTGGTGCCGCATACCACTATGCCGCACCCGGTAAAAGAGGTTCGCACCCTGAGCCGCATTACTACCGAAGCGTTCAACCAGCGCCGTAAGACCATTCGTAACAGTCTCGGCAATGTGTTTACCGTCGACGTGCTTTCATCGTTGGGTATCGATCCGACGATGCGCGCAGAAAATATCTCTGTTGCGCAGTATTGTCAGTTAGCCAACTACCTGACGGATAATGCGCCGCCGAAGGAGAGTTAACCCATGATCAATTCGCCCCGCGTCTCTGTGCAGGTTCAAAGCCTCTATATCGAGTCACAGTCGCAACCCGACCATGAACGCTATGTCTTTGCTTACACCGTCACCATCCGGAACCTGGGGCGAAGCGCCGTCCAGTTGCTCAGTCGCTACTGGTTGATCACCAATGGAAATGGCCGCGAAACGGAAGTGCAGGGCGAAGGTGTGGTCGGCGAGCAGCCCCATATCGAGCCAGGCGGCGAATTTCAGTACACCAGCGGCGCGGTGATCGAAACGCCGCTGGGCACCATGCAGGGCCATTACGATATGGTCGATGCGCAGGGCAACCCCTTCCGCGTCGCTATCCCGGTCTTCCGACTCGCCGTTCCAATAGTGATCCATTAATCAATGTCTACATACTTTATTGGCGACGTTCACGGTTGCTTTGATGAACTGATCGCGCTGTTAAACCAGGTGCAGTTTTCACCGGAAAAAGACACCGTATGGCTGACCGGCGACCTCGTGGCGCGCGGCCCTGGCTCGCTCGACGTGCTGCGTTACGTCAAATCCCTTGGCGACAGCGCGCGCGTTGTGCTCGGCAATCACGATCTGCATCTGCTGGCAGTCTTTGCCGGTATCAGCCGCAATAAGCCGAAAGATCGCCTTAACCTGCTGCTGGAAGCACCCGACGCCGACGAGCTGATTAACTGGCTGCGTCGCCAGCCGCTGCTGCAAATCGATGAAGAGAAAAAGGTGGTGATGGCCCACGCCGGGATCACGCCACAGTGGGATCTCGACACGGCGAAAAGCTGCGCCCGCGATGTCGAAGCGGTGCTGGCAAGCGACTCCTATCCGCTGTTCCTCGATGCGATGTATGGCGATCTGCCAAACCACTGGTCGCCGGAGCTGAGCGGCCTTGCACGTTTACGCTTTATCACCAACGCATTTACGCGGATGCGTTACTGCTTCCCGAACGGGCAGCTGGATATGTACTGCAAAGATACGCCGCAGAACGCGCCGGCACCGCTGAAACCCTGGTTCTCAATTCCGGGTCCGGTCGCGCAAGAGTACAGCATCGTCTTCGGTCACTGGGCATCGCTGGAAGGCGAAGGCACGCCGGAGGGGATTTACGGCCTGGATACCGGCTGCTGCTGGGGCGGGGATCTCACCTGCCTGCGCTGGGAAGATAAGCAGATCTTCACCCAGCCATCGAATCGCCAGATGGATCTGGGTGATGGGGAAGCCATCGCCTCCTGAAATGAAAATCCCCGGCATGCCGGGGATTTTGCTATTAGCGACGCTCGAGAATTTCGAAGCAGTAGCTGTGTGAATTCTGCGCGTCCGCGTCGTGGAATTCACTGAAGACCGAGTCCCACTCGTCCGGATCGTAATCCGGAAAATGGGTATCGCCCTCCACTTCCGCATCAATGTGCGTCAGATAGAGGCGCTGCGCTTTCGGCAGGAACTGCTCATACACGCGGCCGCCACCGATCACCATGATCTCCTGCGCATCGCCGCACGCCGCCAGCGCATCCTCAACGGATTTCACCCACTCAACGCGATCGTCGGTGCCAGGCTGGCTGCTGATGACAATGTTTTTACGCCCCGGCAGCGGGCGACCGATGGATTCCCATGTCAGGCGGCCCATCACAACAGGTTTATTCAAGGTGTTGCGCTTAAACCAGGCGAGATCGGCAGGGAGATCCCACGGCATGGCATTCTCCATACCGATGACGCGATCCACTGCTAACGCCGCAATCAGACTGATCATTCATTCATTTCCTGGATGCAAAAAATTGTCGCCACTATACGGAAAGCACAATCTTTCGTCGACGGTGTGCAAGGTAAAGAAGAAGAAAAATTTCTGTTCTGCTGGCGGTGGCCCTGCACATCTTCGCACCGCCAGCTTTCCATGCCTGATCTATCAAGCCGTTAGCCGTCAAGCAGCCTTAACAGACCGCGCGATCAGGGCTCTGGTTTCACCGCGGGCTCATCTGCCGGATCGTCAGTGTGCCGCCCCTCTTCCGTCCCCTGCCAGCCATGGCGCTGCGTGACGGAGAGATGCGCACGGTCTTCGGCGATAATCTCCGTCAGCATGGCGCTGGTACGCTTAAACACCGCAACGCGCCCCTGGCCGCCATCTTCCGCATTCGCCATCTCTTCAATCATGTCGTGATTAAAGCGGCGGAAGCGATCGGCGCGCTCGCGCGCCTCATAGGCACCCAGCCCCAGCCCTTCAAGCGCCTGACGGCCGGTTTTTAGCGCCGCTTCGAAGGTTTCACGTTCAGGATCCTCAACGCCCATCTGACGCAGGCGAATGTAGTGATCGACATCGCGGGCGCGGGCAATAATGCGCAGGTGCGGGAAGTGCTCCTTCGCCAGCTCCGTTAAGTGCAGGCTAGCTTCGGGATCATCAATTGCGTTGATCAAGACTTCCGCCCGCGCCGCGCCCGCAGACTCCAGCAGATCGACGCGGGTCGCGTCACCGTAGAAGACCTTCATACCAAACTTACGCAGCGTCTCGATATGGTCGGGATCGTGATCGAGGATCACCATCTTCACGCCGCTGGAGAGCAGCAGACGCCCTGAGATCTGCCCGAAGCGGCCAAAGCCGGCAACGATTACCCGCGCCTCCTCTTCGTCAATGGCATCGGCTTCCTGCTCCCGATCGCCGCCGCCCGCTTCCAGACGCGCAAGCACCAGCAGCAGCAGCGGCGTTGCCGCCATCGACAGCGCCACGGTGAGGGTTAAGGCTTTCGCCCATTCACTATCCAGCACTTGCGCCGTCTGCGCGGCACCAAACACCACGAAGGCAAACTCACTCCCCTGCCCCAGCAGTGCCGCGAACCACCAGCGCTGTTTGCGCGGCACCGTTAAAGGACGCGCAATCAGCCACAGCACAACGGTTTTGATCACCAGGAACCCGCCCAGCAGCAGTAGGATGCGCAGCGGATGGCTCACCAGCGTGCCGAAATCGATCGACATGCCGACGCCGATAAAGAAGAGCCCGAGCAGCAGCCCTTTAAACGGCTCGATATCGCTCTCCAGCGCGTGGCGATACTCGGAGCTGGCAAGCAGCACCCCGGCGAGGAAGGCGCCCATCGCCATCGATAACCCGGCCTCTTCCAGCAGCAAACCGAAACCGAAGACCAGCAGCAGCGCCACGGCGCAAAAGACTTCGCGCAGGCCGGAGCGGGCAACAAAACGCAGCGCCGGGCGCGCGACATAACGGCCAATCAGCACCACCAGCGTCAGCGCCGCCACCACTTTTAACGCGGATAATAGAAAGGCGCTGAGGGTCATCGCTCCGCCACTGGCGGCCAGTAGCGGGATCATCGCCACCAGCGGAATCGCGGCGATATCCTGGAACAGCAGCACTGAAAAGGCGCTGCGCCCCATCTGCGAGGCGGTAAGGTTCCGTTCATTCATCGCCTGCATGGCAATAGCGGTTGATGAGAGTCCCAGCGTCAGGCCAATCAGCAGCGCCACCGGCCACGGCAGCCCGAGCAGCAGGCAGAAACCACCGAGCAGCAGGCCACAGCTGCCCATCTGCAACGCGCCGCCGCCAAACACCGAGGCGCGCAATTTCCATAACCGCTGCGGATCGAGCTCGAGCCCGATAATAAACAGCATTAATACCACGCCGATTTCGGCGAAGTGCAGAATAGACTCCGCATCGGTGACCAGCCGTAATCCCCACGGGCCGATAATCCCGCCGGCAATCAGGTAACCAAGCACTGAACCGAGGCCGAGGCGCATGGCGATTGGCACCACCAGCGCCGCCGCGCCCAGGTAGATCAGCGCCTGAATCATTGAGTGACTATCCACGCTGCACCTCCAGCCATGTCTGCAAACGCTGTTTATATTGCCGTGCCTGCGCCTGCAGGGTTTCGTCATCGCAGACAAAAGTGCGGTGAATGGCAAAAGGCGGCAGCCAGGTTAGCCCGCAATAGAGCGCCGTGGCCTGCAAAGGCTGGGCCAGCACTTCAAAACCAGGGTGCTCACCCAGATCAAAATGATGCTCGCCGCCGCCGGTAGTCACCGCCCACATAATGCTTTTGCCACGCAACGCGGTGCCGCCGTGACCATATGCCCAGCCGTGGGCCAGCACTTTATCGATCCAGAGTTTGAGTAACGGCGTGACGCTATACCACTGCATCGGGTGCTGCCAGATGATGAGATCGGCACGTGCCAGCGCCTGCTGCTCGGCGGCAATGTCGATATTGAAATCGGGATAGAGGTCGTAAAGGGAGCGGATCTCCACCTCATCCATTGTCCTGACCTGCTCAAGCATCTGCTTATTAGCATGGGAGTGTTGCGGATAGGGGTGGGCGTAAATAATAAGGATCATCGATAACCTGTTTCACTGACAATTTTCAAAGAGTGTAGACAGTTAATCGATTGGCTAACAGTGGCAATCTGTAGGGAAATTCAGAGGGGGGTCGTGCGGCGGCGAGCGCCACCGCACCCTAAGCGTGGTGGATTAGTTATCCAGCTCGCTCATACCTTTAACCTGGTCACGGTTGATCTGCTGCGTTTTGCCGGTTTCGGCATTTTTAATGGAGACCATGCCGGTATCTTTGTCTACCTGCGGCTTGCCGTCGGTAACGATAGTTTTACCATCGGTCGTCTCTACAGCCTGGTTTGAAGAACAACCAGCAACGGTGAACAGCGCAGCGGCAGTCATTACGGATGTGAGCAGAAGTTTAGTTTTCATGGTTCTCTCCCTGTTTTGCAGTGAATTTTAGGCTTCTTGGGAGTAAGTGTAGGGTAACTTGCTGAGGGATGAGGAAAATACAGAACACTCTGAAGGTGGATGGGGAGTGCCAGGCCGGATAAGGCGTAGCCGCCATCCGGCAATAATGCCTGATGGCGCTGCGCTTATCAGGCCTACGAGATCCGGCCTACAAAAATTCGGGCCGGTAAACCGGCCCGCTCTGTTACTTATTGATCTGCGCGTGCATCTCCTGCACGGAGGTCACCTTCTCGGTGGCGTCGGCATTCAGCGCCATCGCGGTGGCGAAGCCGCCGTTCAGGGTGGTGTCGTAATGCACCTTGTACTGCAGCGCGCTGCGGCGAATCAGTTTTGAATCCTCAATCGCCTGGCGGCCTGCGGTGGTGTTGATGATGTAGGTATATTCGCCATTCTTAATACGATCCTGAATGTGCGGACGCCCTTCATGCACCTTGTTCACCAGGCGCGGGTTGATGCCTGCTTCGCCGAGCACAATCGCTGTGCCGTGGGTAGCATCCAGCTCGAAACCCTGCTTCAGCAGCTTGGCGGCGAGGTCAACAACGCGCTCTTTATCCCCTTCGCGCACCGACAGCAGCGCACGGCCACGCTTCTGCATGGTGGAGTTGCTGCCAAGCTGCGCTTTGGCGAACGCTTCAGCAAAGGTACGACCGACGCCCATCACTTCCCCGGTCGAGCGCATCTCTGGCCCTAACAGCGGGTCAACGCCCGGGAATTTGTTGAACGGCAGCACCACCTCTTTCACCGAGTAGTACGGCGGGATAATTTCGCTGGTGTGCCCCTGCGCAGCCAGGGTCTGGCCGGTCATCACGCGCGCCGCCACTTTCGCCAGCGGAACACCCGTCGCTTTTGAAACAAACGGTACGGTACGCGCCGCACGCGGGTTCACTTCAATCAGGTAGACGTCGTTATCTTTCACTGCGAACTGCACGTTCATCAGACCGCGCACCTGCAATTCAAACGCCAGTTTCTGCACCTGCTGGCGCATCACATCCTGAATCTCCTGGCTGAGCGTATAGGCTGGCAGCGAACAAGCGGAGTCACCGGAGTGCACCCCTGCCTGCTCGATATGCTCCATGATGCCGCCAATCAGCACGCTTTCGCCGTCGCAAATCGCGTCGACGTCCACTTCTACTGCGTCATCGAGGAATTTGTCCAGCAGCACCGGCGCATCGTTGGAGACGCTGACTGCGGTCATAAAGTAGCGACGCAGGTCGACTTCGTCGTAGACAATCTCCATTGCGCGGCCGCCCAGCACATAGGAGGGACGCACCACCAGCGGATAGGTGATCTCTTTGGCTTTCTCTACCGCCTGCTCCAGCGCCGTGACGGTGGCGTTAGCCGGTTGCAGCAGCTTCAGGCGCTCTACCGCCTGCTGGAAACGTTCGCGGTCTTCTGCGCGGTCAATTGCGTCCGGGCTGGTGCCAATAATCGGTACACCCGCCGCTTCCAGTTCGCGCGCCAGTTTCAGCGGCGTCTGGCCGCCGTACTGGACGATCACTCCCTTCGGCTTCTCGATACGCACGATTTCCAGCACATCTTCCAGCGTTACCGGCTCGAAGTAGAGGCGGTCGGAGGTATCGTAATCGGTGGAGACGGTCTCCGGGTTACAGTTGACCATAATGGTCTCGTAACCATCTTCGCGCAGCGCCAGCGAGGCGTGGACGCAGCAGTAGTCAAACTCGATACCCTGGCCGATACGGTTTGGCCCCCCGCCGAGCACCATGATTTTTTCGCGATCCTGGTTCGGGTTCGCTTCGCACTCCTCTTCATAGGTGGAGTACATATAGGCGGTATCGGTAGCGAATTCCGCGGCGCAGGTATCAACGCGTTTGTAGACCGGGTGCAGGTTGTACTGGTCGCGCAGCTTGCGGATCTCCGCTTCGCGCACGCCAACCAGCGTCGCCAGACGCGCATCGGCGAAGCCTTTGCGTTTCAGCTGGCGCAGGAAGTCGGCGTTCAGGCCGTTAATGCCCTGCGCGGCGACCTGCTCTTCCAGACGCACCAGCTCCTCAATCTGCACCAGGAACCAGCGATCGATATTGGTCAGGTTGAAGACGCCATCAACCGAAAGGCCAGCGCGGAAAGCGTCAGCGATGTACCAGATACGATCCGCGCCCGCATCTTTCAGCTCGCGGCGGATTTTGGTCAGCGCTTCCGGATCCTCAAGGCTTACTTTCGGGTCGAAGCCGGTGGCGCCCACTTCGAGACCGCGCAGCGCTTTTTGCAGCGACTCCTGCTGGGTGCGGCCAATCGCCATCACTTCACCAACGGATTTCATCTGCGTGGTCAGGCGGTCGTTAGCGCCAACAAATTTTTCGAAGTTGAAGCGCGGAATTTTGGTGACGACATAGTCGATAGAGGGTTCGAACGATGCCGGGGTACGCCCGCCGGTAATATCGTTCATCAGCTCATCCAGCGTGTAACCTACCGCCAGTTTCGCCGCCACTTTCGCAATCGGGAAGCCGGTCGCTTTTGAAGCCAGCGCTGAAGAGCGGGAAACACGTGGGTTCATCTCGATAACAATCAGACGACCGTTTTTCGGGTTGACCGCGAACTGCACGTTGGAGCCGCCGGTCTCCACACCGATTTCACGCAGTACCGCCATCGAGGCGTTACGCATGATTTGGTACTCTTTGTCGGTCAGGGTCTGCGCCGGGGCCACAGTGATGGAGTCACCGGTATGGATGCCCATGGCGTCGAAGTTTTCAATCGAGCAGACGATGATGCAGTTGTCATTCTTATCGCGCACCACCTCCATCTCATACTCTTTCCAGCCAATCAGCGACTCATCAATCAGCAGCTCTTTGGTCGGAGAGAGGTCGAGGCCGCGGGCGCAAATCTCTTCAAACTCTTCGCGGTTATAGGCGATGCCGCCGCCGGTGCCGCCCATGGTAAAGGAGGGGCGGATAATGCACGGGTAGCCGACGTCAGCCGCCACGGCCAGCGCTTCGTCCATGGTGTGCGCAATACCGGAACGCGCGGTATCGAGGCCGATTTTCTTCATCGCGATATCGAAACGGCGGCGATCTTCCGCTTTATCAATCGCATCTGCGGTAGCGCCAATCATCGTTACGCCGAACTCTTCCAGCACGCCCTGGCGCTCAAGCTCCAGCGCGCAGTTGAGCGCGGTCTGGCCGCCCATTGTCGGCAGCACCGCGTCCGGGCGCTCTTTCTCGATGATTTTGCGCACCACTTCCCAGTGGATTGGCTCGATATAGGTGGCGTCCGCCATTTCCGGGTCGGTCATGATGGTTGCCGGGTTGGAGTTCACCAGGATTACGCGGTAACCCTCTTCGCGCAGCGCTTTACATGCCTGCGCGCCGGAGTAGTCGAATTCACACGCCTGGCCGATAACAATCGGGCCAGCGCCAAGGATCAGGATGCTTTTTAGGTCTGTACGTTTTGGCATGGCTCTTTTTCTCCTGATTATTTGGCGGTATGACGATACTGCTCAATCAATTCAATAAAGTGGTCAAACAGCGGCGCGGCGTCGTGTGGGCCTGGGCTGGCTTCCGGGTGGCCCTGGAAGCTGAAGGCCGGCTTATCGGTGCGGTGAATGCCCTGCAGCGTGCCGTCGAACAGCGATTTGTGCGTGACGCGCAGGTTGGCAGGCATGGAAGCCTCGTCGACGGCAAAGCCGTGGTTCTGCGCGGTGATCATCACCGTATTGTTGTCGATATCTTTTACCGGGTGGTTGCCGCCGTGGTGACCAAACTTCATCTTCACGGTTTTCGCACCGCTCGCCAGCGCCAGCAGCTGGTGGCCGAGGCAGATGCCGAACACCGGGATGTCGGTTTCCAGGAAAGCTTTAATCGCGTCGATAGCGTAATCGCACGGTGCCGGGTCGCCGGGGCCGTTAGAGAGGAAGATACCGTCCGGATTCATTTTCAGTACTTCTGCGGCCGGGGTTTGCGCCGGGACTACCGTCAGGCGGCAGCCGCGATCCACCAGCATGCGCAGAATGTTGCGTTTTGCGCCGTAATCATAGGCCACAACGTGGTAAGGCAATTCGCTCTC
Source organism: Kosakonia sp. S57 (assembly GCF_016516575.1). Classification (NCBI taxonomy): domain Bacteria; kingdom Pseudomonadati; phylum Pseudomonadota; class Gammaproteobacteria; order Enterobacterales; family Enterobacteriaceae; genus Kosakonia; species Kosakonia sp. S57. The sequence continues at coordinate 58,122 of NZ_JACVUL010000008.1, read as the reverse complement.
TTGTTTCGCTTCCGGCAGCTCGTCCGCCAGCGTCCAGCTGCCCTGCGTCCAGCTATAGCTCTCCTGAGTCGTCACCTCTTTCGCCAGATCCATCCCGTTCAGCCCCGGGAAGGCTTTCGCTTTCTCCAGCGCCACGGTCTCGTCGAGGTTTTCGCCCGCGATAATGCAGCCGTTCTGTGCGCCTTTTTCGCGCAGCAGGCGGGTCAGCTTGCGGGTATCGATATCGGCAATCGCCACGATGTTATGGCGTTTCAGGTAGGAAGAGAGATCTTCAGTGCTGCGGTAGTTGCTGGGAATCAGCGGCAGGTCGCGAATCACCAGACCCTGCGCATGCACCTGAGAGGACTCTTCGTCAGCCGCGTTGGTGCCGACATTGCCAATATGAGGATAAGTAAGAGTGACGATTTGGCGGGAATAGGAAGGATCAGTGAGGATTTCTTGATAACCGGTCATTGAAGTATTGAAAACGACTTCCCCAACCGCCGTGCCCATTGCCCCTATGGCCCGACCGTAAAACTGGGTTCCGTCTTCCAGAACCAATAGCGCTGACTTAATCAAAACACCCTCCAGAGAATATTCACTCACTTTATTTGCATATTAATTCATATCAGGATGATGAATCAATGCAAATTTGCTGGCCGTGGATTTTTGGCAAACGGCGGCATTCTGGAGAGATGCGGGATAAAAGTCAACTTATGAGGCCTATTTTTCTTTCTCTTTTACGCCACTGCCTGCTTTTACAGGGTTTAAGAGATAAAAAAAGAAGATAAGCGGAGTCGGGAAAACGCTTGCGTGGGAAGAAAATTGCATCTGAGTTATGGTCGGTGTGAAAAACCAGACCAAATGGTCAAAATTTACATTTTAGAAACAAAAAATCACTCATAAAGTGTGTATTTTAGCGGTTTGAAAGGAAAAATCATTTATAGATGGTAAAATAAAAGGGCAATAAATTATTGCCCTTTGCAATCAATCCATTATGACTGCAACAACCACATCACGAAGGGTAAAAACGCTTACAGATTGTTGAGATAGAGGACGTCGCGCATATCAAAAAGACCGCTTTCCTTGTCTTTGAGCCATGAAGCGGAACGCACCGCGCCATTAGCGAAGGTCATGCGGCTTGACGCTTTATGCGTAATCTCGACACGCTCGCCAATATCGGCGAACATCGCCGTATGTTCGCCGACGATATCCCCGGCGCGAACCGTAGCAAAGCCAATGGTGCCAGGAACACGCTCACCGGTATGGCCTTCACGCGAATAAACCGCGCACTCTTTTAACTCTTTATTCAGTGAGCTGGCGATCGCTTCACCCATCGCCAGCGCCGTGCCTGATGGTGCATCCACTTTATAGCGGTGGTGCGCTTCGATAATTTCAATGTCGGTATAGTCGCCCATCACCTTCGCCGCTTTCTCCAGCAGCTTCAGCATGACGTTTACGCCAACGCTAAAGTTGGCGGCAAAGACGATGGCAATCTCCTGTGCCGCGTCGCTGATGGCCTGCTTGCCCGCGTCATCAAAACCGGTGGTGCCGATCACCATGGCTTTATGGTGCTGACGGCAAAACGCAAGATGGTGCAGCGTCCCTTCCGGGCGGGTGAAATCGATAAAGACATCGAAATCATCTTTTACTGCCTCAAGGCTGCTCTGCACCGTGACACCGCTTTTACCCGCGCCTGCGAGTTCGCCCGCATCGCTTCCCAGCAGAGATGAACCTTCCCGCTCCAGCGCTGCACCAAGGGACACGCCCTCCATAGCCAGCGCCGCCTGAATCAGCTGTCGGCCCATACGACCGCCAGCGCCCGCGATGGCTACGCGGATTGCTGCATCATGCATAGTTGTGCTCTTTTGTTAATTAAATGCGTAAAAATCGTTTCCAGATTAACCAGCCCATCGCTGAGCCACCAGCCGAAAACGTCGATAATTAGAAATTAATGATATACACCAGCAAATATCAGTAAAAGGCATGACAAGAGCCTGGCTTCGTTATTAAGGTGCCAGCGCCAGCACCCCGGCGAACCATGTACGAAAACCCTCAACATCCATATCCAGCGCTACCTGCGCATTGGCGGGCATCCCCAGCTTGCCGTCGATATCCACCACCGTCGCGCCCGTAGTGAACTGCCCCTGCGTCTCAACCGCCACAAAGCAGGGTTTGAGGGTAAAGAGATCCGGGCGGACCAGGTAAACGATAGCGCAGAGATCGTGCATGCGCTGCCCGGTCGCCATGCTGCCGCTACGGTAGTGGCTGAAAAGCGCATGCAACATTTTGCCGGTGCGGTTAAGGGTGGGAAGCGTGGCCAGAAACGCGGGCGAAAGGGTCGCGTGGTTGGTGACATCCAGGCCGCACATGACGATATCCAGCCCGCTGGCAAAAACGCGCGCCGCGGCGTCGGGATCGACGGCGATATTAAATTCGGCGCTCGGCGTAAAGTTACCGCGCCCGGCGGAGCCGCCCATCATCACCAGCCGACGAATGTTGAACTGGCACTCCGGGTAGTGGGTAAGCAGCAGCGCGATATTGGTCAGCGGGCCGATGGTCACTAGCGTAATGGGTTCAGGCGAGGCCATAAGCAGGTCGCGGATCGCCTGAAAAGCCGGGATTGCCAGCGGCTGGCGTGCATGTTCAATAAAGTCGTAGCCATCCAGCCCCGATTCGCCATGCACATTTGCCGCGCTGTAGAGCGGGCGCAGCAAAGGCGTAGCGGCTCCCTGTGCCAACGGGACATCTGCGTTCCAGAAGTGAAGCAATTGCAGCGCGTTGCGGGTGGTTTTCTCCAGCGAAACATTACCGGCAACAGTGGTGATCAGTTTCAGATCGCACTCAGGTGCGAACAGCGCGGCGGCAATCGCCACGGCGTCGTCAATACCGGGATCGGTGTCGAGAATGATTGGCAGACCCATAGCCCCTCCACGAAAAATGGTCAAAAAAAATGCCAGACTCAGTCTGGCATCTTCGCATAACCCTCGGGAAAAAGGTTACTCGACTTCGCGAACCTCGACCCGCAGCTCTTTTGGCACTTCGAAGACGATATTCTCTTCGCGCCCTTCAAGCGGGATGGCCTCGCCGCCGCCCAGCTCCTGCAGGCGGGTAATCACGTTCTGCACCAGAATATCCGGCGCGGACGCGCCAGCGGTAACGCCGACACAGGCAATACCCTGAACCCAGCGCTCCTGGATATCAGAGGCATCATCAATCAGATAGGCCGCTTTACCCATCCGCTGCGCCAGCTCGGCGAGCCGGTTGGAGTTGGAGGAGTTTTTCGACCCGACTACCAGCACCACTTCCGCCTGTTCAGCCAGTGCGCGCACCGCTTCCTGACGGTTGGTGGTGGCGTAGCAGATATCATCTTTACGCGGCCCGACGATCTGCGGGAAACGCACGCGCAGAGCGTCAATGACGTCAGAGGTATCATCGACGGAGAGCGTAGTCTGGGTCATAAACGAGAGTTTGCCCGGATCTTTGATCTCAAGCGTCGCTACATCGTCCGGCGACTCAACCAGATACATGCCCCCTTTCGGGTTGCTGTACTGACCCATGGTGCCTTCCACTTCCGGGTGACCGGCGTGGCCAATCAGGATCGCCTCTTCGCCACGTCGGCTGGCGCGTGCCACTTCCATATGCACTTTTGTGACCAATGGACAGGTGGCATCGAAGACCGTTAAATCACGGCTTTTCGCTTCGTTGCGCACCGCTTGTGAAACGCCGTGCGCCGAGAAGATCAGGATCGCGCCGTCCGGCACTTCGCTTATCTGCTCAATAAAGATGGCGCCGCGCTCGCGCAGGCTGTCGACCACGTAGCGGTTGTGCACCACTTCGTGACGCACGTAAATCGGCGCGCCGTAGATCGCCAGCGCGTTTTCAACAATGCTGATAGCGCGGTCAACGCCAGCGCAAAAACCGCGCGGGTTAGCCAACAGGATCTGCATTTGTCTCCTCCAGTGCCGGATCGACTTCCAGCACATCGATATCAAAGTGGACGGTTCTGCCCGCCAGCGGATGGTTGAAATCGACGGTAATCGAATCACCGTTGATTTCACGGATCACGCCCGGCATTTCGCTGCCATCCATTGCGGTAAAGAGCATAATCGCGCCGATTTCAGGCTCACCGGCGTCCATAAATTCACGGCGCGAGAAGTACTGGATCAGGTCCGGGCTCGGCGTGCCGAAAGCGGCATCCGGCTCAAGGGAAAAGACCTTTTTCTCCCCGGCCTTCAGGCCAAGCAGATGTTGCTCCAGCCCTTCGGAAAGGGAACCGTCGCCAAGGCGAAACAGCGCCGGCTTACCGTTGTTGCGTGTGGATTCGGCAAGTGAACCATCTTCGAGCTTGAGCGTGAAGTGCACCAGCACTGCGCTGTCGCTCTGTACGGATTTAGACATGCAGGTTGCTCTTATGTGATAGCGAATGTAGGACCCGGGTATATTGCATGCCGGATGGCGCTACGCTTATCCGGCTTAATAACCGGGCCTACAACGCTTTATGGCTTACGCCTGTTTTTTCACTGCGGCGGAGGGTAAAAACCCTTCCAGCACGATCAGCGCCGCGCCGATACAGATTGCAGTATCGGCAAGGTTAAAGGTAGCAAAATGCCAGTCGCCCACATAAAAATCGATCATATCGACGACAAAGCCATGCCACAGACGGTCGAACAAGTTACCGAGCGCGCCGCCAATAATCAGCGCATAGGCGATGTTATTCAGCTTTTGCGACGCTTTAGCGCGGTACATCAGCACCGACAGCACCACGCAGATACCGATAGCGATACCCGCGAAGAACCAGCGTTGCCAGCCGCCACTGTCGGCGAGGAAGCTGAATGCCGCCCCATAGTTACGCGCATAGTGCAGGTTTAACGACGGGAACAGAGAGACCGTCTCCCCCAGAGCGAAGTTCTGGAGGATCAGGTATTTACTGCCCAGATCGATAATCAGCACCGCCACGACCAGCCATAGCCAGCGCAGCCCTGTTGAAAAGATCGGTTTACTCATCAGGCAAACTTACGTTTTTCGCCGTCACCGGCGACGTTGCTAACACAGCGTCCGCAAATTTCTGCGTGTTCCGCCACCTGACCGACATCATGGGTGTAATGCCAGCAACGCGGGCACTTCTCACCATCGGCTTTACTCAGCGCTACTTTCAGCCCTTTGAGCAGTTCGCTCTGCTGTGCATCCGCAGACGCGCTGGCATAATCCTCAACCTGCGCGCCGGAGGTCAACAGGACAAATCGCAATTCATCGCCCAGCGCCGTCAGTTTCGCCGCCAGCTCCGGCTGCGCGAACAGCGTCACCGTCGCTTCAAGGGAGCCGCCCACTTTCTTATCGGCACGCGCCTGCTCGATCACCTTGTTGACTTCGCCACGCACTTTCAGCAGCTCGGCCCAGTAGGCGTCGTTCATCGCTTCGCTGTCCGCGAGGCCAAACAGGCCTTCGTACCACTCGCCGGTGAAGACATACTTCTCGCGATCGCCCGGCAGGTAGCCCCAGATCTCATCCGCAGTGAAGGACATGATCGGTGCCATCCAGCGCACCAGCGCTTCACAGATGTGATAGAGGGCGCTCTGGCAGCTGAGACGCGCGCGGCTATCCGCTTTCGCGGTGTACTGGCGGTCTTTAATGATGTCGAGATAGAAGGAGCCCATCTCCACGGAGCAGAAGCGCATCAGGCGCTGCACCACTTCATGGAAGTCGTAGGATTCGTAGGCTTTCAGGATATCTTCCTGCGCCGCTTTCGCGCAGCCGACAGCCCAGCGATCCAGCACCACCATATCTTCCGGTTTCACCATATCTTTCGCCGGATCGAAACCGTTAAGGTTCGCCAGCAGGAAGCGCGCGGTGTTACGGATACGACGATAGCTATCGGCGGCACGCTTGAGGATCTCGTCGGAAACGGCGATTTCACCGGTGTAATCCGTTGATGCCACCCACAGACGCAGAATATCCGCGCCGAGTTTGTTCATCACATCCTGCGGCGAAACGGTGTTGCCGATGGATTTCGACATCTTACGGCCCTGGCCGTCAACGGTGAAACCGTGGGTCAGCACCTGACGATAAGGCGCTTTGCCCTTCATCGCTGTCGAGATCATCAGGGAGGACATAAACCAGCCGCGATGCTGATCCGAACCTTCCAGATACATGTCTGCTGCGTTGCCTGCAAACTCCGGGCGAACGTCGACGACGGAAGCGTGGGTTGAACCGGAGTCAAACCAGACATCCAGCGTATCCGGCACTTTGACATAGCAGTCGGCGTCATCGCCGAGGATGTCGCGCGGGTCGAGATCCCACCAGGCCTGAATGCCGTCAACTTCAACGCGTTTTGCTACCTCTTCCATCAGCTCCAGCGTACGCGGGTGCAGCTCTTCGCTATCTTTATGGACGAACAGCGACATCGGCACGCCCCAGGTGCGCTGACGGGAGATACACCAGTCAGGGCGGTTAGCGACCATCGATTCGATACGTGCCTGGCCCCAGTCCGGGATCCACTGCACACCTTTGATCTCCTGCAGCGACTGCGCACGCAGCCCTTTTTGATCCATGCTGACGAACCACTGCGGCGTGGCGCGGAAGATGATCGGCGACTTGTGACGCCAGCAGCACGGATAGCTGTGCTGCATCTTCTCGACGTGCAGCAGCGCGCCTTTCTCGGTCAGCAGCGCCACGATGATGTCGTTCGCTTTGAAGACGTTAATGCCGTCCAGCGTCGGGTAGGTGCCCGGCAGATAGCGACCGTCCGGGCCAACCGGGTTGGCAATTTCCAGACCGTACTTCTGGCTGATGGTGTAGTCGTCCGGGCCGTGACCACCGGCGGTATGCACCGCGCCGGTACCCGCTTCCAGCGTAACGTGATCGCCAAGGATCGCCGGCACGTCGAAATCGAGGAATGGGTGTTTGAAGCGCATCAGTTCAAGCTCAGCGCCGTTGACCGTAGCCAGCACGCGATAGTCGCTGATGCCGGTGCGTTTCATCACGCTCTCAACCAGATCTTTTGCCAGGATCATCGCCTGACCGTCAACCTGCACCAGCGCGTACTCAAACTCCGGAGAGAGGGAGATAGCGCGGTTAGCAGGAAGGGTCCACGGCGTGGTGGTCCAGATAACCAGCGAAACCGGGCCGTTAACAGAATCAACGCCGAATTTCGCTTTCACCGCCTGCTGATCGACGGCCTGGAAGGCGACGTCGATAGAAGGTGAGGTTTTGTCGTAATACTCAACTTCCGCTTCCGCCAGCGCGGAGCGACAGTCGACGCACCAGTGCACCGGTTTAGCCCCTTTCAGCAGGTGGCCGTTACCGATGATTTTGCCCAGCGCGCGGATGATATTGGCTTCGGTTTTGAAGTCCATGGTCAGGTAAGGGTGCGACCAGTCGCCGAGCACGCCCAGACGGATAAAGTCTTTGCGCTGCCCGTCTACCTGCGTGGCGGCATATTCACGGCACTTGGCACGGAATTCGGCGGCGGTAAACTTCTCACCCGGTTTGCCGTACTCCTGCTCGACTTTCAGTTCGATCGGCAGACCGTGGCAATCCCAACCCGGAACGTAAGGCGAGTCATAACCTGCGAGCCCTTTGGACTTCACAATAATGTCTTTCAGAATCTTGTTAACCGAGTGACCAATATGAATGCTGCCATTCGCATATGGAGGGCCATCATGCAGAATGAAGGTTTTTTTGCCTTTTTTCGCCGCACGGATGATGCCGTAGAGGTCATCATCAGTCCAACGCGCCAGCATTCCCGGTTCGCGTTTGGCGAGATCGCCACGCATTGGGAACCCTGTTTCCGGCAAATTCAGGGTAGATTTATAGTCACTCATTAGATTCTCGGTTCCGTATTTCGGTTTGATTAATACCACCAGGCCTTAAGAAGCCGGTTTAGATAGCCCAAAAAACTCACGGGCCGCTACCTCATCTCGGGCGATTTGCGCCTTCAGTTCATCGAGGGAAGCAAAGCGCTGTTCGTTACGTATTTTTTTACGCAGTACTACGTCTATATGGCGACCATAAAGGTCCATTGCAACATCCAGCAGGTGCACTTCCAGCTGCTGGCGAATACCTGCCACCGTCGGACGGGTACCAATATTGGCAACGCCCGGCAGCAGTGTGTCGCCGAGACCCGCCACTTCAACCGCGTAGACCCCTTTTACCGGGGAGACCTGGCGGCGCAGCGGCACATTCGCCGTTGGAAAACCGATGGTGCGCCCCAGCGCATCGCCGTGGACAACGCGCCCGGAGATGCTGAACGGGCGGCCAAGCAGATTCTCGGCAAGCGCCAGGTCGTCGTTCGCCAGCGCCTGGCGAATCGCGGTGCTGCTCACCCGCACGCCGCCTTCGCAGAAGGTTTGCGTACTGGTGACGTCAAAGCCATATTTCTCGCCGGCCTTCTGTAATAACAAGAAATCCCCCTGGCGACCAGCGCCAAAACGGAAATCGTCACCGACTGCCAGAAATTTCACACCGAGGCGGTCGACCAGCAGGTCGCTGACAAAGGTTTGTGCGGTCAGCGCCGCAAAACGCCTGTCGAAGCGCAGGCAGAGAACATACTCCACGCCGCATTCGGCCAGCCAGCGAAGCTTCTCGCGCAGACGCGTCAGCCGCGCGGGAGATTTCTCTCCGGCGAACAGCTCCAGCGGCTGCGGTTCAAAAATCATCACCACCACCGGCAGGCCACGCGCGCGCCCTTCTGCGCCCAGCCCCTGTAGCAACGCCTGATGACCGCGATGTACGCCGTCGAAATTACCAATAGTCAGCACACACCCGTGCGGTGCATGACTGAGGTTATGTATGCCGCGTATCAGCTTCATGTCTGGCTCAAAACAGTGAAAATCGTCGGATTATACCTTGTACAGCGGGCAACGTTAACCGGCGATTGCCTTATCGCGCCAGAAAGGAGAGGCTTTTCATCAGGCTGCCGCTGGCTGTGGTGAGAATCTGCCGTTATGCACGATTTTTCTGGTGGAAAAGCTGTATTCGCGACACGCAAGCTGTTAGAATCCTGCGCCATCACTACGTAACGAGCGTCGTTGCTTAACGGCGCTTATTTGCACAAATCCATTGACAAAAGAAGGCTAAAAGGGCATATTCCCCGGCCTTTGAATTGTCCATAAAGATCATATTTGGGAGTTGGACCTTGGCTAATATCAAATCAGCTAAGAAGCGCGCCGTTCAGTCTGAAAAGGCTCGCAAGCACAACGCTAGCCGTCGCTCAATGATGCGTACTTTCGTTAAGAAAGTATACGCAGCAATTGAAGCTGGCGACAAAGCCGCTGCGCAGAATGCATTTAACGAAATGCAACCGATCGTGGATCGTCAGGCCGCTAAAGGTCTGATCCACAAAAACAAAGCAGCGCGTCATAAGGCTAACCTGACCGCGCGTATCAACAGCCTGGCTTAATCGCTTCGCTGTTCGCTTTGTAAAAAAAACCCGCTTCGGCGGGTTTTTTCATTTCTGGCGGAGCGCGAAGAGCGCCGAGTAGTCGCGATTGCAGATGCGCTGCACCGCCGGATGCTGGATCATCCGTTCAGCAAAAATCGCGTGATACTCCTCCTGCACGTTGTCGAGCCGGCCGATCTCCACCATGCGCGCATCGGCATAGAAGTCGTCGCCATACGAGGTCGGCGCAACAAAAATGGCGTCATGTTTCGCGCCAAAGGCCTTCATCAGCGCAGCATCATCAAACTCGCCGAGGATCTCCACCTGCAGGTTCTGCACATGAAACCAGTTCATTAACTTGCGGCCGAGCATTGAGCGGCGACCGGGAATTAATAACCGACGCGTTTCAAGGCAGGCGGGAAACGGCAGAACGGGCACCGGGCCGCTGCTCCAGAAGCTGACGCTGCATTCGCCAATCTTCACCGAGAAGAGCCCCTCCTGCTGCGCAGAGTCGATGGGGCAGTCCGAGATAATCATATCGAGCTTATGCTGGCTTAACTGCTCCAGCAGCAGCTCGTGCGTCGATTCAAAACAGCGCAGGTGAATCGGCTCGCCCTCCTGCACGGCGGCATCAAGGATACCGCTCACCAGCCGCTTTGAGAGCGCATCCGCCACGCCGACATCAAACAGCAGGTTCGCCTCTTTGCGGTAGTTGATGATATCGAGCATCTCCTGGCTTAAGGCGAACATCTTATCCGCATAGCGAAACACCAGCTGACCCAGTTCGGTAGCTTCCAGCCCGCGCCCTTTACGTTTAAAGAGCTTGCCCTGTAGCCGCTCCTCCAGCGCTTTGATCTGCCCGGTGATCGTCTGCGGCGTTAAATAAAGCGCCTCCGCCGCGCCAACGACGGAGCCTTCCCGGTAGACATGCCAGAAGTAGTACAGATGGTTGTAATTGATATATGACATGGCGCTTTACCTTTTGGTGACTACGCCGTGCGGATAAGGCGCGTACGCAGCAGGCAGTAACCCGCCACGGCCGAGATAACCGAGCCGGTGAGAATGCCCAGTTTGCTCCAGGCGATCATATCGGCATGCGCATCACCAAAGGCGAGTGACGAGATAAAGATCGACATGGTAAAGCCGATACCGCACAGCACACCGACCGCCATAATCTGTTTGAACACCGCGCCATGCGGCAGCTTCGCCAGTTTCAAACGCAGCGCCAGCCAGCAGAAGAGCGAAATACCGAGCGGTTTACCGATCACCAGGCCAGCAATAATCCCCAGCGGCAGTACATCCGTCAGGCCGGAGAGCGACATACCGGTAAGAGGAACCCCGGCATTGGCAAAAGCAAACAGCGGCAGAATAAGCCAGGCGACCCACGGGCTAATCGCATCACTCAGCTGATGTAACGGCGATACGCCATTCTCTTTTTTCAACGGCACAAAGAAACCGACGATAACGCCCGCAAGCGTGGCATGTACCCCGGATTTCAGCACCGCCGTCCACAGCACGACGCCCACTAACATATAGAGACCGATGCGGCGCACATTGAGTGCATTCATGATTGCCAGCACGGCGATAGCGGTGGCGGCAACGCCCAGCGCCAGAGTCGAGAGATCGCTGGTGTAGAAGAGTGCGATAATCACAATCGCGCCGAGATCGTCAATGATCGCCAGCGCCATCAGAAACACCTTCAGTACCGGCGGGACGCGATTACCTAACAGCGCCAGCACGCCAAGGGCAAAGGCAATATCGGTCGCGGTAGGAATGGCCCAACCGTGGCTTGCCAGCGGGTTATGACCATTAAACAGCAGGAAGATCAGCGCGGGTGCAACCATTCCACCCAGCGCGGCAATCACCGGGAATACCGCCTGCTGACGGCTGGCGAGCGTCCCCTCAACTAGTTCATACTTCACTTCCAGACCGACCATCAGGAAAAAGATCGCCATCAGCGCATCGTTAATCCACAACAGCATGTCTTTATTGATCTCAAGCGAGCCGACTTTCAGCTGGACTGGGGTCTGTAAAAACGAGCTGTAAATCTCCTGCGTCGCGCCGAGGTTCGCGCAGAGCATGGCCAGCGCGGCGGCACAAATCAGCACGATGCCACCTGAGGCATCGCTATTTAAAAAACGGTGCAAAAACTTCATCGGATTCTCCCACTCCCTGTAACGTCGTGGCGGCTATCTTACTCCTCGCTACTCTTCGTTAAAAACAGATTATTATTGCTTATTTGCTCTGTTTTCCCGAGGTATACGAGCGGGCAAAAAAAAACCCGGCAGCGCCGGGTTGATAAAGAGAGGTGATGCGGGACGCTTAGCGCGTCAGATCGTCGAAGAATTTTTTCACGCCGTCGAAGAAGCTTTTGGAGCGCGGGCTGTTGTTTTCCCCCGTCGGGCCACCAAAGCTGTCCTGCAGATCCTGCAGCAGCTGTTTCTGCTTCTCGTTCAGGCCAACCGGCGTCTCAACGACTACGCGGCACAGCAGATCGCCCTGCGCGCCACCGCGCACGGATTTCACGCCTTTACCGCGCATGCGGAACAGCTTGCCGGTCTGGGTTTCGCTCGGCACTTTCAGCTTCACGCGACCATCCAGCGTCGGCACTTCGATTTCGCCGCCCAGCGCCGCCATAGCAAAGTTGATCGGCACTTCGCAGTAGAGGTTATTGCCTTCACGCTCGAAGATCGGGTGCTGTTTCACCTGCACCTGAACGTAGAGATCGCCTGCCGGCGCGCCGTGCTCGCCCGCTTCGCCTTCGCCGCTCAGACGAATACGATCGCCGGTATCCACCCCTGCCGGGATCTTCACGGAGAGGGTTTTGGATTTCTCAACGCGACCGTGGCCGTGACATTTGTTGCACGGATCTTTAATCAGCGTACCGCGGCCCTGACAGTGTGGACAGGTCTGCTGTACGGCAAAGAAGCCCTGGCGCATCTGCACCTGGCCGGAGCCATGACAGGTCGGACAGGTCTGCGGCTGGGTACCCGCTTTTGCGCCGCTGCCGTGGCAGATGTCGCACTCTTCCAGCGTCGGGATGCGGATCTCTTTCGTGACGCCGCGTACCGCTTCTTCCAGCGTCAGCTCCATGGTGTAACGCAGATCGGAACCACGCGCCGCACGTTGACGACCGCGACCGCCGCCGAAAATGTCGCCAAAGACATCGCCAAAGATGTCGCTGAAGTCGGCACCGCCGCCAAAGCCGCCGCCGCCGTATCCACCGCCACCGCCGCCCTGCTCAAAGGCCGCATGACCATACTGATCGTACGCCGCGCGTTTCTGGGGATCGGTCAGGACCTTATAGGCTTCGTTGATCTCTTTGAATTTGCTTTCGGCCTCTTTATCGCCCTGGTTGCGGTCCGGGTGAAATTTCATGGCCAGGCGTCGGTACGCCTTTTTGATCTCAGACTCTTCGGCCGTTTTCGACACGCCGAGAATCTCGTAATAATCTTGCTTCGCCATCGGTTTATCTGCCCCTTAACATACGAGCACGGGCGTGGAGAAAACTCCGACGCCCGTGCTGGTTATCTACCCTGCATGAGGGCGATTACTTTTTGTCTTTAACTTCTTCGAACTCGGCGTCAACCACGTCGTCATCTTTCGCCGCGTTGGCGTTGTTCGCAGAAGCATCAGCGCCGCCTGCCTGCTGCTGTGCGTGCTGCTGCTGGGCGATTTCCATCAGTTTCTGGGAAACCTGTGCCAGCGCCTGCATTTTCGCGTCGATGGCCGCTTTGTCTTCGCCTTTCAGCGCGGTTTCCAACTCGCTCAGCGCGGACTCGATTGCAGTTTTGTCTTCAGCCGGCAGTTGGTCGCCTGCTTCTTCAACCTGCTTACGGGTGCTGTGCAGCAGATGATCGCCCTGGTTACGGGTCTGTACCAGCTCTTCGAACTTACGGTCAGACTCGGCGTTCGCTTCCGCGTCACGCACCATTTTCTGGATTTCATCCTCGTTCAGACCAGAAGAAGCCTTGATGGTGATCTTCTGCTCACGGTTGGTATTCTTGTCTTTCGCAGAGACGTGCAGAATACCATCGGCGTCGATATCGAAGGTGACTTCGATCTGCGGCATGCCGCGCGGTGCCGGGTTGATACCGTCGAGGTTGAACTGGCCCAGCGATTTGTTATCGGAGGCGCGTTTACGCTCACCCTGCAGCACGTGGATGGTTACCGCAGACTGGTTGTCTTCCGCAGTAGAGAACACCTGGCTGTGCTTGGTCGGGATGGTGGTGTTTTTGTTGATCAGCGGAGTCATCACGCCGCCCATGGTTTCGATACCCAGCGACAGCGGGGTAACGTCCAGCAGCAGAACGTCTTTAACTTCACCGGTCAGAACGCCGCCCTGAACCGCAGCACCGATAGCAACTGCTTCATCCGGGTTCACATCTTTACGCGGATCTTTGCCGAAGAACTCAGCCACTTTTTTCTGCACCATCGGCATACGGGTCTGGCCACCGACCAGAATCACGTCGTTGATGTCAGAAACGGAGAGGCCCGCATCCTGCAGCGCAACTTTCAGCGGCTCGATAGAACGGCTTACCAGGTCTTCGACCAGGCTTTCCAGTTTCGCGCGAGTCACTTTGATGTTCATGTGTTTCGGACCGGTCGCGTCTGCGGTGATGTACGGCAGGTTCACGTCGGTCTGCTGTGCAGAAGAGAGCTCGATTTTCGCCTTCTCTGCCGCTTCTTTCAGGCGCTGCATTGCCAGCGGATCGTTGCGCAGATCGATACCCTGATCTTTCTTGAACTCTTCCACCAGGTAGTTGATCAGACGGCTGTCGAAGTCTTCACCACCGAGGTGGGTGTCACCGTTGGTCGCCAGTACTTCGAAGGTTTTTTCGCCGTCAACATCGTCGATTTCGATGATGGAGATATCGAAGGTACCGCCGCCCAGGTCGTATACCGCGATAGTGCGGTTGCCGGTCTCTTTATCCAGACCGTAAGCCAGCGCAGCCGCTGTCGGTTCGTTGATAATACGTTTTACTTCCAGGCCCGCGATACGGCCAGCGTCTTTGGTCGCCTGACGCTGCGCATCGTTAAAGTAAGCCGGAACGGTGATAACCGCTTCAGTTACCGGTTCACCCAGGTAATCTTCCGCCGTTTTCTTCATTTTTTTCAGCACTTCAGCAGAGATCTGCGGCGGTGCCATTTTGTTGCCTTTCACATCAATCCAGGCGTCGCCGTTGTCGGCTGCCATGATTTTGTAAGGCATGATAGATACGTCACGCTGGACTTCTTCGTCCTGGAAGCGACGGCCAATCAGGCGCTTGATCGCAAACAGCGTGTTTTGCGGGTTCGTCACTGCCTGACGTTTAGCCGGCTGACCTACCAGAGTCTCGCCATCCTGTGTGTACGCAATTACGGAAGGCGTGGTGCGATCGCCCTCAGCGTTCTCAAGCACGCGCGCCTGAGCCCCATCCATGATGGCTACACAAGAGTTGGTTGTCCCAAGGTCGATACCAATAATTTTACCCATCTAAACGTCTCCACTAAAAATTCGTCATCAGCTGGTTGTGAACCTGTAATAAGGGCAAACCTCACGGTTTCAACTGCCCTGTATTGATTTTTTTGCAAGCCCACAAAATGCGGTTGACTACAAGATGGGGTCGCCGCGCCGCGCATCAAGGGGGAGACAATAAAAAAATATTTAATTTCCACCTGTTCAGATCATAGACAGGCCGGATGGCGCTATTTATGATGCCGCGCCCCGCTTGCAGAAAACGCCCGCGGGGTAATTATTTCTCCCCTTTATCAATTGATTCTTTTGAGGAATTATGGGCAACACTAAGTTGGCTAATCCGGCTCCGCTGGGCTTAATGGGCTTCGGCATGACCACTATTCTGCTTAACCTGCACAATATTGGTCTATTCCCGATGGATGTCATTATCCTGGCCATGGGCATTTTCTATGGTGGTATCGCACAAATTTTTGCCGGCCTGCTTGAGTATAAAAAAGGCAACACCTTCGGCTTAACGGCTTTTACCTCTTACGGTTCTTTCTGGTTGACGCTGGTAGCAATTCTGCTGTTCCCGAAAATGGGGCTGACAGAGGCGACCAACGGCCACTTCCTCGGCGTCTATTTAGCCATCTGGGGCGTCTTTACCCTGTTTATGTTCTTCGGCACGCTGAAGAGCGCGCGCATGTTGCAGTTTGTCTTCCTGAGCCTGACGGTGCTGTTTGCGCTGCTGGCAGTGGGACATCTGGCGGATAACGAAAACATCGTTCATATCGCGGGCTGGATTGGCCTCGTCTGCGGTGCCAGCGCGATCTACCTTGCGATGGGTGAAGTGCTGAACGAACAGTTTGGCCGCACCGTGCTGCCGATTGGCGAAAAGCACTGATTCGTTCAAGTGCCAGCAATAAAAAACGGAGCCTGAAGGCTCCGTTTTTTTATAAGGATTCGAGCGGGGTGTCGGCCACACTATCGGCATGATGCAGATCCTGGCGCAGCCAAACGCCCAGGCCAAACCCCATCAAGGAGAGCGCCAGCACGTACCAGGCCGGTGCCATCGGCGAGACGCTCATCAGCATCGTCACCGCAATCGGCGTCAGCCCGCCGAAGATGGCATAGGAGACGTTGTAAGAGAAAGAGATGCCGGTAAAACGCACCTCCGCCGGAAAGGCGCGCACCATCACATAAGGCACTGCGCCCACAACGCCCACGCACAGCCCAACCAGGCCATAGAGCAGAAAGAGTTGTTCTGGGTGGCTGCCAACGCGGTGATAGAAGAGCCAGCTCGAAGCGGCGAGCAGCAGGCTGCCGACGATAAAGGTGCGGCTGGCACCAAAGCGATCGACTAATAGCCCCGCCGCCAGACAACCAAAGCAGAGCATAACCGTAGCGATGCTGTTTGCCTGTAAGGTCAGGGCGGGCGCGAAGCCAAACTGCTTTTGCAGCCAGACCGGTGACATCAGAATGACGACCACAATCCCGGCTGAGAGCAGCCATGTCAGCAGCATTGAGACCACTACTGCCTTTTTGTGCTTCAGCACCACCGCTTTAACCGGCAGCTCCTGCGCCAGCGCTTTGCGCTGCTGCATCTCCAGGAAAATGGGGGTTTCACGCAGCCAACGGCGTAAATACATTGCCACCAGCCCGAACGCGCCGCCAAGCAGGAAGGGGATACGCCAGCCGCCGTCGTGGATCGCCTGCTGCGTCATGCTGGTATTGACCAGCGTGGCAACCACCGATCCCAGCAGGATGCCAACCGTTAAGCCCGCCGTCAGCGTGCCGCAGGCAATACCAATGCGGCGCGCCGGGACATGCTCAGCAACAAACACCCATGCGCCAGGCACTTCGCCACCAATCGCTGCGCCCTGTAACACGCGCATAAACAGTAGCAGCAGCGGCGCGACTATGCCCATTGAGGCATAGGTCGGCAGCAGGCCAATCGCCAGCGTTGGCAGCGCCATCAGCAGAATGCTGAGGGTGAACATCTTCTTGCGCCCGACCAGATCGCCGAAGTGCGCCATCACAATGCCGCCCAGCGGGCGCGCCAGATAACCGGCGGCAAAAATACCAAAGGTCTGCACCTGACGCAGCCACTCGGGGATATCGGCCGGGAAGAAGAGTTCCCCGACCACGGCGGCGAAAAAGACGAAGATGATGAAATCGTAAAACTCCAGCGCCCCGCCGAGGGCGGCGAGGGTCAGGGTTTTATAATCCTGTTTGTTCAGAGGGCGTGTGTAATGTGACATAGCGAACCGTTGATAAGAGTGAACGATTATATTTTTACGAGTTATGTAAACTAAAAATGACTATACCGTAAAAATATCAATACGCCACTGCCGGGATCGCATATGTCAGAAAAGCGCTGCTTTCAGGATAAAGTTTCGCGCCTTGCGCTTTTAGGACGAAAAGCTGCTACGACCTGCGGATCTGTTTCCACGTAGGGGCCATCAAGAAGCTGTACACAATACGGTACACTGGCAAAAATCCCTGCAACTTTCACTTCACCGTTTTCGCTTTTCAGCCCTTCAAGGGTCTCTTTAATCGATTTCGGCTGGCCCGGCAGGTTGAGGATCAGCGCCTGTTTACGGATCACGCCCACCTGGCGCGAAAGAATGGCCGTCGGCACAAAATTGAGGCTGATCTGGCGCATCTGCTCGCCAAAGCCCGGCATCTCGCGATCGGCAACGGCGAGGGTGGCATCGGGGGTCACATCGCGTCGCGCCGGGCCGGTTCCGCCAGTGGTCAACACCAGATGACAGCTCATCTCATCCACCAGCTCACATAACGTTTGTTCGATGATGGTCTGCTCGTCAGGAATCAGGCGCGTTTCGATATGAAACGGGGTGGTTAAGGCCGATGCCAGCCACGCTTCGAGCGCGGGTAAGCCTTTGTCTTCATAAACGCCGCTGGAGGCGCGATCGGAAATCGAAACTAAACCAATGCGTAAGGTATCCATAATTATTCCGTTGCATAAAACCGTTTACGGAATGATACACGCTGAGGGGAGAGGCAAACAGAGTGGAGAGAAGAAGCGTGACCGGGAGCCCGGCCACGCCTGATGATTACAGCAGATCGCCGATCATTTTTTCCAGTTTTTCCTGGTCAACGGCAAACTTGCGGATACCGTCCGCCAGTTTATCAACCGCCATCGGATCCTGGTTGTGCTGCCACAGGAACTCCGCTTCGCTGATGCGCTCCGGACGCGCTTTTACTTCGCCGGTGTAGACCAGTTTGCGCTCCAGCGCGCCTTCGCTTTCTGAAAGCTCTTTCAGCAGCGCCGGGGCGATGGTCAGACGGTCGCAGCCAGCCAGTTCAATGATTTCGCCGATATTGCGGAAGCTTGCGCCCATCACCACGGTTTCATACCCGTGCTCTTTATAGTACTGGTAGATTTCGCTCACGGAAACCACGCCCGGATCTTCTGCCGGTGCGTACTCTTTCTTGTCGGTATTAGCTTTGTACCAGTCAAGAATACGACCCACGAACGGGGAGATCAGGTAGACGCCCGCTTCGGCACAGGCACGCGCCTGGGCGAAGGAGAAGAGCAGCGTCAGGTTACAGTTGATGCCCTCTTTTTCCAGCTGTTCTGCTGCGCGAATGCCCTGCCAGGTGGAAGCCAGCTTGATCAGGATACGATCGTTGCTGATGCCAGCATCGTTATACATTTTGATCAGGCGTTTGGCTTTGGCGATGGAGCCTTCGGTGTCGTAAGAGAGGCGCGCGTCAACTTCAGTAGAGATACGGCCCGGGATCAGTTTGAGGATTTCCAGACCGATGTTAACGGCCAGGCGGTCGGACGCATCAACCACTTGCTGCGCGCGATCGCTGCTCTGGCTGCGCGCCCAGGTCACAGCTTCGTCAATCAGTTTACGGTATTCCGGGATTTGGGCTGCCCCAAGGATCAGAGAAGGGTTGGTTGTAGCATCCTGCGGCTGATAGAGCTTCATTGCCGCGATATCTCCGGTATCAGCCACGACTGTTGTGTACTGACGCAGGGAGGTCAATTTATCCGTCATGATAATGTTTCTCTTTAAACGATACCCTGAATAAATCACGTCGAGACCGATGACGCCTTTATGGCTTGTCGGGCGCAAAGGCTGCCAGCGCACCTGAACGAGAAGTATGACGAGTATACTTGTTAGGGGGATGTAACCGGTCTGGCAAGATGATAACACGACGCCCTGTCAGCGCAACCGCAGACAATGCAGGTGGCATTGTATGATAAACTCCCTGATTAATTGCCTGCGAAGGGATAAGCCCGTTGTAAACGCGCCGTCGCAGGTTACCTCCCCCGGCATCGACAAGAGGGTCGTTAATGCCAGAATTCTTCTC
This sequence comes from Kosakonia sp. S57, assembly GCF_016516575.1. Taxonomy (NCBI): domain Bacteria; kingdom Pseudomonadati; phylum Pseudomonadota; class Gammaproteobacteria; order Enterobacterales; family Enterobacteriaceae; genus Kosakonia; species Kosakonia sp. S57. The sequence continues at coordinate 38,980 of NZ_JACVUL010000008.1, read as the reverse complement.
TTTTATCAGTGAGATCCTGTGGGGATCGCTGATGGTATACCTGCTGGCAGCGGCGGGTATCTGGTTTGCATTTCGCAGCCTGTTTGTTCCGTTTCGTTTTTTCCGCGACTTTGGCAAAAGTCTGAAAAGCGGCCGCAGCGTGCCGCCCGGAGCCCTCACCTCGTGGCAGGCGCTCTGCCTGAGCCTGGCGACGCGCTTAGGCAGTGGCAACCTGGCGGGCGTGGCATTTGCCCTCACCGCTGGCGGACCTGGCGCGATCTTCTGGATGTGGATCGCGGCGCTTATCAGCATGGCGACCAGTTTCGCCGAGTGCGCGCTGGCCCAGCTCTATAAAGAGCGCGATGCCAATAATCAACTGCGCGGCGGCCCGGCCTGGTATATGGCGCGCGGCCTTGGCATGCGCTGGATGGGCGTGCTCTTCTCCGTTTTCCTGCTCCTCGCTTATGGGCTGGTGTTTAACACCATTCAATCCAGCGTGGTAACGCGCGCCGTTCACTTCGCCTGGCAGGTGCCGGGCACGCTGACCGGTCTGGTGCTGGCGGTGGGCTGCCTGCTGTTTATGACCCGTGGTCTGGCGGTGCTTTCCCGTCTGATGCAGTGGATGGTGCCGCTGATTGCGCTGGCATGGATTGTGGTGAGCTTCAGCATCAGCCTCTGGCATGCCAGCCTGTTACCGGAGGTCTTCGAAACCATTTTTAAAAGTGCCTTCGGCTGGCAAGAGGCGGCGACCGGCACCATGGCCTGGACACTGAGCCAGGCGATGACCAGCGGGTTTCAGCGCAGTGTTTCAACTAACGAAGCGGGAATGGGCTCCTCGCCGAATGCCGCGGCGATGGCAGCCTCCTCCCCGCCCCATCCGGTTGCGCAGGGCATTGTGCAGATGATTGGTGTGCTGACGGATACCTTTCTGGTCTGCACCGCCAGCGCGATGATGCTGCTGCTGGCAGGTAACGGACCGGCAGAGAGCAGCCTTATCGGCATCCAGTTGATGCAACAGGCGATGGTCTCTCTTGCTGGCGGCTGGAGCGCCGGGTTTATCGCGCTGGTGGTGCTGCTGTTCGCCTTTACCTCAATCCTTGCAAACTACCTCTATGCCGAGAACAACCTGATCTTTTTAGGCCGCAACAGCCGGGGCAACCTGCTGCTGCTGCGGGGCGTCGTGGTGGTAATGGTGCTGTGCGGTTCATTGGTCAGCGTACCGCTAATTTGGCATATCGCCGATGTAGTGATGGCGCTGATGGCGATGATTAACCTGACCGCCATCCTGCTGCTGTCGCCGGTGGTAAAGCTCCTGGCAGGCGACTACCTGCGCCAGCGTAAACTCGGCGTCGAGCCGGTGTTTAACCCGCAGCGTTATCCGGAGATTCAGCGTCAGCTGGCGCCAGGCAGTTGGGACTCCCTGCCCCCTTCGTCTCGCTAATCGCAACTATCGATCAAGCCAGGTGATTTTTTTGTTAAAGTCAGCGGAAATTTCTCACACAGCAAGGAGTGAGCATGCTGATTTTGATTTCACCTGCCAAGACGCTCGATTACCAGAGCCCGCTGGCAACCGAGCGTTTCACCCAGCCAGCGCTGCTGGAGCACTCTCAACAGCTGATTAAGACCGCCCGCACGCTTTCCGCGCCGCAGATCAAAAAGCTGATGGGGATAAGCGACAAACTCGCCGACCTCAACGCCACCCGTTTTCACGACTGGCAGCCCGACTTCACGCCGGAAAACGCGCGCCAGGCGCTGCTCGCATTTAAAGGCGATGTTTATACCGGCCTGCAGGCTGAAACCTTCAGCGACGCGGATTTTGACTTCGCCCAGCGGCACCTGCGTATGTTATCCGGCCTGTATGGCGTGCTGCGTCCGCTCGATTTAATGCAGCCCTATCGTCTGGAGATGGGTATTCGTTTTGAGAATGAGAGAGGCAAAGATCTCTACCAGTTCTGGGGCGATATCATCACCGATACGCTGAATGAAGCGCTGGTCGAACAGGGCGATGAGATTGTGGTTAACCTGGCATCCGATGAGTATTTCCGCGCTGTGAAGCCGAAAAAGCTCAATGCGCGCATCATCAAACCGGTGTTTCTCGATGAGAAAAACGGCACGTTTAAGGTCATCAGTTTCTACGCCAAGAAAGCGCGTGGCCTGATGAGCCGCTACATCATTGAGCAGCGTCTGACGAAGCCGGAGCAGCTAACGGGCTTTGACCGCGAAGGGTACTTCTTTGATGAGACGGCCTCGACGCCAGACGAGCTGGTGTTTAAGCGCCACGAACAGTAAGCGGAAAAGCGTCCCCCACCCGCAGGTGGAGGATGCTTAAGATTACGCTTTTTGCATCATCAGCTGGCGTAACGCCGCAAAATCCGCAGGCAGGGAGTGGGAGAGCAGCGGCAGATCCGCACGGTCCGCCAGCTCTTTCGGCAGCGGCAGCGTTTCGCCAAGGATAGCTTCCACGCTCTCTTTGAACTTCGCCGGATGCGCAGTGCCGAGGAACAGGCCATATTCCCCCGGATGGAGCTGATCGCGCAGGGCGCGGTAAGCAATTGCGGCGTGAGGCTCTGAGACGTAGCCCTTCTCTTTCAGCTCAACGATCGTCGCTTTGGTGGTTTCATCATCCACCGCCGCGTAACCCAGCTCGTTCAGACGCCAGATTTTACGGCGGAACAGCTCCTCCACGCGCGGCCAGTTGTTCGGCTGGCTGACATCCATCGCATTTGACAGCGTCGCCTGCGTCGCTTTTGGCTGCCACTCGCCCTCTTTCAGAAAACGCGGCACGGTGTCGTTGGCGTTGGTGGCGGCGATAAAACGCTTCACCGGCAGGCCGAGTGACTTCGCCAGCAGCCCGGCGGTCAGATCGCCGAAGTTACCGCTTGGCACCGACACCACCAGCTGATTGCGCGCCTCTTGCGGCAGCTGCGCCACCGCTTCAAAGTAGTAGCACACCTGCGCCAGCAGGCGGCTGATGTTAATCGAGTTGGCGGAGTTGAGACCCAGCGCGCTCTTCAGCTCTTCATCGTCAAAAGCCTGTTTGACCAGCGCCTGGCAGGCGTCGAAGTCAGCATCAATGGCAACCGTTTCGATATTCCCACCCAGCGTACAGAAGAGCTTCTCCTGCAGCGGGCTGATTTTGCCCTGCGGGTAGAGGATCACCACGCGAACATTCTTCATGCCGTAGAAGGCATGAGCAACGGCCGCGCCGGTGTCGCCAGAGGTCGCAGTCAGAATGGTGACCGGCTTATCGCCGCTGATGGCGCTCAGCATCTGCGCCATAAAGCGCCCGCCGAAATCTTTAAACGCCAGCGTCGGCCCGTGGAACAGCTCCAGGCAGCCGATATCGTTTTCAACCGGTTTTACCGGGGCCGGAAAGGCAAACGCAGCACGCACGCGGGCTTCCAGCGCTTCCTGCGGGATCTCATCGCCGATAAAAGCGGAGAGGATCTTCGCGCTGCGGCTGACGAAATCCTGCTCCAGCATCTCGTCGATTTCCGTCAGGTTGAATTCCGGCAGATCGTGCGGGAAGAAGAGCCCCTGATTTTTGCCAAGCCCTTGTGTGACGGCCTGCGCGAAGCTGACCTGCTCATTGTGATCTTTTAAGTTGTAGAGTTTCATTGGTTATCCCACTACCCTTGCGCCCGCCGTGTCCAGCCGGCAAATATGAACGAAGCCTTCCTGATTTTGCAGATAGTGTTTGCCGAGCCAGTCGGCCACGCGCTGCGCGGTATCCGGCTTGTCGCACAACGCAAACAGCGTTGGGCCAGAACCAGAGATGCCGCAGGCCTGCGCGCCGATATCCGCTACCGCCTGACGTGCCTGCTCAAAGCCTGGCAGCAACTTCATGCGATAGGGTTCGGCAATCACATCTTTCATCAATTTCGCCGCCAGCGCGGGCTGGCGGGAGTAACAGGCATGAATAAATCCAGCCAGGTGACGCCCGTGAGCAATACACTCCTGACGGCGATACTGCGCCGGTAAAATGGCGCGTGCTTCTGCCGTCGAGACTTTAATACCCGGGTAGGCAAGCACCCATAACCACTCATCAAAGCATGGCACCTGCTGGCTGATAATGCCGCTTTCCTCGATCATCAACTGCATGCCGCCGAGGTAGCAAGGCGCGACGTTGTCGTAATGCACGCTGCCGGAGATGCGCCCTTCCAGCTCGCCCATCAGCGCCAGCATGCGCGTCTCATCAAGCGGTTTACCGCAAAACTCGTTCATCGCCACCAGCGCCGCCACCACCGAACAGGCGCTGGAGCCGAGACCGGAGCCGATCGGCATGTTTTTTTCCAGCGTCATCGCCACCGGCACCTGCTTGCCAATCTCCTGGCAGAAGAGCTCCCAGCATTGATAGACGATATTCTCCCGCGCTTCGCTCGGTAACTTACTGGCGAAACGCCCTCTGTTTTGCAGACTAAAGTGTTCAGCGGATTCCACCGACACCGTGTCGCCTAACAGCGTGCCATCGACCGGCGTTACCGCCGCGCCGAGGACATCAAACCCTACGCTCATATTGGCGCTAGACGCCGGCGCATACACCTTCACCATCTCAGACCCCTAACTTCCACGAAAGCGTACGCAGCAGGTCGGCAAACACGCCCGCCGCCGTGACATCATTACCCGCGCCGTAACCGCGCAGCACCAGCGGCAACGGCTGGTAATAGTGGCTGTAAAACGCCAGCGCGTTCTCGCCGTTTTTCACCTTATACAACGGATCGTTGCCGTCGACTTCGGCAATCTTCACCCGGCAGGTGCCATCCTCTTCAATGTTGCCAACATAACGCAGCACATTGCCAGCGTCACGGGCCTTCGCCACGCGGCTGGCAAACTCATCATCCAGCGATGGCAGACGCGCCATAAAGCTGTCGACATCGCCAGAGTCATCGAAGCTTGCTGGCAGAACCGGCTCGATCACGATATCCGTCAATTCCAGCTCACGCCCGGTTTCACGCGCGAGGATCAATAGCTTACGCGCAACATCCATACCGGAGAGATCGTCACGCGGATCCGGCTCGGTGTAGCCCATCTCACGCGCCACTTTTGTCGCTTCCGACAGGCTCATCCCTTCGTCGAGCTTACCGAAAATAAAGGATAAAGAGCCGGAGAGAATGCCGGAGAAGCGTTGCAGCTCATCACCGGCGTTAAGCAGGTTTTGCAGGTTTTCAATCACCGGCAGACCCGCGCCAACGTTGGTGTCATAGAGGAATTTGCGGCGCGATTTCTCTGCGGCGCGGCGCAGCTGATGGTAGTAATCCATCGACGAGGTGTTCGCTTTTTTGTTCGGCGTGACGACGTGGAAACCTTCGCGCAGGAAGTCGGCATACTGATCGGCGACCGCCTGGTTGGAGGTGCAATCGACGATCACAGGGTTCAGCAGGTGATACTCCTTCACCAGACGAATCAGTCGGCCAAGGTTAAACGGCTCCTTCGCTTCGGCAAGTTCTGCCTGCCAGTTATCCAGGTTCAACCCATGAACATTGGTCAGCAGCGCTCTTGAGTTAGCGACGCCGCAGACGCGCAGATCGATATGCTTACTTTTCAGCCACGTTTGCTGGCGCTTAAGCTGTTCCAGCAATGCGCCGCCAACGCCGCCAACGCCGATCACAAAGACTTCAATCACCTGATCGGTGTTGAACAACATCTGGTGGGTGACGCGAACACCGGTCGTTGCATCATCATTACTGACCACAACAGAGATGGAACGCTCAGAGGAACCCTGGGCAATTGCCACGATATTGATATTGGCGCGCGCCAGTGCGGCAAAGAATTTCGCCGAGATGCCGCGTAAGGTGCGCATGCCGTCGCCGACAACAGAGATGATCGCCAGGCGCTCCATCACCGCGAGCGGCTCCAGCAGCCCCTCTTTCAGTTCCAGATAGAACTCTTCATTCATCGCGCGCTGCGCACGGGCGCAGTCGGACTGCGGCACGCAGAAGCTGATGCTGTATTCGGATGAAGATTGTGTGATCAGCACAACGGAGATGCCGTTGCGCGACATGGTGGCGAAGACGCGGGCGGCCATGCCGACCATCCCTTTCATTCCCGGGCCGGAAACGCTGAACATCGCCATATTGTTAAGATTCGAGATGCCCTTAACCGGCAATGCATCATCATCCGAGGTGGCGCCAATCAGCGTACCTGGTGCTTGCGGGTTACCGGTGTTTTTAATCAGGCATGGGATCTGGAACTGGGCGATGGGGGTAATGGTGCGGGGATGAAGAACTTTAGCGCCGAAGTAGGAGAGCTCCATGGCTTCCTGATAGGACATCGACTTCAGCAGCCTGGCGTCCGGCACCTGGCGCGGGTCGCAGGTATATACGCCGTCAACATCCGTCCAGATTTCACAACAGTCGGCGCGTAAACATGCGGCCAGCACGGCGGCGGAGTAATCGGAGCCGTTACGCCCAAGCACCACCAGTTCGCCCTTCTCATTCCCGGCGGTGAAACCGGCCATCAGCACCATATGATCCTGCGGAATACGGCTCGCTTCGATACGGCGCGTGGATTCAGCGATATCGACCGTTGATTCGAGATAGTGCCCGACCGCGAGCAGTTTTTCGACCGGATCGATAACCGTCACTTTGTGACCGCGTGCTTCCAGCAGCCCGGCCATAATCGCGATAGAGAGCTTTTCACCCCGGCAGATAAGCGCAGCATTGATGCTGTCCGGGCACTGGCCCAGCAGGCTGATGCCGTGCAGAACATGTTTGATCTGCGCGAACTCGGCATCGACCACGGTTTTGAGTTGTGCGAGCGGAAAGCCGGGCTGCGCATCTGAAAGCCCCTGCAGCAGCTCGGAGAAAATACGCTCCGCATCGCTAATGTTGGGAATGGCATCCTGTCCGGAGATGGTTTTTTCAATCATCGCGACAAGATGGTTAGTAATTTTTGCGGGAGCAGAGAGTACGGTTGCGACTTGCCCCTGCCTGGCATTACTTTCCAAAATATCGGCAACACGCAGAAAACGCTCCGCATTTGCCACTGATGTACCGCCGAACTTCAACACTCTCATGCTTTACCCCTTGATTTTTGCTCGAAAAAAAAGCCCGCACTGTTCAGGTGCGGGCTTTTTTCAGTATTTCCTGTACGCGTCAGCCCGCACCGTTACCTGTGGTAATGGTGATGGTTGTAATAGTGGTAATCGTGCAGATGCGTGCCATGGATGTTGTGCTCTGTATTATTATCTGTCTGTGCTGTATGCCTATATTGGTTAAAGTATCTGCCTGCTTAAGTCAATTTATTTTTTATTTATGCAGAATTTATTCAATTCCCGTCTGCGCTAAAAGCGGAGCCGTTTACAGCCCGATCAGGGCGATGAGAAATCGATATCGCAGCATCTTCAGCTATAAAAGAATCTTATTACAGCGCGTTACTCGATAAGCTTTTTTTCGATATCGTGAAGCAAACGGTGCAACATGGCGGTGTCGCGCTGCTCAAGTAAGCCAAGCCGCTGGTCCAGCCAGTCGACCATTTTCATATCGTCAACCACGTCTAATTTTTTGAGTAAATTATGTGCCCGTAAACGCAGTGCACTTAACTGGTTATTATCAACCTGAGAAATGGTTTGCGGCGCACTTTGCATTAACGCAGATAATTGATAGCAAAATACCATTACCGCCTGGCCGAGATTAAGCGAAGGGTAATCTGCCGCCATCGGCACGCCGGTTAAAATATCCGCCAGCGCCAGTTCATCATTGGTCAGCCCGGAATCCTCGCGCCCAAAAACCAACGCCGCGCCGCTAAGCCAGGCGCTTTTTTCCTCTAATAACGGCACAAGTTGCTCAGGCGTCGCGTAATAGTGAAATTTCGCCCGGCTACGCGCAGTGGTGGCAATGGTGAAAGGAATATCGGTCAGCGCGTCGGCGAGCGTCGCGTAATGTTTCGCGTTATCCAGGATCTCTCCTGAACCGTGCGCAACACGCCGTGCGGCTTCCTGTAAATGGGCATCGCTGTCGACAATACGTAAATCAGTAAAGCCCATCGTTTTCATGGCACGCGCCGCTGCGCCAACGTTTTCCGCTCGCGCGGGGGAGACAAGAACAATTGCCAGTTGCATCGAAACCTTCTTTTTTCATGCCCGCTGAAAAAATGTGACATCAATCAACATATTACGCGGAGCGAATTTACAATTACATAACACTAATCGCCGATCTGACCCGTCTCTACGCTTAAAAAAAGCTAAACTGTTTATCAGCAATATTACCTGTTAAGATGTTAACAGAACGGGCATATCCCTCTGTTTCTTCTTGGCATTTTAATACAGAAATGTCTGCCTGTGTTGGATTCAGGCTATTTATCAATTAGCGCACGCAACTACTTGGTTTATTGAAAATTTGTAATAGAAGCTAGCAGCTGGCTATCAGAATTTCGCTAAAGTGTTAACGTGCTACAATTGAACTTGATATATGTCAACGAAGCGTAGTTTTATTGGGTGTCATTTGCGTCTTAGCCTGTTATGTTGCTGTTAAAATGGTTAGGATGACAGCCGTTTTTGACACTGTCGGGTTCAGAGGGAAAGTGCCCACGACCAAGCTAATGATGTTGTTGACGTTGATGGAAAGTGCATCAAGAACGCAATTACGTACTTTAGTCATGTTATGCCGTCATGTTAATTTTCGACATGCACCAGGCTGGTCAGGGACTTTTGTACTTCCTGTTTCGATTTAGTTGGCAATTTAGGTAGCAAACATGCAGATCCCGCACATTCTTATTGTTGAAGACGAGTTGGTAACACGCAACACGTTGAAAAGCATTTTCGAAGCAGAAGGCTACGATGTCTTTGAAGCGACTGATGGCGCTGAAATGCATCAGATCCTTTCTGAACACGATGTAAACCTGGTGATTATGGATATCAATCTGCCGGGTAAAAATGGTCTTTTACTGGCGCGTGAGCTGCGTGAGCAAGCAAATGTCGCGCTGATGTTTCTGACCGGTCGCGACAACGAGGTCGATAAGATCCTCGGTCTTGAAATTGGCGCTGACGATTACATCACTAAACCTTTTAACCCGCGTGAATTGACTATCCGCGCGCGCAACCTGCTGTCCCGTACCATGAATCTCGGTACCATCAGCGAAGAGCGCCGCAGCGTCGATAGCTACAAATTCAATGGCTGGGAGCTGGATATCAACAGTCGTTCGCTGATTAGCCCGAACGGCGAGCAGTATAAGCTGCCGCGCAGTGAGTTCCGCGCGATGCTGCACTTCTGCGAAAACCCGGGCAAGATTCAGTCGCGTGCTGAGCTGCTGAAAAAAATGACCGGGCGTGAGTTGAAACCGCACGATCGTACCGTGGATGTCACCATCCGCCGTATCCGTAAGCACTTTGAATCAACGCCGGATACGCCAGAAATTATCGCCACTATTCATGGCGAAGGTTACCGCTTCTGCGGCGATCTGCAGGAATAAACGAACGCAAACGAAAAAGCGGCGCACAGTGCGCCGCTTTTTTTATTTCCAGATCCTTAACTCATCTTCCGTCGCAGGCTCTGCTGCGATCCGTTTTATCCCTGCCGCCGAGAGCGCATACCAGTCAAATTTACGCGTCAGGAACATCACCGCGGTCAGCGCCACAAACAGCACGCCGGTTCCCAGTAAGAGCGCATTATCCTCAGAGTTGAGCAGCCCCCACATCACCGCATCAAGCAGCAGTAGCGCGGCGGTAAAGCCCAGACTGGCACGCCAACTTTTCATTACGCCCTGCAGATAGAAGCCGTTCAACAGCGCACCGAGCAGGCTGGCAATAATCCACGCGACGGTAAATCCGGTGTGTTCAGAGAGCGCCAGTAATACCAGATAAAACATCACCAGCGACAGACCAACCAGCAGATATTGCATCGGGTGCATCTGCCGCGCGGTGAGGCTTTCAAACACGAAGAAGGCGAGGAAAGTCAGCACGATCAGCAAGATGGCATACTTTATCGCTCTGTCGGTCAGTTGATACTGATCCGCCTGGGTGACGATATTGACGCTGAACGCCGGCAGTTCCCAATTGTTCTTACTGGAGAGCACGGTCATATCGCGCACTTTACTGTCCAGATTGTTGGCAAACCAGCTACTCTGCCAGTGCGCCTGGAATCCGCTCTCGCTCACTTCACGTTTTTCCGGCAGGAAATCGCCCATAAACCCCTGGTGCGGCCAGTCGCCCTTCAGCGCCATCTCGCTATTACGGCCAAGCGGCACCACGGAAAATTCACCGGTTCCACTCAGATTGAACGACATCGCCAGCTTGAGCGGTTTTTGCAGGCTCTCCATCGCCAGCGGCATATGCACGCCCTGCAGATCGCTCGTCAACCCGGTCCCCGGCTCGACGCGCAGCGCTTCGCCATTAACGCTTGTGCTGCGCACCAGGCCAATGCCGCGTGAGTCGCTCACCGCCAGCACGATAAACGGTTCGCCAAGCGTCACATTTTCACTCGGTTTGATATCCAGCCGCTTCGGGTCGAACTCGGCGTTAATATCAATGTTGTTGTGCCAGATCTGCCCGTCATAGATACCGATTTTGCGTGTTTCAACCTGCTGATTGCCGTTGACCATCAGCGATTCCGGCAACCATAAACGGATGAAACTCTGCTTGCGGCGTATCTCTTTCGGCGGTTCGTTTTCGCCGCTGCTCTCCAGCGACACGGTGGTTTCCGTTACCGGGATGGCGATCAGCGGGCCGATCAGTTTTTGCGAGCCGGCGCTGCTCTGGCGCAGCGTATCGGTCACGTCATGTCGATAATCGGCGCGCTCGCCAATCAGGCTGCTGAGCATTGTCAGCGGGATAAGTAATACACACAGGCAACTTGCCAGCGTAACCATTTTCCAGAACAGGGGGGATTTCAACATAGCCTTCTCCTTAGTGATGCGCGCAGCATAACGAGGCTATGTGTGAAGCATTTGAAGTTATGTGAAGTGAGGGTGAAGTGTCAGACGGGCTTCGCAACCGCCTTCCTCACGGTTGGAAACGGTGATAGCGCCGTGATGCAAGCGCGCGACTTCCTGGACAAAGGCCAGCCCTAATCCGCTGCTCTTCTGCCCATTTCCGCGCGGCAGGGAGTAGAAGCGCTCAAAGATGCGCGGCAGCGCATAATCAGGAATACCGGCACCGCTGTCGCTCACCGTGATGACTATCTTGTCGGCTTCCTCTGCGGCGCGCAGCACAATATTGCCACCAGCAGGTGTAAAGTCGATGGCATTATCCAGCAGGTTTCCCACCGCCTGCGCCAGCAGCTCTTTATCACCCGCCACCACCGCATCGTTGGCTTCAAAAACAAGGTTTAGCGCCTTTGCCGCTGCCACCGCGCTTCGCTCCTCCTGCAATTGCTGAAAGAGCGCACTCATCTCAACAGGCGCAAAGGCGATCTCCAGACGGTTCTCCAGCTTCGCCTGATGCAGCAACTTCTCAACCAGGCGCTGCATACGGCTATTCTGCGCGAGAATATTCTCCGTGAAGCGGGTCGCGACTGGCTGGGGAGGATGTTCACGCAGGATCTCTGCCGCGCCGCGGATCGCCGCCAGCGGGCTTTTCAGCTCATGGGTCAGGGCATAAACATACTGCTCAATATAGTTTTTCCCCTCCAGCTTGACGCGCATGCTCTCCAGCGCCTGCGCCAGTTTGCGCAGCTCGCTGCTGCCCAGTTCAGGCAATGGCACCGGGCGGTCTTCGGTTACCGAATCCGCATAACGAGCGAGCTTGCCGATCGCGCGGTTGATCCACCAGACCATCGCCCCGCCAATCAGCAGCGCAATGCCGAGCAGTGCGCCACCAGCCCACAAAATGCGCCGTTCGCTGCGTTTTATCACCGGCTCCATTGCGCTATTGGGTTTACCGACGCTCACCACGCCAATGATCCGCCCCGCATCCGTCACAGGCGCAGCGACATACATCACCGTACTTTGCGGATCGCCCGCAACCAAGGGTGAGCTACGCGCGCCATACTGCCCGCGCAGCGTTAACCAGACATCATTCCAGCGCGAATAGTCCTCGCCCAGCGCCTTGCCCGTCGAATCAAATACCACGCGCCCGCTCGCGTCCGTCATATAGACATGGTACTCGTTGCGCACTTTGTGAATACCGTTGATATGGGCGTTAATCGGGTGCTGATGAAGGGTGGCAAAGGCCTGCGCCAGCCGCCCATCCTGTGCATGCCCGCTGCGCAAATCCTCGCGGGCAAACTCTGCCAGCAATGTCGCGGTATCAATCAGCGTGCCTTCGGTGGCGCGACGCACGCCGGGTTTGATCTCCTGCACGAAGATAAACAGCACAAACCAGGCGGCCACTGCCACAATCAGGAAGTAGCCCAGCAGCAGGCGCATGCCGATACGCATCAGCGCAGCCCCAGGCTGTAACCCATGCCGCGATGGGTATTGATTGGCGTCAGTTCAGGATTGATTGCGCGCAGCTTGGCGCGCAGCGTTTTGATATGGGTGTCGACGGTACGATCGAAGCTCTCTTGCCCATCGCACCACACCTGGTCCATCAACTGCTGGCGCGAGAAGATCCTGCCCGGCGCCTGCAATAGTGTTTTCATTAACAGGAATTCATACCGCGTCAGATTCAGCGTTTCGCCGCACCAGAGGATAATCGCCGCGGTTTCATCCAGTTCAAACTCGCCGACGCGGATACGGTCGCTATGCAGCGACGCTTTCTGCAACCTACGCAACACGGTGCGCACGCGGGCGCACACTTCGCGCGGCGAGAAGGGTTTGGCGATATAGTCATCCGCGCCCATCTCCAGCCCCAGCAGTTTGTCGACCTCTTCGCTGCGCGCGGTCAGAAACAGCACTGGCAGCGCGGGTGCGCGCGCCAGCAGACGCCGGCACAGCTCAAAGCCGCTGATATCCGGCAGGCCAACATCAAGGATGACCAATTCGGGCAACCGCTGTGCCGCTGCATCCAGTACCGGTAATCCCCGCTCAAACGCGGTGACGGCAAACCCATCCTGTTGCAGCATATAGAGTAAGGTTTCAGCGATGCTGGCTTCATCTTCCACCAGCCAAATCAGCGGTTGCGGCATAGACACGTTGCTTATTTACCCCACGGCATGATCGGCACTGCGCTGATGGCGTTCTTCGGTGAACCTTCGACCACTTTATCGGAATAGGCTAAATAGGTCAGCGCGTTACGTTTGGAATCGTAGAAACGAACCACCTGTAACTTTTTGAAAACTAACGAGGTGCGCTTCTGGAACACGACGTCGCCCTGCGCTTTGCCGTTCTTAATCTTATCGCTCAGCTCAACCGGCCCTACCTGCTGGCAGGAGATCGCCGCATCGGAGGTATCCTCTGCTAAACCAAGACCGCCTTTGATACCGCCGGTTTTCGCCCGGCTGATATAACAGGTAACGTTTTTCACATCGGGATCGTCGAAGGCTTCCACCACGATTTTGTGATCAGGGCCGAAAATCTTGAATACCGTATCCACCGATCCAATCTGCTCCGCCTGTGCGGAAGCTAGCGAGGTCAACAGGAGAGCAGGAATAACAAACTTTGTATATTTCATATTGTTACCATTTTTGAATATTACGTTACGCAACTATTCAGTTTTCATATGAGAAACTGTTTGCAGATCACCCATTTACAAAATTTATGATTAAAATCAGTCACAATGCGCGGGTCAGTGCAAAAAAAACACTGCATGCTAAACCCCTTAAAACCCGCTATTATCCCTCCCCTGATATCAAGCGTTCACCGCTGCTGTGCTATGGAAGAGGATATTTTATGGATCAGGCTGGCATCATTCGCGACTTACTTGCCTGGCTGGAAGGCCATCTCGATCAGCCGCTGTCGTTAGATAATGTGGCGGCAAAAGCGGGTTATTCCAAGTGGCATTTGCAAAGGATGTTCAAGGATGTCACAGGCCACGCTATCGGCGCCTATATTCGTGCCCGCCGTTTGTCGAAATCCGCCGTTGCGCTGCGTCTTACCGCCCGCCCGATTCTTGATATCGCGCTACAGTATCGCTTCGATTCCCAACAAACGTTCACCCGCGCGTTTAAAAAACAGTTTGCCGTTACCCCAGCGCTCTATCGCCGTTCACCGGACTGGAACTCGTTTGGCATCCGGCCGCCGCTGCGTCTGGGCGAGTTCGCCTTACCGACGCACAGCTTTGTCACGCTGCCGCCGATGAAGCTTATCGGCACCACGCAAAGTTACACCTGCGCGCTGGAGGAGATCTCCGATTTTCGTAACCAGATGCGTATCCAGTTCTGGCGTGAGTTTTTAAGCAATGCGCCTACCATCCCGGATGAGTTGTACGGCCTGCACGAGCCGCGGCCAAGCCAGGAAAAAGATGACGAGCAGGAAGTCTTTTACACCACCGCCCTGACGCCGGAGCAGGCGAATGGTTACCTGAGCAACGCTCAGCCGGTCGCGCTGGAAGGGGGAGACTATGTTGCCTTCTCCTATGATGGCGCACCGGAAGGGTTGCAGGAGTTTATCCTGACCGTCTACGGCACCTGCATGCCGATGCTGCAGCTGACGCGCCGTAAAGGCCAGGATATCGAACACTTCTACCCGCAGCGCAACGCCACCAACGATCGTGAACCGCCGACGCACATTCGCTGCGAGTATCTGATCCCTATCCGCCGTTAGCGCTGCATCTCATCGAGCGCAGGGGCGTCCAGATGTGAGACGTCGCCTGCGGTTTCCACCACCCAGCCTGACGCCAGCCATGGGCTCTGCTGATAGTCGATGCGGGAGATGGAGCAGTTACGCAGGCGCAAACGGCGCTCGGCGTAGGCCGGCAGGCCAAGGATCGTGCTCACCAGACACCCCAGCGCCATGCCGTGGCTCACCAGCAACGGACGGCTGCCTTCTGGCAATTCGAGACAGGCTGCCAGCGCGGCGTGCATACGCTCGCTCAGCTCCTGCATAGACTCCCCTTCAGGAATGCGGCCATCTGCGGTGCCGTTGACCAGTTGACGACGCCAGCCCTCTTCCTCTTCGGTTAAAGAGTCAAGGGGGCGTCGCTCCAGCACGCCCATATTGAGCTCGCGCAGGCGCGGTTCCAGCGTCACGTCGCAGCCGCAAATGTCCGCGATAATCTCCGCCGTGCGGCGCGTACGCCCCAGGTCGCTGGTGATAATGTGGGTGATGCCCAGTGCTTTCGCGCGTTCCGCCACCTGACGGGCCTGTGTTTCGCCTTTGTCGGTTAACGGACTGTCAGACTGGCCTTGAATACGACGCTCGGCGTTCCAAAGGGTTTCACCGTGGCGAACAAGGTATACCTGTAACATGTATTGTTATCCATTATACTGCGATGAATTTATTTCTCTGAGGAAGGCTCAAGTCCGCATGGGAAAAGCAGTTTCCTCTCGGACATGCCTTAGATGATTATGCACCAAGTTGTCTGCGCTACCACCAATCCCGCCAAAATTCGGGCGATTCTGCACGCTTTTAACCAGATTTTCGGCGAAGGATGCTGCCATATTGACGCTATTTCCGTCGAGAGCGGCGTCCCGGAACAACCCTTCGGCAGTGAAGAAACGCGAGCTGGCGCACGAAACCGCGTGCGAAACGCGCGTGCGGCGCAGCCGAACGCGGATTTTTGGGTGGCGATCGAAGCGGGTATTGATGAAGGGAGCACCTTCAGTTGGGTGGTGATTGAAAGTGGCGAGTTAACCGGCGAATCCCGCTCGGCAACGCTGCCGCTGCCGGAGGTGATTCTGCGCGATGTGAACGCTGGCGAAGCGCTGGGACCGGTGATGTCACGCTATACCGGCATTGATGAGATTGGCCGCAAAGAGGGAGCCATTGGCGTCTTTACCGCCGGGGCGCTGACCCGCGAAAGCGTCTATCACCAGGCGGTGATTTTAGCGCTCAGCCCGTTCCATAACGCCGTTTATCGTTGAGCGTTAAGTAACGCTTTTTCCAGCCACAGACGCAAATCCGTCGGCGCGGCTTTCAGACTGTTGGAGCCGCGCGTGATGGTCGCAATGCCCGCGCCAAGCTCGTTTTTCAGCTCGCGCTGGCTCATCTCGCCGCGCAATAGCTCTTCGATAATACGCACCCGCGTGCCCAGCGCTTCGCGCTCGTCCGGCGTAAGCATCAGGTTAAGCAACGGGATATGCAGTTCGTTGTCGTACGCCTGCCTGAGCAGATCAACAAAGCGTTGCCACTCCTGCTCGCGCTGTTCGGCCATCGCCACTGAATAGGGGGATTGCTGAGTCATAGTTTGTCGCCGTGTTAGGGATTTTTATGCTGCGTACTCGTGCATGAGTACGCAGCATAGCATAAACCACACTAATCAGTAACGGCGCTGCCATTCAGCGTCACTGAGGATGGTCGCTTTCTCGTCCTGCAGGAAGTAACGGTAGTAGGCATCATAAGCCAGCACGTTTTTCACATAACCGCGCGTTTCCGAGAAAGGAATGCTCTCGATAAACGCCACCGCATCCAGCTTGCCGCCGCTGTTATTCAGCCAGCTACGCACCCTTCCCGGCCCGGCGTTATAAGCCGCCGAGGCGAAAATACGGTTATCGCCAAACTGCTGGTAGACATACTGCAGATAGCTGGTGCCAATCTTGATGTTGGTTTCCGGATCGAAGAGCTGGCTGGAGTTACTGTAGCCCGGGATCGAAAACATCTTCACCGTATGCGTGGCGGTGGCAGGCATAATTTGCATCAGCCCGCTCGCGCCGACCGGCGAGCGCGCCGTCGGGTTCCACGCACTCTCCTGGCGAGAGATAGCCATCGCATAACTCGGCGAAATCTGCTTATCGCCGGTATAGCGCGTATAGAGATCGCGATACGCCAGCGGGAAGCGCTCCTCTAACTGATCCCACAACTTGCCGCTGATCGTCGCCTGCACGCTCAGATCCCACCACTGCTGCTCAAAAGCATAGCGCGCCAGCTGCGCCTGCTGTTGCTGGCTGCGGCTGGAGACCAGATTCGCCCACTCACCGCGCGCGGTGTTATCCATCTTCCAGTACATCAGCTCGCGCACGCGCGCCATCTCTGTACTCTGCAACAGGGTCGGATCGACGTTGCCATCAGCCTTATCTATCTTCAACTGATACGCTTCGCCCAGACGCTGCGCGGCAGCCATCGGGTAGAAGCCGCGTTGCTGCATCAGCGCATGGAGGATCTCTTTGGCGTCGTTTTCACGCCCGCGCTCCAGCAGCAGATCGGCCTGCCAGTAGCGCCACTCATCTTTCTCTTTCGCCTCCATCGGCAGGCGCGAAAGCCAGGTATTCAGCCCGCGGCGATCGCCATTACTGAGCGCCATACGAACACGCCGCTCCAGCAGTGAAACGGATTGCGAACGCATAATCGTATCGTCGCGCCAGCGCGCCTGCTCACTGGTCACATCATTGCCCATCAGCCGCCACGCGACCGTCTCGCGTAGCTGCTGCGTCTGCTCTTCGTTGAGTTTTTGCGCCTGGGCCAGTGACGGGATCATTAGCCGGGCATTTTCCACATCCTGGCGCGCCACGCTTTCAAACGCTTCAGCCGCCATCTGGCGCGTAAAGTCCGTCGCTCCGGTGGTGGTAGCGAAACTCATCACCGTCATCGGATCGTTTGCGAGCGTCACGATCGCCGACGAGATGGTCTGGTAATCGGGCGGCATCTGGCTCGCCAGCAGCGTAACAAGCCGCGTATTACCGGCTTTCATCGCCAGGCGGATCCGCTCCAGGTAAGCGAGCGGATCCTGTTTGCCCGACGCGCGCCATGCGCCAAACAGCTGATCGCAGGCGTTGGGCTGGCTTTTACCACTCAGCCAGAGATCTTTCGCGCCCGCCCAGGCTTCATCCGCCTGGCCGCTGTTCCATTTGGCGAAGTAGTAGTTGCACTGCGCCTCGGTGGTCGTGGGTTTGTCCGGGCTAAAGGCCAACAAACCCTGCCAGTCCTGACGCCGCGCCAGCTCGTTCACAAAGCGGTTTTTCAACGTACGCGCGGCGGGCAGCGTCGGATACTGCTGCACAAACTGGGTGACAGTGAGCGCCGGTTCGCTCATCAAATCGTCGGTGATCTGCCGGTATTGCAGGTAGGGGTAAAGGGGATAAGTTTGCAGCGTCGGCATTAGCTGCTGCACAACGTCCATCTGGCTGTTGTCCCAGGCGCTTTTAATTTGCGCATACCGATCGCGTTGTTCATCCAGTGAGTCCGCCCGCGCCGCATTGCTGAAGGACAGCAAACACACGCAGGCCGCCGCTAACCGCCAGGCGGCATGTTTAGCTCTCTGCACAGCTCTTTCCTCTTATCTGTCACATTTTTACAGCATCATGCCGCATACAGGGGTTAATGCTAACCGGGCATGCCGTAACGCGCCACGTTACGCACACTTTTTTACCTTTCTGGTGTGATTTAACAGTGTGAGCGTCGCTGGCTGGGATTAGCGCGCGAAAACGGCTACACTCCGCTGTTAAATGCACTACTCATAACAAAGAGGCGAAGTCCACCGTGGCTCAATTCGTATATACCATGCACCGTGTCGGCAAAGTTGTTCCGCCGAAACGTCATATTCTGAAAAATATCTCCCTCAGTTTCTTCCCTGGCGCAAAGATCGGCGTACTCGGCCTTAACGGTGCCGGTAAATCGACGCTGCTGCGCATCATGGCCGGTATTGATACCGACATCGAAGGGGAAGCGCGCGCGCAACCGGGTATTAAAATCGGTTACCTGCCGCAGGAGCCGCAGCTCAATCCTGAGCAGACGGTTCGTGAATCGGTTGAAGAAGCCCTTTCTGAAGTGGTTAACGCGCTGAAACGTCTGGATGAAGTTTACGCACTCTACGCTGAGCCGGAGGCGGATTTCGACAAGCTCGCCGCCGAACAGGGCAAGCTGGAAGAGATTATCCAGGCGCACGACGGTCACAACCTGAACGTGCAGCTTGAGCGCGCCGCCGATGCGCTGCGTCTGCCGGAGTGGGATGCGAAAATCGCCACTCTCTCCGGGGGTGAACGCCGCCGCGTCGCGCTGTGCCGTCTGCTGCTGGAAAAGCCGGACATGCTGCTGCTCGACGAACCAACCAACCACCTGGATGCCGAATCCGTTGCCTGGCTGGAACGCTTCCTGCACGACTTTGAAGGTACCGTAGTGGCGATTACCCACGACCGTTACTTCCTCGATAACGTTGCGGGCTGGATCCTGGAGCTTGACCGCGGTGAAGGTATTCCATGGGAAGGCAACTACTCCTCGTGGCTGGAGCAGAAAGATCAGCGTCTGGCGCAGGAAGCCTCTCAGGAAGCGGCTCGCCGTAAATCCATTGAGAAAGAACTGGAGTGGGTTCGCCAGGGCGCGAAAGGCCGTCAGTCGAAGGGCAAAGCCCGCCTGGCACGCTTTGAAGAACTTAACAGCACCGAGTACCAGAAACGTAACGAAACCAACGAACTCTTTATTCCGCCAGGCGCGCGTCTGGGCGATAAAGTGGTTGAAGTCAGCAACCTGTGCAAAGCCTATGGCGACCGCCAGCTGATCGATAACCTCTCCTTCTCCGTACCGAAGGGAGCCATCGTCGGCATTATCGGCCCGAACGGCGCCGGTAAATCGACGCTGTTCCGCATGATGTCCGGTCAGGAGCAGCCTGATGCCGGCACTATCACGCTTGGTGAAACGGTGAAACTGGCCTCTGTTGACCAGTTCCGTGACGCGATGGATAACAACAAGACCGTCTGGGAAGAGGTCTCCGGCGGGCTGGATATCATGCGTATCGGCAACACCGAGATGCCAAGCCGCGCCTACGTTGGCCGCTTTAACTTTAAAGGCACCGACCAGGGCAAACGCGTTGGCGAACTCTCCGGTGGTGAGCGCGGTCGTCTGCACCTGGCGAAGCTGCTGCAGGTTGGCGGCAACATGCTGCTGCTCGATGAACCAACCAACGACCTGGATATCGAAACCCTGCGCGCGCTGGAAAACGCCCTGCTGGAGTTCCCGGGCTGCGCGATGGTTATCTCGCATGACCGCTGGTTCCTTGACCGTATCGCCACCCACATTCTGGATTACCAGGATGAGGGTAAAGTGGAGTTCTTCGAAGGTAACTTCACCGAATACGAAGAGTACAAAAAACGCACGCTGGGCGCCGATGCGCTGGAGCCGAAGCGTATCAAGTACAAACGTATTACCAAGTAATAAGCAGAGCGAATGGGGAGACCCATTCGCTTTTTTTCCCGCAAACCCTCAGCAAATTCCTCTTCTTTCCCGCACTAAAAAAGTATTTTTGTTTTTCTGTTATTCAGGACGAATAAGCCACCTCGTTATATTCGCCATGGAAATAAAATAAAAATAAACCGCATCAGACGACGCTAATCCAAAGCAGATATCACTGCGCAATGTCTATCGGCAGAATATCTGTTTTAGCTTTCGCTAAAAAAGCCGCATCTTGAATAACGCTACACCCAGTCGCTACCATTTTGCTTCCTCGTAACAGGCAGCAAAGGGAGCCCTCTTATGCACATCATTACAGACGATCGCTTCCTGGCGTGCGGGCTGCGGGCACTGTTTGATCAGGGAATCTTCAACCTTGCCGAAGAGGACGTTATCGTCGATTTCGATAATCACTTTCTGATTATTACCACGCTACCGACATTAAAAACGATTATGTCTGGCGACCAATCTTTTGAGCATTTTTTATTACAGCCCTTTTTTAAAATCGAAAAGCGCATTGCTATAAAAGCGTTACCGCTTCAGCTGAAATACCGCCCCTGGCGGCAGCGTAAATATACGCCGCCATCACCGCCCCTCACGCGCAAAGAGCGGGCACTGCTGACGTATGTGATGAACAGCGAGTATCAAAACGGGATTTTTGATTATGGCGAGCTGGGCAGTAAAACCCTGAGTACCCACAAATACAATCTGCTGCGCAAAGTGAACCTGCGCTCAATTGCCGCGCTGGCGCAGGTGCATA
Organism: Kosakonia sp. S57; assembly: GCF_016516575.1. Lineage (NCBI taxonomy): Bacteria > Pseudomonadati > Pseudomonadota > Gammaproteobacteria > Enterobacterales > Enterobacteriaceae > Kosakonia > Kosakonia sp. S57. The sequence goes on along the minus strand of NZ_JACVUL010000008.1, from coordinate 18,171 downwards.
TGCGCTGGAAAACGCTCTCTCATCTGCGCTGTTTCTGGCCGGAGAGCGCATGCGCCAGACCGGCCAGAGAGCGCGCGCTACGCGCCCATCAGCTGTTTTACCAGGTCAACACACTGCAGGAAGCGTGAGTCGTAATCGGCCTCTTCAACGCGAACATAGTCGATATTGTTCGCTTCCAGCATCGAGACCAGCAGATCCTGAAACTCACGGCGATCGACAGAGCTGCCGAGGCTACGCAAGCCGTCGTTGATCCACGGCGTATTGTTTTCCAGCAGGATCACCAGATCGAAACGATACTCATCGATCAGCGCCTGCACAAAGGGGTGCTCGCGCCCCTCATACTTTTTACAGAAGGCCTGCGTGGTGACAAAGTCGGTATCGATAAAGGCGACTTTATTGGCGTATTTCACCGCGAAATCAATGTATTGCGCATGGCCTAGAGCAATTTTGTCGTAGTCGGAATATTGCAGCGCAATCTCATCGCCACCGAGATGGGAGAAGACATAATCGCGACCAAACTCCCAGGCGCTGGTGGTGTTGAAGATATTGGCAAGCTTGTTCACCAGCGTCGACTTCCCGCTCGACTCGCCGCCAAGGATCGCCACCGTGCGCACAAAGAAGGGCTTCACTTCCGTCGGGATGTACTCCCAGTAGCGGAACGGGTTTTCACGAATTTGTGAGCCGCTAATGTTCATAAAGGTGCGCTCGGGATCGACCAGCACCGCTTCCGTGCCGAGATGCTGCAAATATTGCGGCGCATCCGCAGCTTCAGAAGTGTAAATCCAGTTCGGCGTAATGCCCTTTTCCGCCATAAAGGCTTTGATGCCATTGCTCCAGACGTCCCAACCGTGAGGATAGGGCTCCATCCCCTCTTCGTTGAACGCGTGAATACGGATATTTTTCTGATACTTAAAAGTTTGCAGCAGCCAGCGCAGACGGTCGCTCACCGTTGGCTGCTGCGACATCGCGCTTTCTTCAAACAGCGCGCGGTCGCGGGTTTCGTCATACCCGAGGATGATATGCAGCTCGTCAACCTGGCTACAGGCGCGCTGGATCAGGTAGATATGGCCAGTGTGCAGCGGATAGAACTTGCCGAACACCACGCCGATATTTTTCTCGCGACGCGGGAAATCCAGCCCGAGGAAACGGTGCAGCGCCTCCAGCTTTTGCGCGCTGGGGCTTTTGATTTTGGCATTCAGCAGCTGGCTTAAGTAGCCTTTGGTCATGCCGCTGGCATCCGCGACCTGCTGCAACGTGCAGCCCTTCTGGCGAATGGCGGTTTTTAAGTAGTCGAATGACGACATCGTTGCCTCCTGCAAAAGTGATAAGCCAATTATAAGTCGTCAAAGACGCTTAGCGCATCGGCGAGCTTCTTCACGCCAAAGATCTGCATGCCTTCCGGCACCTTTTTCGGCACGTTTGCCGCCGGAACAATCGCCCGGCGAAAACCGTGCTTCGCCGCTTCCGAGATACGCTCCTGGCCGCTCGGCACCGGGCGGATCTCACCGGCCAGCCCGACTTCGCCGAACACCACCAAATCCTGCGGCAGCGGGCGATCGCGCAGGCTGGAGACCATCGCCAGCAGCAGCGCTAAGTCGGCGCTGGTTTCCGTCACTTTCACCCCGCCGACCACATTGACAAACACATCCTGGTCCGCCATCTGCAAACCGCCGTGGCGGTGCAGCACGGCCAGTAAAATCGCCAGCCGGTTCTGCTCAAGCCCTACCGCCACGCGGCGCGGGTTCGACATCATGGAGTGATCGACCAGCGCCTGGATCTCCACCAGCAGCGGGCGCGTTCCTTCCCAGACCACCATCACCGAACTGCCGGAGGTTACTTCATCCCCGCGGCTAAGGAAGATGGCCGACGGGTTGCTCACTTCGCGCAGCCCCTGCTCCGTCATGGCGAAAACGCCCAGTTCATTCACCGCGCCGAAGCGGTTTTTATGGCTGCGCAGCGTGCGGAAGCGGGAGTCGGCATCGCCGTCGAGCAGTACCGAACAGTCAATACAGTGCTCCAGCACTTTCGGCCCCGCCAGCGAACCATCTTTCGTCACGTGGCCGACCATTACAATCGCTACGTCGCGGGTTTTGGCAAAGCGGGTGAGATAGGCCGCGGTTTCGCGCACCTGCGCGACGCTGCCGGGCGAGGACTGGATATCCGCCATGTGCATTACCTGGATGGAGTCGATCACCATCAGGCGCGGCTTCTCCTCTTCAGCAATCATGCAGATCTGCTCAATGCTGGTCTCGGAGAGCATATTCAGGTTAGTGGTCGGCAGCCCTAAACGGTGGGCGCGCATCGCCACCTGCTGCAGTGACTCTTCGCCGGTAACATAAAGGGTTTTCATCTGCTCGGAGAGCTTGCAGAGCGTCTGTAACAGCAGCGTCGATTTCCCCGCACCCGGGTTACCGCCAATCAGAATGGCGCTGCCGGGCACCACGCCGCCGCCGAGGACGCGGTCAAACTCTTTAAAACCGGTGGAGAAGCGCGGCAGCGCTTCGAGGCTAATGTCGGAGAGCTTTTGCACCTTCGACACGCCCGCGCTGCCCGCATAGCCGGAGAGGCGCTCGTTGCGCGCAACGGTTGGCGAAGCGGCCACGCGCACTTCGGTAATGGTGTTCCAGGCGTGACAGGCGCTGCATTGCCCCTGCCAGCGCGGATAATCAGCGCCGCACTCATTACAGACAAACGCACGTTTTGGAGCTTTCGCCACATTCACCTCTACTTCTTATTAATACTGCCGGAAAGGATACAAAATACGCCCATCAGGTCGGCGTGACGAATGGTCACTTCCGCCTTCTCATTCACGGTTGGTTTGGCGTGAAACGCGATGCCAAGGCCGGCGGATTTGATCATCGGAAGATCGTTGGCGCCATCGCCAATCGCCACGGTCTGATCCGGGGCGATCTCATACTCTTCCGCCAGCAGCTTCAGCGTTTTCGCTTTGTACTGCGCATCGACGATATCCCCCAGCACCTGGCCGGTAAATTTACCGTCGACGATCTCCAGCTGATTCGCCACCGCCGCCGTCAGATGCAGCTTGTCGCGCAGGTAGTCGGCAAAGAAGGTAAAGCCGCCGGAGGCAATCGCCACCTTCCAGCCGAGGGTTTCCAGTTTTAACACCAGTTGCACCAGACCCGGCATCAGCGGCAGATTTTCGCGCACCTGATGCAGGATAGCAGCATCCGCGCCTTTTAAGGTCGCCACGCGGCTGCGCAGGCTGGCGGTGAAATCGAGTTCACCGCGCATCGCGCGCTCGGTCACTTCAGCCACCTGTTCGCCGGTGCCGGCCAGTTTGGCGATCTCATCAATGCACTCAATCTGGATCGCGGTGGAGTCCATATCCATCACCAGCAGCCCTGGCGAGCGCAGGTGCGGGATTTTACCGAGCGGCGCGACGTCCATGCCCTCATCGTGCGCCAGGCGCGTCGCGCGCGGCGTCAGCGAGCCTGCCAGGCGAATCACCTGATACTCATCCACGCTCCAGGCGGAAACAATCACCATCGCGGCACCCAGCTTGCGCTGATAGGTGGTCAGACGCTGCTTATCAAGGCTCCGGCTATAGAGCAACCAGCCGCTGCGACCAGCGTGATAATCCAGAGGCATCACCTCATCACCACTGAGAGAGAGCGGCAATCCCGGCCACTGAGAAACATCATCGGGCAGGTCGCACCAGGTCAGACTGTTAGGCATTAAAGCTCCTGTAAAAACGTTCGCGCCAGAAAGCACCGGAGGGGAAAATAACGCAAGAGGCTACCTTGTAATCAACGCTTCTGGCAACATTAAGCATCAAATTTACAACAGGTGACACATGAGTCGCGCAAAACTTAAATTTCGGCTGCATCGCGCCGTGATTGTCCTTATCTGTCTGGCGCTGTTGGTCGCGCTGATGCAGGGTGCTTCCTGGTTCAGCCAGAAGCATCAGCGCCAGCGAAATCCGCAGTTTGAAGAGCTGGCAAGAACCCTGGCGCGTCAGGTGACGATCAATCTCACCCCGCTGATGCGCACCGAAACGCCCGATGAAAAACGTATAGCCGCCATCTTAGGCCCGCTGACGGAAGAGAGCCGCATTCTCGATGCTGGCGTCTACGATGCACAGGGCGACCTGGTGGCGCGCGCCGGTGAAGGTATTGAGGTACGTGACCGACTGGCGCTGGATGGCAAAAAGGCGGGTGCCTACTTCAATCAGCAGATCGTTGAGCCAATCCAGGGCAAAAGCGGCCCGCTGGGTTATCTGCGCCTGACGCTGGATACCCACACGCTGGCGACGGAAGCTAAACAGGTGGATAACACCACCAATATTCTGCGTCTGATGCTGCTGCTCTCCCTGGCCATCGGCGTAGTGCTGACGCGCACCCTGTTGCAGGGCAAACGCACCCGCTGGCAACAGTCCCCCTTCCTGCTGACGGCCAATAAAGCGGTGCCGGAAGAGGATGAGCAGGAAAAGCGAGAGTAGCCGCCGCGGCTTCCCGTACGCCCCCTGATTTTTTAGCAAGGATATCGCCTATGTCGACGCTTCGTCTTCTTATCTCCGACTCTTACGATCCCTGGTTTAACCTGGCGGTTGAAGAGTCGATCTTCCGCCAGATGCCCGCCACGCAGCGGGTGCTGTTTCTCTGGCGTAACGCCGATACGGTAGTGATTGGCCGGGCGCAGAATCCGTGGAAGGAGTGCAATACTCGCCGCATGGAAGAGGACAACGTGCGGCTGGCAAGGCGCAGCAGCGGCGGCGGCGCGGTGTTCCACGATCTCGGCAACACCTGTTTTACCTTTATGGCCGGCAAGCCGGAGTATGACAAAACCGTCTCCACCACCATTGTGCTCAATGCGCTACAGGCGCTGGGCATTAACGCGGAAGCCTCCGGGCGCAACGACCTGGTGGTCAAAACCGCCGAAGGGGATCGTAAAATCTCCGGCTCAGCCTATCGCGAAACGCCGGATCGCGGCTTTCACCACGGCACCCTGCTGCTCAACGCCGATCTCAGCCGTCTGGCGAACTATCTCAACCCGGATAAGAAGAAGTTGCAGGCCAAAGGCATCACCTCTGTGCGCGGTCGGGTGGCGAATCTGGTCGATCTGCTGCCGGGTATCACTCATGAGCAGATTTGCGCCGCCGTCACCGAGGCCTTCTTTGAGCACTATGGCGAACGTGTCGAGGCAGAGGTTATCTCGCCGGACAAAACGCCGGACCTGCCGAACTTTGCCGAAACTTTTGCCCGCCAGAGCAGCTGGGAGTGGAACTTTGGCCAGGCCCCGGCCTTCAGCCATTTGCTGGATGAGCGGTTTACCTGGGGCGGCGTGGAGCTGCACTTCGATGTCGAAAAGGGGCATATCACCCGCGCGCAGATCTTTACCGACAGCCTGAACCCGGCACCGCTGGAAGCGCTGGCGGCACGTTTGCAGGGCTGCCTCTATCGCGCCGATATGCTGGCACAGGCGTGCGACGCGCTACTGGTAGATTTCCCGCAGCAGCAACAGGAGCTGCGCGAACTGTCGGCGTGGATTGTACAGGCAGTGCGATAGAGCAGTATGCCTGGCGCTGTGCGTATCGGGTGTGAATAGATACGTGAATAGATTCTCAATCACTATTCTATTGATTTAAAAAGAAAAGCATGCAGATATGCAGTAAAAGATGAATAGATAGTAAGGGGTAAAATGCCGGGCAAGCTTACCGCCGCCCGGCAGGCAAAATTACGCGTTGTCGCCCAGCAGGACGGATTCCAGCGCGATTTTGATCATGTCGTTGAACGTGGTTTGACGCTCATCGGAGGTGGTCTGCTCGTGGGTGCGGATATGGTCGGAAACGGTGCAGATTGTCAGCGCTTTCGCACCGAACTCTGCCGCAACGCCATAGATACCCGCCGCTTCCATCTCCACGCCGAGAATGCCGTACTTCTCCATCACATCGAACATCTCGCCATCCGGGGAGTAGAAGAGATCGGCAGAGAAGAGGTTACCTACGCGCGCATCAACGCCAAGGTTTTTCGCCGCGTCAACCGCGTTACGCACCATGTCGAAATCCGCGATCGCTGCGAAGTCGTGATCCTTGAAACGCATACGGTTCACTTTGGAGTCGGTGCAGGCACCCATACCGATGACGATGTCACGCAGTTTCACATCCATACGCACGGCACCGCAGGAGCCGACGCGGATGATCTTTTTGACGCCAAAATCGGTGATCAGCTCTTTGGTGTAGATGGAGCAGGATGGAATACCCATACCATGACCCATTACAGAGATTTTGCGGCCTTTGTAGGTGCCGGTGTAGCCCAGCATGCCGCGCACGTTGTTCACTTCACGATAATCTTCGAGAAACGTTTCGGCGATGTGCTTTGCACGCAGCGGGTCGCCCGGCATCAGTACGACGTCCGCGAAATCGCCCATTTCTGCATTGATATGTGGGGTTGCCATCGTTGCTTCCTTTGACTTGTTAGAAAATGGAGGGCGAGAAAGACCCCGCCCAAAAACATCAGAACATGGCTTTGCCATACTCCATATCAGAGACGCCGAAGTAGCGGGCGATCGTCTGACCAATATCAGCGAAGGTCTCGCGGTGTCCCAGCGAGCCTGCTTTTACTTTCGGGCCGTAGATCAGAACCGGAATGTGTTCGCGGGTATGATCGGTGCCTTTCCAGGTCGGATCGCAGCCGTGGTCGGCGGTAAGGATCAGGATATCATCTTCACCCACCAGCTCCATCAGCTCCGGCAGACGGCGGTCGAACAGCTCCAGCCCGCCCGCATAACCGGCGACATCGCGGCGGTGGCCCCAGGAGGAGTCAAAATCGACGAAGTTGGTAAAGACAATGGTCTTATCACCCGCCTCTTTCATCTCGGTAATCGTGGCATCAAACAGCGCGTCGAGGCCGGTAGCCTTCACTTTTTTGGTGATACCGCAGTTGGCGTAGATATCGGCGATTTTACCGACGGAGACCACCTGCCCATCCTTCTCTTCAACCAGTTTTTGCAGCACCGTCGCGGACGGCGGCTCAACGGCCAAATCGTGACGGTTGCCGGTACGCTGGAAGTTACCCGCTTTGTCGCCCACAAACGGACGCGCAATTACGCGGCCAATGTTGTAGCCGCCTTCGGTCAGCTCTTCGCGGGCAATTTCGCACAGCTCATAGAGCTTATCGAGACCAAAGGTCTCTTCGTGGCAGGCAATCTGGAACACCGAGTCGGCAGAGGTATAGAAAATCGGCTTGCCGGTTTTCATATGCTCTTCGCCGAGCTGGTCAAGAATGACCGTCCCGGAGGAGTGGCAGTTGCCGAGATAACCCGGCAGGTTAGCGCGCTCGACCAGCTTATCCAACAGCTCCTGCGGGAAGCTGTTTTCGGTATCGCTGAAGTAGCCCCAGTCGAAAAGTACTGGTACACCGGCGATTTCCCAGTGGCCTGACGGCGTATCTTTCCCGGAAGAGAGTTCATGCGCCCAGGCATACGCGCCAATAATCTCGGCGTTGCCGTCCATACCGGCCGGGATCTCGCCGGTTGCGCCTTCGTGGGCTTTCGCAAGCCCGAGGCGAGTGAGATTCGGTAGATTAAGCGGACCTTTGCGCCCGGTATCTGCTTCACCTTTCGCACAGGCTTCAGCGATGTGGCCGAGAGTGTCGGAACCCGCGTCGCCGAAGCGATCCGCGTCTTCTGTCGCGCCGATGCCGAAAGAGTCCAGCACCATGATAAATGCACGTTTCATATGTTCTCCGTACCTTGTGCTTTGAAAAAAAGCGATCAGATCAGTATACCGCTATTCAGTTATGCGGCGATAGACCGTCGGTGTCTCTTTTGGTGCGCGGTCGCTCACACTTATTGCCGCTTTCACCACCTGTGCGGCGCTCTGCCAGCTGGCTTCATCTTTGGCGTGAATAATGGCGAGCGGACGTTGGCCGTCAACCTGCTCGCCGAGGCGCACCATATCGGTTAAGCCAACGCTGTAATCAATAGTATCGGACGCCTGGCGACGACCGCCGCCCAAGGAGACCACCGCCATACCCAGTTCGCGGGTATCCATTGTGCTGATAAACCCTTCATCGTCGGCGTAAACCGCTTTGCTCAGAGTCGCTGTCGGTAAATAGCGATCGTAGTTCTCAACAAAATCATGCGGGCCTTTCTGTGCGGCGACCATACGCCCGAAAATCTCGGCCGCTTTGCCGTTATCCAGCACCGCCTGCAATTTCGCGCGCGCGTCAGCGTCATCTTTCGCCAGCTTGCCGGAGATGAGCATTTCGGCGCTGAGGGCCATTGTCACCTCAAACAGACGCGGATTACGGTATTCGCCCGTCAGGAACTGCACCGCTTCGCGCACTTCAACCGCGTTACCGGCGCTGGAGGCCAGCACCTGATTCATATCGGTCAGCAGCGCGGTCGTACGCACGCCTGCACCATTGGCAACGCCCACAATCGCTTCCGCCAGCTGTTCTGAACGCTCATAGGTCGGCATAAACGCCCCGCTGCCCACCTTCACATCCATCACCAGCGCATCAAGCCCTTCCGCCAGTTTTTTGGCGAGGATCGAGGCGGTAATCAGCGGAATGGAGTCAACTGTGGCGGTGATATCGCGGGTGGCGTAGAAGCGCTTATCCGCCGGTGCCAGCGAGTTGGTCTGGCCGATAATCGCAACGCCAACCTCTTTGATAATGTCGCGAAAACGCTGGTCGGAGGGGAAAATATCAAAGCCCGGAATCGCTTCCAGCTTATCGAGCGTGCCGCCCGTATGGCCGAGGCCGCGCCCGGAGATCATCGGGATATAGCCGCCGCAGGCCGCCACCATCGGGCCGAGCATCAACGATGTCACATCGCCAACGCCGCCGGTAGAGTGCTTATCCACCACCGGGCCATTAAGATCGAGGCTTTTCCAGTCAAGCACGGTACCGGAATCACGCATCGCCATGGTCAGCGAGACGCGCTCCGGCATGCTCATATCGTGGAAGAAAATGGTCATCGCCAGCGCGGCGATTTGCCCTTCAGAAACGGTGTTATCGCGAATTCCGTTGATAAAGAAACGGATTTCTTCATCACTCAGCGCGATGCCATCGCGTTTTTTACGAATAATTTCTTGAGCGAGAAACAAGGTAACCCCCTGAGGATAGAGAGGGCCGGGCAACGGATTCAGCCCGGCAATATGGCTAATGATGGCGCAGCGCCATCAGGCAATCATCAGTAAGCGCTGCCGCTTTTGCCGTCGCCGTGGCCGAGCGCTTTCAGCAGGCTCGCCAGCAGGCTGGACGCGCCAAAGCGGTAGTGACGCGCATCGGCCCAGTCGGCACCAAACAGCTGATCGGCAATCGCCAGGTACTGCTGCGCATCTTCCGCCGTGCGCACGCCGCCCGCCGGTTTAAAACCAACGTTTTTTTCCACGCCCATATCGCGGATCACTTCCAGCATGATGCGCGCGCTCTCAGGCGTGGCGTTGACCGGCACTTTACCGGTGGACGTTTTAATAAAATCAGCCCCGGCGTTGATGGAGATTTCAGAGGCTTTGCGGATTAATGCTTCCTCTTTCAGTTCACCGGTTTCGATGATCACTTTCAGCAGCACATTCGCCGCTGCACAAGCCTCTTTACACGCTTTCACCAGATCGAAACCGATCTGCTCGTTACCGGCAATCAGCGCACGGTAAGGGAAAACGACGTCCACTTCATCCGCGCCGTAGGCGATGGCCGCGCGGGTTTCCGCCAGCGCAATCCCGATATCGTCATTACCGTGCGGGAAGTTGGTGACGGTGGCGATACGGATCTCCGGCGTTCCCTGCTCGTTCAGGGTTTTACGCGCAATCGGGATAAAACGCGGATAGATGCAGATCGCGGCAGTATTGCCGACCGGGGTTTTCGCCTGATGGCACAGCGCAATGACTTTCTCATTGGTGTCGTCATCATTCAGGGTGGTCAGGTCCATCAGTTTCAGCGCGCGCAGGCTGCTGGCAGTTAAATCAGTCATATTCTCTCCGACGGCATAATGCCGGTTTCAGTTCGGTTTTGTGAGTATTCTAACATTCACCCACAATTACACTTCGACACGCATCACAGTTAGCAAAAAGTTTGTTCATGCTTGCATAACCGTAACGCGACATTGATCAAATTATTCTGGTACAGAAAGGCGACCACGCGTGGAGGCAGCCGCAGCAAGCCCACGCCATTTGAATGTGAGAATTTTAACACAGGAGAGTGTGCCTGCCGATGAAAAAGCGTTACAGCCGTGAATCAGGCAGAGCGAAGAGCCGTTGGGTATTGTGAAACAGCGCATTAGCAATCACATCCGGCGCTTCCGGGCGCAGCTCACAGAGGGTTGCAAAAACGTTTGCAGCCCGCTCCGGGCGGTTGGGCTGCCCCTGAAAACCGTTGAGCGGCATATCGGGCGCGTCGGTTTCAAGCAGCAGCGAGGCGAGCGGCAGTTGTGCCATCACATCGCGGGTTTTACTGGCGCGCGGATAGGTAATCGTGCCGCCAACGCCAATGCAATAGCCAAGATCGATAAAGCGCTGCGCCTGTTGCAGACTGCCCGCAAAGCCGTGCACCACGCCAGTTCGCGGCAGGTTATGCTTTTTCAGCTGCATCGCCAGCTTGTCATGGGTGCGGCGGGAGTGAAGAAGAACTGGCAAATCATAGCGCTTCGCCATTTTTAGCTGCGCATCAAGCAGTTCTTGCTGGCGCTCAAACTGCGGATTATCGCGATAAAGGTCGAGGCCGATTTCGCCGATGGCGATCACCTTCTCAGGCCGGGTGGCGAGCAGCGCATCCAGTTGCTCGAGACTCTGCTGTGTATGCTCCTCCACCACAATCGGGTGCAGGCCCAGCGCGGCATAGAGCGCGTGATGCTGCTGCGCCAGGTTGCAGACGCGGTCAAAATAGCGGGCGGCGATGGCGGGCACAATAATGCGCTCAACGCCCGCCTCTGCCGCGCGGGCGATACTGGCCGCCTCATCGCCTTTGAAGGGTGCAAAATCGAAATGGCAGTGGGTATCGATAAAGCGAAAACTCACGCGCTGTCCTCGTTATTGAGCGAAATATCATTGGCCTCCGGCGCGGTCACCAGCGGCAGATCAAGCGCGTCATTCGCCACCTCGGCGGGCGGCACCACGCGCGTTGTCGGCGCTACCACCGGCGTATAGCGCAGCAGCGGCGGCGTCTCGGCCAGCAATTTACCCACCGTTGCCAGGAAGTAGCGCCCGCATAAGCGGCCAATTTTATAATCTTCCCGCAGCGCCGGTAAACGGCTGCCGAGCGCCATGCTTTTTAACAGCTTCGGCGGGTAGATCTCAATGATGCGCAGCTTGCCCGGCGGCGTTTCGATAAACCGCTGCGTGGCGAGATAGCTCTTCTCATGATGCTGCACCAGGTTGACCAGCGACTGCAGGCTGCTTTCGCCAAGCCAGCGCTCCATACGCTTAAACCACTGCGGCGTGTAGTACATCTGCGACGGTACGGTGCGGATCACCACGATGGTATCGGCCCCGCGACGCGCGGCTTCCTGCACCGGGATGGCGTCGCTGACGCCACCGTCCAGATAGTTGACGCCGCTCAGCGCCACGCCGGTGCGATAGAAGCCTGGAATGGCGCTTGAGGCGCGGATCAGATCGAGCCATGTCTGGTGATTAGGTAAAAAATACTCCGCCGAATAATCATCCTGGCGGCAGGCGCACATATAAAAGGCTTTGCCGGCGTCGAAGGCGCGTACACCATGATCCATTGCCAGCGGCATTTCGGTCGCAGTGGCGTTAACCAGCCAGTCAAGATCGATAAGGTTGCCCCCGCGCACGAAGCGCAGCGGGTCGAAAAATTCCCGTCGCGTGGTGTAGCGCATAATCACTTTACGCGCGTAACCCGGTTGGTTGCAGACATACGCCGACAGGTTCTGCGCGCCGGCAGAGGTGCCAAAGAAGAGATCGAAAGGGTTGAAGTCGGCGCGCATAAACTCATCCAGCACGCCCGCGGTAAAGATGCCGCGCTGACCACCGCCTTCGCACACCAGTGCCAGACGCCCCGGTCGAAACGGTTTCAGCGCCAGCGGCGCAATATTGCCGAGCGTGATGGGAATATGTTGCCCCACTTCGTTTTCCTTTTAAGCAAATGTCACAACAAAGTAGCGCAATATTTAAGTCCCTGAAACAGCAAAGCCAGTCACGAGGACTGGCTTTAATGTAACCGAAGTTTAAGCGTGTTAAACGCTACGGGCGCCGACGACCCATGAACAGGCTGACCAGGAACAGAACGATACCAACGATGAAGACGATTTTCGCCGCACCGGCTGCTGTACCTGCCAAACCACCAAAGCCCAGAGCGGCGGCAATTAACGCGATAACCAGAAAAATAATGCCCCAACGAAACATAAAACTCTCCTTAACCATAGTTAATGTCGACCGCAAGCGATGGGCTCTCAGATGCCCATCCGCGATGTTTCCTGCTAAGTATCTATCGCGCCCGGACATCGCCAGGCGCGGATTTTTTCACGTACTCTTATTTAACTTTCAGGTCGTTCTTCACGCTTTTCACGCCATCAACTGCTTTGGCGATGCTTTCAGCGCGCTCACTTTGAGCCTTGGATTCCACCGTACCGGATAACTGAACAACGCCGTCAGTGGTTTCCACTTTCACCATACGGGACGGGACGTTTTCATCGGCCAGCAGCTTCGCTTTGATTTCGCTGGTGGTGGCGGTATCACCCGCGTAACCTTTTGCAGTGCTCTCTTTCGCATCGCGAACGTGCAGTTTGTCGCTTACAGAAGCCACACCCTCTACACCTTTCGCCACGGAAACCGCCTCTTCAGCCTGTTTCTGGCTTTCGACGAAACCGCTCAGGGTTACCACTTTTTTGTCCGTTTTCACGGAGATATCGGTGCTTTTAATGCTTTCATGATCGACCAGCGCTGCTTTAACTTTTGCAGTAATGGTACTGTCGTCCATGAATCCACCGACTTTATTCATAGAGCTATCAATTTTGTCCCCTGCACTGGACGCGGTGCTTTGCGCTTTATCAGTGGTGGTTTCCGCCGCCAGGGCAGAACCCGTGGTCAGAACAGAGCCCAGCGTAATAGCCAGCAGGGTTTTAGAAAGAGTCAGCTTTGTCATAGTCATCGATGTTATTCCTGTATGTTTGCCCACCATTTGGGCTGAAGCAGCAAGAAGCTGCCAACTGCTGCGGTGAAACTCACCGTATCAACGTCAATGGTTGCGATCACATTCCGGCAAATCGCTGCGCTGATGCAGTTGTTAATGTTATCTGGTGATTAGTTGAGTGGATAAAAGACCATTAAACACGCATTGAGCAGTACTTTCAGCCACACACCTTGTCATCACTTTGTTAAATATAGATCACTCTCGACAAAGATCCTGTTGGAGTGCGTAAAAAGCGAGCAACAGACAGAAAAAGCGAGGGTTTTAAGAACTTTCCGCAAGAAACGGCAGGGTAGAAAAGAGGCCGGAGCGCAGCGTCTGCCGCGCTCCGTAGAGGGATTAGTGTTCGCGGGTTTTGTGGAAGGTCACTTCCGGGTAACGCTCTTGTGTGAGGTTGAGGTTAACCATGGTCGGCGCGATGTAAGTCAGGTTATCGCCGCCATCAAGCGCCAGCTGGATCTCGTTCTTACGCTTAAACTCTTCGAACTTCTTCACATCGCTGCTCTCTACCCAACGCGCGGTTGCGACGTTGACGGACTCATAGACCGCTTCGACGTTGTATTCGCTCTTCAGACGCGCAACCACCACATCAAACTGCAGTACGCCGACCGCGCCGACAATCAGATCGTTGTTGGCAATCGGGCGGAAGACCTGCACCGCGCCCTCTTCTGAAAGCTGAACCAGACCTTTAAGCAGCTGTTTCTGCTTCAGCGGGTCGCGCAGGCGAATACGGCGGAAGAGTTCAGGTGCAAAGTTCGGGATGCCGGTGAACTTCATCATTTCACCCTGCGTGAAGGTGTCACCAATCTGAATGGTGCCGTGGTTGTGCAGACCGATGATGTCGCCCGGGTAGGCTTCTTCAACGTGAGAGCGGTCGCCCGCCATAAAGGTCAGCGCATCGGAGATCACCACATCTTTACCGGTACGCACCTGGCGCAGCTTCATCCCTTTTTCGTAGCGCCCGGAAACCACGCGCATAAAGGCAACGCGGTCGCGGTGCTTCGGATCCATGTTGGCCTGGATCTTAAAGACAAAGCCGGTGAACTTCTCGTCGTCCGCTTTCACTTCGCGCACGTCGGTTTTACGCGGCATCGGTGCTGGTGCCCATTCAACCAGGCCATCCAGCATATGATCGACGCCAAAGTTACCGAGCGCGGTGCCGAAGAAGACCGGCGTCAGCGCGCCGCTCAGGAAAAGCTCCTGGTCGAACTCGTTGGAGGCACCCTGCACCAGCTCCAGCTCATCGCGCAGCTGCTGGGCCAGATCCTCGCCGACAGCGGCATCCAGCTCCGGGTTATCGAGCCCTTTGACGATGCGCACTTCCTGGATGGTGTGGCCTTTACCGGTCTGATACAGGTAGGTTTCATCTTTATAGAGATGGTAAACCCCTTTGAACAGCTTGCCACAGCCAATCGGCCAGGTGATCGGCGCGCAGGCGATCTTCAGCTCGCTCTCAACTTCATCCAGCAGCTCCATCGGATCGCGGATGTCACGGTCGAGTTTGTTCATAAAGGTGAGGATCGGCGTATCGCGCAGACGGGTCACTTCCATCAGCTTACGGGTACGATCTTCGACGCCCTTCGCCGCATCGATCACCATCAGACAGCAGTCAACGGCGGTTAGAGTGCGGTAGGTATCTTCGGAGAAGTCTTCGTGTCCCGGGGTGTCGAGCAGGTTGATCAGGTTCTCGCGGTACGGGAACTGCATCACGGAGGTGGTGATGGAGATACCACGCTGCTTCTCCATCTCCATCCAGTCAGATTTTGCATGCTGGTTGGAGCCACGGCCTTTTACAGTCCCGGCGGTCTGGATCGCCTGTCCGAACAGCAGCACCTTTTCGGTAATGGTAGTTTTACCGGCATCGGGGTGCGAGATGATAGCGAACGTGCGGCGCTTCGCCACCTCTTGGTAATAAGGAGACAACGTCATAATTGAGATCTTCTGTGTAATTGCGCGGCACTGAGCCCCGCGTTAAAGACGAAAAATGCGGCTATTGTACTCAACGGTTGAGTGCAGACAATCAATGTTTACACAGGAGTTGCTCCAGTTCGTTCAGGGACGTTACCGTCCAGGTCGGGTTGATACCTTCAGGCAGCGCGCGGTTGTGGGCATTCAACCAGCAGGTCGAGAGCCCGGCGTTGATGCCGCCCAGAATATCCGACTCCGCCGTGTCGCCAACCATTAAGACGCGATCGCGGGATGGATTACCCGCCTGCTTCAGTGCGTACTCAAAGATGCGCGGATCCGGTTTAGCCACGCCAACCTGTTCAGAAATCACTAACAGATCAAAATAGTCGCGCAGGCCGGTGCGTTCCAGGCGAATTTGCTGCAAGGCGGTAAAACCGTTGGTGATGATGCCGATTTTCACTTTGCCCTTCAGGCTGTTGAGCAGCGACACCGCGCCCGGCAGCGGCGCGCAGATTTCCGCCATCGCATTGAGAAACGCCTCATTAAGCATGCCCGGCGGCACATCCAGGCGCTCGGACCAGCTCTGGAAACGCTTATGCTGCAACTGCAACGCGGTGATCGCGCCATTCTGGTAATCGACCCATAACGGCTTATTAACAGATTGATATTCTGCGAAATCCTGGTCGGTGAATGTCACGCTATAGTCAAGAAACATCCGTTGTAAGCCGCCAAACGCGTCGAAGGTGAAGAGCGTTTCATCAGCGTCAAAGAGTATCCAGTCCCATTTCATTACATCACCTTTATTCAATTACAGAGGAAGCGCCATGATGATGGCATCCTCACGCCCGTGGGCCGTGGGATAGTAGTTGCGCCTAATTGTCGCTTCGTTAAAACCTAAACTCTCATACAGCGCGATGGCGGGCTGGTTAGAGGCGCGAACCTCCAGCCACAGCGTCAACACATCGCGCTTTTCCAGCTCGCTGATCAGATGTTCAAGCAGCTGGCGGCCCAGCCCCTGGCGCTGCCAGGCGGGATCGACGGCGATATTGAACAGCGTGGCTTCATCAAGCACCACCTGCGTGATGGCGAAAGCCGCCATCTCGTCACCCACCATCAGCCGATAGTTGAGGTAGCGCTCCCCCTGATTACTGGCAAGCGTTTTTTCGCTCCAGGGAAAGGCGTGCGCCCGGGTCTCTATTTCGTAAGCGCGGGGCAGATCAGTCGTGCTGAGGGAAGAAATCGTGTTCATGTTCGCAGATTTGTTGCCATAACGCGGCGCGTGCCGCAGGGTTTGCGCGTAGCTCATCAACAGCGGGCGTCGAGACCTGCGCGCCCGACAGCGGCAGCGGCGCATCAATGCCCAGCAGCCAGCTGTTGCAATGGCTCTCCGGCGGCAGCATCGCCACGCGATCCGGAGTGAGTTGCAGTACCTGATCTGCCGTTACGGTCAGGGCACGCAGCACGTCGGTGACAAGCGGATCGTTTAATGCAGGCAGCGCCGGCGAGACCATTACCAGACGAATGTGCGCGGGCAGCGAAATGGCGATCTCGCCCTGTAACGCCGTCGGGCGGCGCAGGGTCCACTGGGTAATACCCAGTTGCTGTAATTGCCAGTCGCGTCGGGAAGTCATCGTGAAACACTCCTGTATCAGGCGCGCAAATATAACAAACTCGTCGAAAATGCGCCATCAACACGCGGCGTATAGGGATAAAGACGCAGCCAACAAAGAGGCAGCGCGCAGGATAACGTGTTACACAAAATCATTCGTGTTGCGTCGAGGCGGCAAGGATGAATATCCCCAGGAGCTTACAAAAGTAAGTGACTGGGGTATGAAGACGCAGCCAACAAAGAGGCAGCGCGAAGGATAACGTGTATAATCGCCGGCTCAGTTTAAAGAGGAACATGTAATGTCTGCTTTTACCCCGGCAAGTGAAGTCTTGCTGCGCCACAGTGATGATTTCGAATCTAACCATATTCTTTTTGCCGGTGATCTGCAGGATGACCTGCCCGCGCGTCTGGAGAGTGCCGGGAGCCGAGCCTGGACCCAACAGTTCCACCAGTGGCAAACTCTGAGCCAACAGATGGGCGAGCGCGCCAGTTTTAGCCTGGTGGCGGATAGCGCGATGATTGGCGAGAGCGATACGCTTATCTACTACTGGCCGAAAAATAAGCCGGAAGCGCTGTTCCAGCTGATGAATTTGCTCTCGCTGCTGCCGGTGGGAACGGATATTTTTATTGTTGGCGAAAACCGCAGCGGCGTGCGCAGCGCCGAGCAGATGCTGGCAGAGTATTGCACGCTGAATAAAATCGACAGCGCGCGTCGCTGTGGGCTTTATCATGGCCGCCTCGATAAAAACCCTGCCTTTGATCCTGACGGCTTCTGGGGCGAGTACGCGCTGGACTCTCTGACGATTAAAACCATGCCGGGCGTCTTTAGCCGCGATGGGCTGGATGTTGGCAGCCAGTTGCTGCTCTCCACGCTGACGCCGCATACCAAAGGCAAAGTGCTGGATGTTGGCTGCGGCACGGGCGTGCTGGCAGCGGCGCTGGCAAGCCATTCGCCGAAAGTGCGTTTGACCCTGTGTGATGTTTCGGCCCCGGCGATCGAAGCCAGCCGCGCAACGCTTGCGGCGAACGGCCTTGAAGGCGAGGTTTTCGCCAGTAACGTTTTCTCTGAGGTGACTGGTCGCTTCGATATGATCATCTCCAATCCGCCGTTCCATGACGGGTTGCAAACCAGCCTCGAAGCGGCGCAAACGCTGATTCGCGGCGCGGTGCGACACCTCAACAGCGGCGGCGAGTTGCGCATTGTGGCGAACGCCTTCCTGCCCTATCCGGACGTGCTCGATCAGACCTTCGGCTTCCATGAAGTGATCGCGCAGACCGGACGCTTCAAGGTCTACCGCACCGTGATGACGCGCCAGGCGCTGAAAAAATAAGTCATCTTCCCGGCGGGCCTGCTCGCCGGGTGAATTTCCCCACCTGTTAGCCGACGCCCATTTTTGCAGCAATCGACGACTCTGCGCGCAATTAACTGTTGACGAAAAGTTGAAAACATCTAGAATGCGCCTCCGTGGTAACGATACTTCTGGTATCGATGGTATGCGAAGGTGGCGGAATTGGTAGACGCGCTAGCTTCAGGTGTTAGTGTCC
>NZ_JACVUL010000007.1:0-233290 GCF_016516575.1 Kosakonia sp. S57 | reverse complement strand
CGACCTTGCCAAGGTCGGGGTCGCGAGTTCGAGTCTCGTTTCCCGCTCCAATCTTTCATCTCCAAAAAATTATCCACAGCGAAGAACCGCGCTGCGGGCGATTTCCTTTCGTGCTAAAAAAGTATTGTGAACAGAGTTATCCACAGGGCGAGCTTTGCTTAGCCGGATTTCTATTGCTTCGCTTATCAAATTATTTCTTTATAACTGACTGAATTATAAAATAAAAATAACATTTCAAAATGTTAACGCGATCGCTTGACGAATTTGTTAACGTTGAAACGTAATGTGTTTTTTATTTTATTCACAAGCTGTGGATGGCTCAGGCATCGCGCGGCAGACCCTTTTCCACCACCCGCACCAGGCGCTGTTTTTGTGGCAGCTGTACCTCAACGACGCAGGCATTACGCTTCTCAATTTGCTGCGCAATCGCCCACTCTATGTGCTCATCAAGAAGTGGGTGCTCACCCAGCCGCTGTTCCAGCGCCGCGATATTCACCTCGTCCCACGGCGCATTGCCCAGCGCGACCGCAATATTGCGCAGCCAGCGCAGGTGACCGATACGGCGAATAGCCGACCCCTCCGTGACTTTCAAAAAGTGCGCTTCACTCCAGGCGAACAATTCAACCAATGCCGGCGCGTGCAGGGCTTTGCGCGGGCTGAAATCCGGCTCATCCGTAAGCTGCGAGAAGCGGTTCCACGGGCAGATAAGCTGGCAGTCATCGCAGCCGTAAATCCGGTTCCCGATAAGCGGGCGGAATTCCTCGGGGATCGCGCCCTCTAACTCAATGGTGAGATAGGAGATACAGCGACGTGCATCGACGGTATAGGGCTCGACAATCGCCCCGGTTGGGCAGATGGTCATACAGGCAACGCAGCGCCCGCACGCTTCCTCGACCGGTTGATCGACGGGCAGGGGGAGGTCAATCAGCAGTTCGCCAAGAAAGAAAAACGACCCCGCATCGCGGCTGAGAATAAGTGAGTGCTTACCTGTCCAGCCAAGCCCGGCTTTTTCCGCCAGCGGCCGCTCAAGAATGGGCGCAGAGTCGACAAACGGTCTAAAATTCAGCGAAGCACACTGCTGCTGAATCAACTCGCCGAGCTTTTTAAGGCGGCTGCGCAGCAGCTTATGATAATCGCGGCCCAGCGCGTAGCGGCTGACATAGCCGAGCGCCGGGTTTTTCAGCGTGCTGGCGAAGACCGCGTTCGGCGGCAAATAGTTCATACGTACGCTGATAACGCGAAGCGTGCCGGGGAGAAGCTCATGGGGGCGGGCGCGCATCATACCGTGACGCGCCATCCACTCCATCTCGCCGTGATACTGCTTATCCAGCCACGCCTGCAGCTTCGGCTCGCTGGCGGTGAGATCGGTATCGGTAATACCGACCTGCTGAAAACCTAATTCAGTGCCCCACTGCTTGATTTGTTTCGCTAACTGATTGAGATCGAGGGGCTGTGACATGACGGACCATAGAGATGAAAAAAAACGCGGCAAGTATACCACACTCCATCTGGCCTGCTGGCGACCTGAAACGTCTCGAACAAGAGGCGGCCGACAGCCTCGGCATTACGTTATACGAATTGATGCTGCGCGCTGGCCAGGCCGCCTTTCAGGTGGCGCGGGATAATTTCCCTGCGGCGCAGCACTGGCTGGTGCTCTGCGGGCATGGCAATAACGGCGGCGATGGCTATGTGGTCGCGCGCCTTGCTGCCGCTGCGGGCATTGAGATTACGCTCATCGCGATCGAGAGCGATAAACCGCTACCGGAAGAGGCGGCGCAGGCGCGTGAGGCCTGGCTCAATGCTGGCGGCACAATCCACGCCGAAGAGGCGCTCTGGCCTGAAGGCATTGATCTGATTATCGACGGCCTGCTCGGCACCGGCTTGAGTAGCGCGCCGCGCGACAACGTTGCGGCGCTGATTACGCGTGCCAACCAGCACGCTGCGCCGCGTATTGCGCTCGATATCCCTTCGGGCCTTAATGCGCAGACCGGCACGACACCTGGCGCTGTTATTCAGGCCAGTCATACCATTACTTTTATCGCCTTGAAACCAGGCCTGCTGACCGGCAAAGCGCGCGATGTGGTAGGCCAACTGCATCACCATGCGCTGGGCCTTGAGGCCTGGCTTGATGGGCAGCAGCCACCCCTTTCCCGTTTTGACGCCAACCAACTTTCAGAATGGTTTACGCCGCGCCCGCCAACCTCCCATAAAGGCGACAACGGGCGACTGGTGATTATTGGCGGTGACCACGGTACGGCGGGTGCGATCCGCATGACGGGCGAAGCGGCTCTGCGCACCGGTGCTGGTTTAGTGCGTATTCTGACGCGGCGCGAGAACATTGCCCCCATCATCACCCAGCGGCCAGAGCTTATGGTTGATGAACTTACTCCAGCGTCCCTTGATGAGAGCCTCGAATGGGCCGACGTGGTGGTAATTGGCCCCGGCCTTGGGCAGCAGGAGTGGGGCAAAAAAGCCCTGCAAAAAGTGGAGAACTTCCGTAAACCGATGCTGTGGGATGCGGATGCGCTGAACCTTCTGGCAATCAACCCCGATAAACGTCACAATCGCGTATTGACGCCGCACCCCGGCGAAGCGGCACGTCTGCTTAACTGTAGCGTGGCGGAAATTGAGAGTGATCGCTTACTTTCGGCACAGCGTCTGGTAAAACGCTATGCGGGCGTGGTAGTGCTGAAAGGCGCGGGCACGGTGGTGGCGAGCGCGGACGGCGAATGCGGTATCATTGATGCCGGCAATGCCGGAATGGGCAGCGGCGGCATGGGCGATGTGCTCTCTGGTATTATCGGCGCGCTGCTTGGACAGAAATTCAGTTTGTATGATGCTGCCTGTGCAGGCTGCGTCGCGCACGGCGCGGCGGCGGATCTGCGGGCAGCGCAGTATGGCCAGCGCGGCATGCTGGCTACCGATCTTTTTAGCACGCTGCTGCGTGTTGTTAACCCGGATGTAATTGATACAGAAAATGATTAATCGCGTGATTCCTTTACCTGATGAACAAGCCACCCTCGATCTCGGCCAGCGCGTGGCGCAAGCGTGCGCGGGCGCAACGGTGATCTATCTGTATGGCGATCTTGGTGCCGGCAAAACCACCTTTAGCCGCGGCTTCCTGCAGGCATTGGGTCACAACGGGAATGTAAAAAGCCCGACCTACACGCTGGTAGAGCCGTACGACCTCGATAAGCTGATGGTCTATCACTTCGATCTCTATCGGCTTGCCGATCCGGAAGAGCTGGAGTTTATGGGCATCCGCGACTATTTTGCCAACGACGCAATCTGCCTCGTCGAGTGGCCGCAGCAGGGCACAGGCGTATTGCCGGAGCCGGATATTGAAATCCATTTAGAGTATCAGGCGCAGGGGCGTGAGGCGCGCATTGGCGCGGTATCCTCATCGGGCGAATCGTTACTGGCGCGTTTAGCTGGTTAACAGGAAAGGTGACGGGATGATCTCTCGCATAACAAGTTGGTTGGCGCTTACGCTGTTGATGCTCTGTTTCCAGGTTAACGCCGCGAGTTTAGCGGATATTCAGGTATCGAATGGCGAGAGCCAGGCGCGCATCACCTTCAGCTTTATGGGCGATCCTGACTATGCGTTTAGCCAGCAGGGCAAGCGCAGCGTGGCGCTCGATATTAAGCAGACCGGCATTATTCAGGGTCTGCCGCTGCAATTTAGCGGTAACAACCTGGTAAAGAGCATCCGTGCCGGGACGGCGAAGGATAACCAGTCGATCCGCCTGGTGGTCGACCTGACGCAAAATGGCAAAACCCGCGCGGTAAAACAGCAGAGCGGGGCAGGGTATACGGTGGTTTTCACCATCGATGCTGATGCACCACCTCCGCCTCCGCCGCCACCTATGGTGGTGAAGCGTGCCGAGACACCGGTTATGAGGCCGCAGCCGAGCGCGCCTGCGCGCAACCCGTTTAAACCGGACAACGATCGCATCACCAGCGTGGTGAGCAGTAATACCACCACCCGGCCTAGCGCCCAGGCGCGCGCGGCCTCGGGCGATAAAGTAATTATCGCCATTGATGCTGGTCACGGCGGCCAGGATCCTGGCGCAATTGGCGCTGGCGGCACGCAGGAGAAGAGCGTGACGATTGCCATTGCGCGTAAGCTTCGCGCTTTGCTGAATGCCGACCCAATGTTTAAACCGGTGATGACCCGCGACGGCGACTACTTTATTTCGGTGATGGGCCGTTCCGACGTGGCGCGTAAACAGAACGCCAACTTCCTGGTCTCAATTCATGCGGATGCCGCGCCGAACCGCGACGCGACGGGCGCATCGGTGTGGGTGCTCTCAAACCGCCGCGCGAACAGCGAAATGGCAAGCTGGCTTGAGCAGCACGAGAAGCAGTCGGAACTGCTGGGCGGCGCGGGCGATGTGCTGGCTAACAGCCAGTCCGACCCCTACCTCAGCCAGGCGGTGCTTGATCTGCAATTCGGTCACTCCCAGCGTGTTGGCTATGATGTCGCCACCAATATGCTGAGCCAGCTTCAGCGCGTGGGCGCGCTGCATAAACGCCGCCCGGAGCATGCGAGCCTTGGCGTGCTGCGCTCGCCGGATATTCCCTCTGTGCTGGTAGAAACCGGGTTTATCAGCAATCGCAGCGAAGAGCGGCTGCTTGCCAGCGACGATTACCAACAGCAAATCGCGGCGGCCATTTATGGCGGTCTGCGTAACTACTTCCTTGCGCATCCTCTGCAATCAGCCCCGCAGGGCGGCGCGCAAATGGCGAATGCGGGCGCGCCCGCAGATGGTCTGCTTAACTAAGGATTCTTTTCATGCCGATACAGGTTCTACCGCCACAGCTTGCGAACCAGATCGCCGCAGGCGAAGTGGTTGAGCGCCCTGCGTCGGTAGTGAAAGAGCTGGTGGAGAACAGCCTTGATGCTGGTGCAACACGCATCGATATCGATATTGAGCGCGGCGGCGCCAAGCTTATCCGCATCCGCGATAACGGCTGCGGGATCAAAAAAGAGGAACTTGCGCTGGCGTTAGCGCGTCATGCCACCAGTAAGATTGCTTCTCTTGATGATTTAGAAGCGATCATTAGCCTCGGCTTTCGCGGCGAAGCGCTGGCGAGTATCAGTTCGGTTTCACGCTTAACGCTCACCTCGCGCACCGCTGAGCAGCAGGAAGCATGGCAGGCCTATGCCGAAGGGCGCGAAATGGCGGTCACGGTAAAACCGGCCGCTCACCCGGTTGGCACCACGCTTGAAGTGCTGGATCTCTTCTATAACACCCCGGCGCGGCGCAAGTTTATGCGTACGGAAAAGACTGAGTTCAACCATATCGATGAGGTGATCCGCCGCATCGCACTGGCGCGCTTCGACGTCACTATTAACCTCAACCATAACGGTAAGATGGTGCGCCAGTACCGCGCAGTGGCACAGGGTGGGCAGAAAGAGCGTCGTCTGGGTGCCATTTGCGGGATGCCTTTTCTTGAAAAGGCACTGGCGATTGAGTGGCAGCACGGCGATTTAGCCCTGCGCGGCTGGGTCGCCGATCCTAAGAGCAACACCGCTGCGTTTACCGATATTCAATATTGCTATGTGAATGGCCGCATGATGCGCGACCGGTTGATTAACCATGCCATTCGCCAGGCCTGCGAAGATAAGCTCGGCGCCGATCAGCAACCCGCTTTTGTGCTCTACCTGGAGATCGACCCGCACCAGGTGGATGTTAACGTTCACCCAGCTAAACATGAGGTGCGCTTTCACCAGTCGCGGCTGGTGCATGATTTTATCTATCAGGGCGTGCTGAGCGTTCTGCAGCAGCAGCTTGACGCGACGCTGCCGCTCTCGGACGAATCTGCGCCGCGCGTGCTTCCGGAAAACCGCGTGGCCGCCGGGCGCAATCAGTTCGCTGAACCGCGTGCTGCGCGCGAACCCGAGGCTGGATCCTATTCACCCTCTTCCAGCGGTGGATCCTCCTCCGGTACCTCTTCCCGTACGCCAGCAAATAGCGATCGCGGCTGGCCGAATGCGCAGCCTGGTTATCAGAAACAGCAGGGCGCGCTCTACCAAAAGCTGCTGGAAACGCCGGTGGTTGAGCCGAAAGCGGAGAAGCGAGCACCCGCTGCGACGCCTGCGCTCGACGGGCACAGCCAGAGTTTTGGTCGCGTGCTGACGCTGATTGCCCCGCACTATGCCCTGCTTGAGCGCGACGGCAAGCTGGCGCTGCTGGCGCTGCCGGTGGCTGAACGCTGGCTGCGTCATGCCCAGCTCTCGCCCGATAATGGGCCGGGCTGCGGGCAGCCGTTGTTGATTCCGGTACGGCTGAAAATTTCTACTGACGAGAGCGCGGCGCTTAAGCGCGCGCAGCCCGTGCTGACGCAAATGGGCATTGAATTTGTGCCGGATGGCCATCACGTGACCATTCGCGCGGTGCCTTTACCCTTGCGCCAACAAAATTTACAAAACTTGATTCCTGAACTGTTAGGCTACCTGGCGCAGCAGACAAGCATTGACGCGGTGAATATTGCCCACTGGCTGGCGCGCCGTCTGGCGACTGAACATGCGCAGTGGAGCGTCGCTCAGGCGATCACTTTATTGGCCGACGTCGAACGGCTTTGTCCGCATCTGGTAAAGACCCCGCCGGATGGTTTATTACAACCTGTTGATTTACAAAAGGCGATGAACGCCCTGAACGATGAGTGAAGTGAGTAAGGCAAGCCTGCCGAAGGCAATTTTTTTGATGGGCCCAACGGCCTCCGGTAAAACAGCGCTCGCAATCGCGTTACGTAAAGTTTTGCCAGTTGAGTTGATAAGCGTTGATTCAGCCCTTATTTATCAAGGCATGGATATCGGTACAGCTAAACCGAACGCGGAAGAGCTTCGCGCTGCGCCGCACCGGTTGCTTGATATCCGGGATCCGGCGCAGGCCTACTCGGCAGCGGATTTCCGCCGCGATGCGCTGGCAGAAATGAAAGCCATCACCGATGCGGGCCGTATTCCTCTGCTGGTAGGCGGCACGATGCTCTACTTTAAGGCGCTGCTGGAAGGATTATCCCCTTTGCCATCAGCCGATCCGAAGGTACGAGCCGAGATTGAACAGCAGGCTGCAGAGCGTGGATGGGATGCGTTACATGCGCAGTTACAGATAATCGATCCTGTCGCTGCAGCACGAATCCATCCGAATGATCCGCAAAGGCTTTCCCGGGCACTGGAAGTTTTTTTCATTTCGGGTAAAACTTTAACAGATCTGACGCAAACGTCAGGAGACGCTCTGCCTTACCAGGTGCATCAGTTCGCCATCGCCCCGGCGAGCCGTGAACTGCTCCATCAGCGAATCGAGCAGCGTTTTCACCAGATGTTAGCTTCAGGTTTTGAAGCAGAAGTGCGGGCGCTATTTGCTCGCGGAGATTTGCATACGGATATGCCTTCCGTTCGTTGTGTGGGATACCGCCAGATGTGGTCCTATCTCGAAGGCGAGATTTCATACGATGAAATGGTTTATCGAGGTATTTGCGCGACGAGGCAGTTAGCCAAGCGACAGATGACCTGGCTACGCGGATGGGATGAGGTTCACTGGTTAGAGAGTGAAAAGCCAGAAAAGTCTTACCATGACGTGTTACAGGTAGTTAGTGCTATCGCAGGGTGAATGTGTACAATTACCGCGTATCGTGCGCAAATTTTTACGCAGTTTTCAGAGCTTCCGGGTTCTAAGTACAAAACAAGCATATAAGGAAAAGATAGAATGGCTAAGGGGCAATCTTTACAAGATCCGTTCCTGAACGCACTGCGTCGGGAACGTGTTCCAGTTTCAATTTATTTGGTGAATGGTATCAAACTGCAAGGACAGATTGAGTCTTTCGATCAGTTCGTAATTTTGCTGAAGAATACAGTCAGCCAGATGGTTTATAAGCACGCGATTTCAACTGTTGTTCCGTCCCGCCCGGTTTCACATCACAGCAACAATGCGGGTGGCGGCTCCAACAACAACTACCACCATGGTAGCAACGCGCAAGGCTCTGCACAGCAGGACAGCGAAGAAACCGAGTAAGGTTGAAGGCTGATTTCCAGATCGGGGAGCCAGTTTCGCTGTGTTCCCCGCTGGTATTTAATGAGGGTTTACGCTTGTTTGACCGTTATGACGCCGGTGAGCAGGCGGTGCTGGTACACATCTATTTTTCGCAAGACAAAGATATGGAAGATCTCCAGGAGTTTGAAGCTCTGGTCTCTTCCGCCGGTGTCGAAGCAATGCAGGTGATTACCGGTAGCCGTAAAGCACCGCACCCCAAATATTTCGTTGGTGAAGGTAAAGCAGTCGAGATTGCAGAAGCCGTAAAAGCAACGGGTGCGTCCGTCGTACTCTTTGATCATGCGCTATCCCCTGCCCAGGAACGTAACCTGGAGCGACTGTGCGAATGTCGCGTTATCGATCGCACCGGCCTGATTTTGGATATTTTTGCCCAGCGTGCACGAACGCACGAGGGGAAATTGCAGGTAGAACTGGCGCAGTTGCGCCATCTGGCGACGCGCCTTGTGCGTGGCTGGACCCACCTTGAAAGACAGAAGGGCGGGATTGGTTTGCGTGGTCCGGGTGAAACCCAGCTCGAAACCGACCGTCGTTTGTTACGTAATCGCATTACCCAAATCCTCTCGCGCCTGGAAAAGGTTGAGAAGCAGCGTGAACAGGGGCGTCGTTCCCGTACCAAGGCGGATATTCCTACGGTTTCACTGGTGGGTTATACCAACGCCGGTAAATCGACGCTGTTTAACCAGATAACCGAAGCGCAGGTCTACGCAGCTGACCAGCTGTTCGCCACGCTGGATCCGACGCTGCGACGCATTGACGTTGCCGATGTCGGTGAAACCGTACTGGCCGATACCGTCGGCTTTATTCGCCATCTGCCGCACGATCTGGTTGCCGCGTTTAAAGCGACGCTGCAGGAGACGCGCCAGGCGACGCTGCTGCTGCACGTGATTGACGGCGCTGATGTGCGCGTACAGGAAAATATCGACGCGGTGAACACGGTGCTCGAAGAGATCGACGCACACGAGATCCCGACGCTGCTGGTGATGAACAAGATCGATATGTTGGAGGATTTCGAACCGCGTATCGACAGAGATGAAGAGAACAAACCGACCCGCGTCTGGCTCTCCGCCCAGACGGGGGCTGGCGTACCACTGTTATTCCAGGCTTTGACAGAACGTCTTGCCGGCGAAGTTGCGCAGCACACGCTGCGGCTGCCAGCGGAAGAGGGGCGTTTAAGAAGCCGGTTTTATCAGCTTCAGGCAATAGAAAAAGAGTGGACGGAAGAGGATGGCAGCGTAGGTATGCAGATACGGATGCCCATCGTTGACTGGCGTCGACTCTGTAAACAAGAACCGGCGCTCGAAGAGTACATCGTTTGATCGGCAAAGCCTGAAGATTTTTCCCCTTTGGGGGTGCCCGCCTGTGCGGGCATACACCGCAAAATAAATATGGAGCACATACATGGCGTGGAATCAGCCCGGTAACAACGGACAAGACCGCGACCCGTGGGGAAGCAGCAAACCAGGCGGCAACTCTGAGGGAAATGGAAACAAAGGCGGTCGCGATCAGGGGCCACCTGATCTGGATGATATCTTCCGCAAGCTGAGCAAAAAGCTCGGCGGTCTGGGCGGTGGCAAAGGCACCGGCGGGAGTAATCCAGGCGCTTCTGGCCCTCGCAGTCCACTGGGCGGGCGCGTGTTCGGCATCGCTGCCGTTGCTGCCGTGGTGATCTGGGCTGCGACCGGCTTCTACACCATTAAAGAAGCGGAGCGCGGCGTGGTGACACGCTTTGGTAAGTTCAGTCACCTGGTTGAACCGGGTCTGAACTGGAAGCCAACCTTTATCGACAACGTGACGGCGGTGAACGTCGAATCCGTTCGTGAACTGGCTGCCTCTGGCGTGATGCTCACCTCTGATGAAAACGTCGTGCGCGTTGAGATGAACGTGCAGTACCGCGTAACCGATCCTCAGCGCTATCTGTTTAGCGTCACCAGCGCTGACGACAGTCTGCGCCAGGCTACCGACAGCGCCCTGCGCGGCGTGATCGGTAAATACACCATGGATCGTATTCTGACCGAAGGGCGTACCGTTATTCGTAGCGATACCCAGCGCGAGCTGGAAGAGACCATTCGTCCTTACAACATGGGTATTACTCTGCTGGACGTCAACTTCCAGGCCGCTCGTCCGCCGGAAGAGGTGAAAGCCGCGTTTGATGATGCGATTGCCGCCCGTGAGAACGAGCAGCAGTTCATCCGTGAAGCGGAAGCCTACACCAACGAAGTGCAGCCGCGTGCGAACGGCCAGGCGCAGCGTATCCTCGAAGAGGCGCGCGCGTACAAAACGCAGACCGTGCTGGAAGCGCAGGGTGAAGTGGCGCGTTTTGCCAAGATCCTGCCTGAGTATAAAGCTGCTCCGGAAATCACCCGTGAGCGTCTCTATATCGAAGCGATGGAGAAAGTGCTGAGCCACACCCGTAAAGTGCTGGTGAATGATAAAGGCGGCAACCTGATGGTGCTTCCGCTGGATCAGATGCTGAAAGGCGGTAACGCGCCGGCGGCGAAGAGCGACAGCAACGGCGCAAATAATCTGCTGCGTCTGCCGCCTGCCTCCAGTTCCGGCAGCAACGCCAACAGCAATTCGACTTCCTCAGCGGGAGATATCATGGATCAACGCCGCGTCAACGCGCAGCGTAACGACTACCAGCGTCAGGGGGAATAACGATGCGTAAGTCAGTAATCGCGATCATCATCATCGTGCTGGTAGTGTTTTTCACCTCGATTTTCGTGGTGCGAGAGGGCGAGCGTGGAATTTCGCTGCGCTTCGGTAAAGTGCTGCGTGACGGCGACAACAAGCCGTTAGTCTTCGAACCGGGCCTGCACTTCAAACTGCCGTTTATTGAATCGGTCAAACTGCTTGATGCGCGTATCCAGACCATGGATAACCAGGCGGATCGCTTTGTGACCAAAGAGAAGAAAGACCTGATCGTCGACTCCTATATCAAGTGGCGCATCAGCGATTTCAGCCGTTACTACCTGGCTACCGGCGGCGGTGACGTCTCCCAGGCAGAAGTGCTGCTGAAACGTAAGTTCTCTGACCGTCTGCGTTCTGAGATTGGTCGCCTGGATGTTAAAGATATCGTCACCGACTCCCGCGGCCGTTTGACCTCGGAAGTGCGCGACGCGCTGAACTCCGGCTCTGCGGGCACCGAAGATGAAGTGGTCACGCCAGCGGCGGATGACGCTATCGCGAAAGCCGCGGAACGCGTTCAGGCTGAAACGAACGGTAAAGTGCCGGTCATCAACCCGAACAGTATGGCCGCGCTGGGCATTGAAGTGGTCGATGTGCGTATTAAGCAGATCAACCTGCCGACGGAAGTGTCGGATGCGATCTACAACCGTATGCGCGCCGAGCGTGAAGCGGTTGCGCGTCGCCACCGTTCACAGGGTCAGGAAGAGGCGGAAAAACTGCGCGCTACTGCGGACTATGAAGTGACGAAAACGCTGGCAGAAGCCGAGCGCCAGGGTCGCATCATGCGTGGTGAAGGCGATGCCGAAGCGGCGAAACTGTTTGCTGATGCCTTCAGCCAGGATCCGGACTTCTACGCCTTTATCCGTAGCCTGCGTGCGTACGAAAATAGCTTCGACAGCAACCAGGATGTGATGGTGCTGAGCCCGGACAGCGATTTCTTCCGTTATATGAAGACGCCGACCTCAACCGCACGTTAATATCGCGTCAACGGTTTTGATAATGAAAACCACCGCCTCAATCCGGGCGGTGGTTTTTCTTTTGTGAGGATGACCCATGAACGCAACAATCTGGCTCGCGCTGGCGTTAGTTTTGGTGCTTGAAGGGCTTGGCCCGATGCTTTATCCGCGTGCCTGGCGGCGAATGATCGCCTCATTGAGCCAGCTTCCGGATAATATTTTGCGCCGTTTTGGCGGCGGACTTGTGGTTGCAGGCATCGTTGTCTACTACATGTTGAGGAAAACGATTGGCTGAGGCAATAATCGGCTAACTCGCGGGAATTTTGCACGGAAAAAGTGCTGATTCTCTAAAAAAGCGGTGGTAGAATCCATTTTTAAGCAAACGGTGATTTTGAAAAAATGGGTAACAACGTCGTCGTACTGGGCACCCAATGGGGTGACGAAGGTAAAGGGAAGATTGTCGATCTTCTGACTGAACGGGCTAAATATGTTGTACGCTACCAGGGCGGTCACAACGCAGGCCATACTCTCGTAATCAACGGTGAAAAAACCGTCCTCCATCTTATTCCATCAGGCATTCTTCGCGAAAACGTCACCAGCATCATCGGTAATGGTGTTGTGCTGTCGCCTGCTGCGCTGATGAAAGAGATGAAAGAACTGGAAGACCGTGGTATCCCGGTTCGCGAACGTCTGCTGCTCTCTGAAGCCTGCCCGTTAATCCTTGATTATCACGTTGCGCTGGATGTCGCTCGCGAAAAAGCGCGCGGTGCGAAAGCGATCGGCACCACCGGTCGCGGTATCGGCCCGGCCTATGAAGATAAAGTTGCCCGTCGCGGTCTGCGCGTTGGCGACCTGTTCGATAAAGCGACCTTCGCCGATAAACTGAAAGAAGTGATGGAATATCACAACTTCCAGCTGGTGAACTACTACAAAGTTGAAGCGGTTGACTACCAGAAAGTGCTGGACGATGTGATGGCAATCGCCGACATCCTGACCGCCATGGTTGTTGACGTTTCCGACTTGCTGGATCAGGCGCGTAAGCGCGGCGACTTCGTGATGTTCGAAGGCGCGCAGGGCACGCTGCTGGATATCGACCACGGTACCTATCCGTACGTCACCTCCTCTAACACCACCGCTGGCGGTGTTGCGACCGGTTCCGGCCTTGGCCCGCGCTACGTTGATTACGTGCTGGGCATCATCAAAGCCTACTCCACCCGTGTGGGTGCAGGTCCGTTCCCGACCGAACTGTTTGATGAAACCGGCGAGTTCCTCTGCAAGCAGGGTAACGAATTTGGCGCGACAACCGGTCGTCGTCGTCGTACCGGCTGGCTGGACGCCGTTGCCGTGCGCCGTGCCGTACAGATCAACTCCCTTTCTGGTTTCTGCCTGACCAAGCTGGACGTGCTGGATGGCCTGAAAGAGGTGAAAATCTGCGTCGCTTACCGCATGCCGGATGGCCGCGAAGTGGACACCACGCCGCTGGCTGCCGACAACTGGGAAGGTATCGAGCCGATCTACGAAACCATGCCGGGCTGGTCTGAAACCACCTTTGGCGTGAAAGAGCGCAGCGGTCTGCCGCAGGCAGCGCTCAATTACATCAAACGTATTGAAGAACTTACTGGTGTACCGATCGATATCATCTCTACTGGTCCGGATCGCACTGAAACCATGATTCTGCGCGACCCGTTCGACGCATAATCCTGCTTAAGGGCGCGAAATTCGCGCCCTTTCTCCTCGCTTTTTTTACCTTTCTGTTCAAATAAATTAGCGACCTGACTGGTGGCTGGTTTATCATCAATAAAGTCAATACCTGCGGGTATCTCGCTTTTTTTCCTGTTATTGAGGTTGGTGTGCAGTTAACAAGCTTTACCGATTACGGTTTACGCGCTTTGATTTACATGGCGGCATTGCCGGAAGGGCAGATGACCAACATTTCTGCAGTGACAGAAACGTATGGTGTCTCCCGTAATCATATGGTTAAGATAATCAATCAGCTAAGTCGTGAAGGCTATGTCGCGGCGGTGCGTGGAAAAAATGGCGGTATCCGTCTGGGCAAGCCCGCGCGAGATATTCGTATCAGTGATGTTGTGCGCTCCCTTGAACCGCTAACGCTGGTGAACTGCCACAGCGATTTTTGCCACATCACCAACGCTTGCCGACTGAAAGTCGCCCTCTCAAAAGCCGTGCAGAGTTTCCTGAAGGAACTTGATAACTACACGCTTGCCGATTTGGTTGAAGAGAATCAACCGCTTTACAAATTATTGCTGGTGGAATGACGAAACGCTCCGCCAGAGCTGACAACGGAGGAACCGCTATGTCACAAGATCCTTTCCTCGAACGCGAAACTGAAAAATACTCTAATCCTATTCCCAGCCGCGAATTTATCCTCGACCATCTCTCCAAACGCGAAAAGCCTGCCAGCCGCGATGAACTGGCTGTTGAGCTTAATATCGAAGGCGAAGAACAACACGAAGCCCTGCGCCGCCGTCTGCGCGCCATGGAGCGCGACGGGCAGTTGGTCTTCACCCGCCGCCAGTGCTACGCCTTACCGGAACGTCTCGACCTGCTGAAAGGCATTGTTATCGGCCACCGCGACGGCTACGGTTTTCTGCGCGTCGAAGGCCGCAAAGACGATCTCTATCTCTCCAGCGAGCAGATGAAAACCTGTATCCACGGCGATCAGGTGCTGGCACAGCCGCTGGGCGCGGATCGCAAAGGGCGTCGCGAAGCGCGCATTGTCCGCGTGCTGGTGCCGAAAACCGGGCAGATTGTCGGCCGCTACTTCACCGACGCTGGCGTCGGCTTTGTGGTGCCGGACGACAGCCGCCTGAGCTTCGATATCCTTATCCCGCCTGAAGAGATTATGGGCGCGCGCATGGGCTTTGTAGTGGTGGTCGAACTGACCCAGCGCCCGACTCGCCGTACCAAAGCGGTGGGTAAAATCGTTGAAGTGCTGGGCGATAACATGGGCACCGGCATGGCCGTCGATATGGCGCTGCGCACCCATGAAATTCCCTACCAGTGGCCGCCAGAAGTTGAGAAGCAGATTGCTGACCTGAAAGAGCAGGTGCCGGAAGAGGCCAAAGTGGGCCGCGTCGATCTGCGTAATCTGCCGCTGGTCACCATTGATGGCGAAGATGCCCGCGACTTTGATGACGCCGTTTACTGCGAGAAGAAACGCGGCGGCGGCTGGCGCTTATGGGTTGCCATCGCCGATGTCAGCTACTACGTGCGCCACGGTACGCCGCTGGACAACGAAGCGCGTAATCGCGGCACCTCCGTCTACTTCCCGTCGCAGGTTGTTCCAATGCTGCCGGAAGTGCTCTCCAACGGCCTCTGTTCGCTGAATCCGCAGGTAGACCGCCTCTGTATGGTGTGTGAGATGACCATCTCCGCCAAAGGGCGTCTGACCGGCTATAAGTTCTACGAAGCGGTGATGAGCTCCCACGCGCGTCTGACCTACACCAAGGTGTGGCATATGTTGCAGGGCGATGGCGAGCTGCGCGAGCAATACGCGCCGCTGGTGAAACACATTGAAGAGCTGCATACCCTCTATAAAACCCTTGAGCAGGCGCGCGCCGAGCGCGGCGGCATCTCCTTCGAGAGTGAAGAGGCGAAGTTTATTTTCAACGCCGAACGCCGTATTGAGCGCATTGAGCAGACGCAGCGTAACGATGCGCACAAGCTGATTGAAGAGTGCATGATCCTCGCCAACATCTCTGCGGCACGCTTCGTTGAGAAGGCAGAGGAGCCTGCGCTGTTCCGTATTCACGATAAACCGACCAACGACGCTATTACCTCGTTCCGCACCGTGCTCGCCGAGCTGGGTCTGGAGCTGCCGGGCGGCAACAAGCCGGAGCCGCGCGATTATGCCGCGCTGCTGGAGTCGATCGCCGATCGTCCCGATCACGAGATGCTGCAAACCATGCTGCTGCGCTCGATGAAACAGGCGATCTACGATCCGGAAAACCGCGGCCACTTTGGCCTGGCGCTGCAATCCTATGCGCACTTTACCTCGCCGATTCGCCGCTACCCGGATCTCTCGTTGCACCGTGCGATCAAGTATCTGCTGGCGAAAGAGAACGGCGAGAAAGGCAACAGCACTGCGACGGGCGGCTGGCACTACAGCATGGAAGAGATCCTCCAGCTGGGTCAGCACTGCTCGATGGCCGAGCGCCGCGCCGATGAAGCGACCCGTGATGTTGCGGACTGGCTGAAGTGCGACTTTATGCAGGATCAGGTGGGTAACACCTTCTCCGGCGTCATCGCCAGCGTCACCGGCTTTGGCTTCTTCGTGCGTCTTGTTGACCTGTTTATCGATGGTCTGGTGCACGTATCGTCGCTGGATAACGACTACTACCGCTTTGACCAGGTTGGTCAGCGCCTGATTGGCGAATCCGGCGGTCAGACCTATCGCCTGGGCGACCGGGTTGAAGTGAAGGTTGAAGCGGTCAATATGGATGAGCGTAAGATCGACTTCTCGCTTATCTCCAGCGAGCGCGCCCCGCGTAACCCGGGTAAAACCGATCGCGAGCGTAACAAGAAAGGCACCGCAGGTCGCAGCAACGCGAGCAAAAAACCGCCGCGTCGGCAGGCCAATAAAAAGGTGAATTTCGAGCCGGATAGCGAATTCCGTGGCGATAAAGCCAAGGGCAAAGCAAAAAAAGCGAAAAAGCCCTCTGAGAAAACGCAAAAAATAGCCGCCGCGACCAAAGCAAAACGCGCGTCGCGCAAGAAAAAAGCCGATTGATAATCAAAACCCCTTCTGCAAAGAGGGGGTTTTTCTTTATAGCGTCAGGGCAATAACGCTCCGCGAAATAATGCGTCAGAGGAAAGCCGTTTCGGCGCTGCCAATTTCCGTTAAGTCATATCTTTTGAATTTCATACCGATGCCGTGCTCTGGATCGATTTGCGTCGAAAAGAGTAAACCGAAACTCTTCTCCTCCTGCGGCAGCAGATAGATCTTTATTAGCGTCAGCTCGCTGAGCGCTGCGGAATAGATCCGCGCCGTATAGTTCTGCGCTTCGATAATCGCGGTATCAAAAATGGCGTGTTGCTGATGAATAAGAAAGGCGATTGTCTCCCTTATATTTTCATCCACCACATCGCACTCAAGGGCAGTACATTGCACCGCCTGCGCGCCAAAAGCGGGCAGGGTTAAATCTGTCGTTATACCTTCATCATCTTGATAAAAATCGCGGTCATCGCAGCCCATTTCTTCTCTCCTGAGCAGGTTTGCATCCCCACGAAAAGCCGCGTCAGAGCGCGCTCTACAAGGGTTCGGTAGGGAGAAGGTTATCAAAACGAGAGGATATATCTTTAAAAAGATTGCGCGCTAACGTTTTCACGTCTAACTTGTCGGTGTTGTACAAGTTTCGTGGGGAAATCTGTACAACATACTGGGCTGACTGCAAAGGATAGCCACGTCACTTTTTCTAGCGAGTTTATGATGAATAACGCGACTTTTAAGACATTTGAGACTACAGACAGCAAGCTTCATGCCTTTGAGGCCGAAAAACAGATTATTGACGAGCTGACCTTTGCACTGAAATCAGTGAAAACCGTGGTAACCAATAAGGATCTGATTCTGGCCCTTATTAGCCGCCTCGAAACGGAATCCGATGTTGTCCAGAACGACATCCTGCGCAACGCGCTGGAGATGATTGTTCATCGCACCCAGGATGATATCTAAGTAAATGGATTTAGAACGGCAGCCTCTGCGCAAGTGGAGGCTGCCGTTTTTTATTAATGGATCTTGTCGTCTGCGCCTGGCTTCCACTGTGCGAGGAAGTTCTTACGGCTCACCGGCGCACGCGAACGTTCGTTCGTCGTTTTGGCAATCATCGCCTGAATCTCATCAATAGCGCTGTCGCAGGCGGCAATGCCTTCGCGGTTTACTGCCTGTTTGCGTTTGTCATTGAGTATTTCCAGCACGGCGCGAAAAGAGACTGCCTCATCCGTGTTCAGCAGCTGTTTAACAGCTTTCTCGATAAGCACGCCTGCCTTTTTTTCGGTATCAATGGTGCTCATGGTCTCCTCCTGTAAGGGGCTGCGAAGCGAGGCTCTCACTCTTTCAGTGCGCTCTGCTTTTTCTGCCGCCCCTGCGTTGGTGAGCATTGTCTGGAAAAGATCTCCAGCTGAGTCAAACCTGCATCTTAATAAAAAATCGCCCTGAGCGAATAAAGATGCATATTTAAATCGCCTTATAAGCGTTGTCGCTAAAAAAAGTTTTCTTATAAGCGGTAAGACACTTTGTATAATAAATAATAAGTCGCTGTTTTGAATTAATCACTGTTTATTTAATTATAAAAGACATTTGCGCGCTCTCTTTTTTTTGAGAACTATCTGCTTTTTATTCTGTTATTAATAATAAGTATGCATAAAAGTTGTGGTTTAAAAGAGTTTGTATTTCATATGGTTAGATGAGGTTTTTCTCAGGCGGGTGGCTATGGGAAGTTATTAAAAACCATAACAGTCTGCTCTATTTATTTGATAACAGTTGAACATGAATTGAGATTTTGCTTAATGCTGAGATCCGGAAAAAAGCTGCCGTGGCGGTTATTTTCCAGATCTGCAACATACGGTTACGCTTGTTTATTAATAGTCACATTGTCATAGACCATAAATACCCGGGTCGTGCCAGCGAGGCCGCTATATCCACCCTGACCGCCGCCAAGATGGCAGGCGAGTGCGGTAAAGGTCCAGGCATCTTCTGTTGAAGCGCTAATCTGGCGTGTGGTTAAGGCCTCAAGGCCATGCTGCTCGCCGAACGTGCGCACGCAGGCGGCATATTCGCCGAGCGGTTCGCGCACAGAAGGGTGATCCCATCCCCATAGCCAGGAGCCCTCTTCCGTGTCATAGGTGCCCACCACTTGAACCGGCGCGGTAATGACCCACCCCTTTTCATGATTGGTAAAGGTAATGGTGCCGGCATCGAGATCGACACCCCACTCGGCGCTGTCGATCCCCCACATCTCCCTTGCCGCCTGCGTACGCTGCTGCATCTCATTATTGGCGCGGGCAATGGTCAGCTCGGGTTCGCGAAGCGCTTCATCCTTCGCGTTATCGTTACCGCCGCCAAACAACTTCTTAAAAAAATTGGCCATCCAGGGTCTCCATTAACTCGTTGTCATTTCGGCAAAATTAAGCGCGTCAGGCTTTGATAACCAGATGAAAAAACACCGCCCGCAGGCGGTGTTGTCGTGGTTAACGAACCAGATGCAGGAAGTGTAGATGCTTTTCATATTGATCAAGAATATCGTTGATCAACTGCTCCTGGTTCCAGCCCATCACATCATAGTTTTGCCCGCCCTCTTTGAGGTAGATTTCCGCGCGGTAGTACTTATGCTGCTCCGCCTGTTGTTCATCGCTCTCGAGGCCCGAAATCGCAAAGGTTGGGGCGTTATACCCGCGCAGCCTCACTTCATAGATAAAGTTAAGCTCATCGCCGAGGTCGACTTCAAAGCGAATACGATCGTCCGCCGCGTCGCTGATGGTACTGCGCGTTCCCTGCTTATTCAGCTCATCCTGCACCAGCGTCATTGCCGGCTGGATAACATCATCCATAAAGCGTTTTACCAGCGAGCGTTTCGGCAGATAGGCGATATTGCGTAACCTGCGCTGCCACGGAATCGGATTGCGCGCCGCAGTCGGCGCGATGGTCGCCATGCTTTGGCTCTCACGTTTAGTGAGATCCCGGCGCAACGCTTTTAACAGCCCATAAATCGAGATCAGCAGGATCACCGAGAAGGGCAGCGCACTGGCAATGGTCACCGTTTGCAGGGCGCTTAACCCGCCCGCCAGCAGTAGCGCAATCGCCACCACACCCATCAGCGCGGCCCAGAAGATGCGCTGCCAGACTGGCGTATGGCTTGAGCCGCCGGAAGCAAGGGTATCCACCACCATGGCACCAGAGTCAGCAGAGGTGACAAAGAAGACGATCACCATCGCCATGGCGATAAACGACAGGATGCTGGAGAAGGGAAAATGCTCAAGGAAGTTAAACAGCGCCAGCGCGACATCCTGCTGCACGGTGTCAGCCAGGTCGCGCGCGCCTTCGGTCATGATGAGATGGATCGAGCTGTTACCAAACACCGTCATCCACAGCAGCGTGAAGCCTGCCGGGACAAACAGTACGCCGGTGACAAACTCGCGGATCGTTCTGCCACGAGATACGCGGGCGATAAACATACCGACAAACGGCGACCAGGAGAGCCACCAGCCCCAGTAGAGCAGCGTCCAGCCGCCCAGCCAGTTGCTCGACTTCGGCTCATAGGCGTAAAGGTTGAATGTCTTACTCACCAGTTCAGAGAGATATCCGCCGGTATTCTCGACAAAGGATTTAAGCAGCAGCACCGTCGGACCCAGCAGCATCACTAACGCCAGCAGCAGCAGCGCCAGGCTGAGGTTCAGCTCAGAGAGGATGCGGATCCCTTTATCGAGCCCCGATACCACGGAAATCGTGGCAAGGCCGGTGATCACGACGATCAAAATAACCTGTACCGTTTCATTAATCGGCACGCCGAATAGGTGATTCAGGCCAGCATTGACCTGCAATACGCCGTAGCCCAGCGAGGTGGCAACGCCAAAGACCGTACCAATCACCGCGAAAATATCGACGGCGTGACCCAAAGGCCCATAAATGCGATCGCCGATAATCGGGTAGAGCGCGGAGCGCAGCGTTAACGGCAAACCGTGGCGGTAGCTGAAGAAGGCGAGGATCAACGCGACGATAGCGTAGATGGCCCAGGCATGCAGACCCCAGTGGAAAAAGGTGAGGCGCATCGCCTGCTTCGCCGCCTCGATAGTTTCAGGAGTCCCCACCGGTGGGGACAAGTAGTGCATCACCGGTTCGGCGACGCCAAAGAACATCAGGCCGATCCCCATGCCTGCCGAGAAGAGCATGGCGAACCAGGAGTGGTAGCTGAAATAGGGCTGTGCATGGTCGGGCCCAAGTTTTATGTCGCCGTAGCGCGAAAGCCCAAGGAAGGTGACGCTCAGCAGGATCAGCGCGACGGCAAGGATATAAAACCAGCTGGCATTGGTGAAAAGCTCCTGCTGTAACAGCTTGAATTTGCTGTCGGCGAGCTCGGGAAAAAGCGAGGCAAAAGCCACAAGGAGCACGATTAATAACGCCGATGTAGCAAACACAGGCTTATTGATCGTGTTCCCGGCCTTAATTGTCGAAAGATGTTGTTCACTCATAATCTATTCATTCCATAGGTTGGTTGCCCTGAACGGATATAAAGAACAGCGAAATAGTAACAAATATGATGGTCAGGAGAAGTTATTATTCGAACGAATATAACTCTGTAAAACATAATCTTTATGCGGTAATGCCTGGCTCGCGGGGTTATGTCTTTGCTACTGGAAGGAGAGGCGCAGTAGAGGATCGATCCTGCCTGCATGCCAATGTTAAGGCGGGGGAATCGGGGAGACGTGCGCTCCCCGCTGTGCGAGATATCAGAAGGTGACGCCAGCGCCTAAATAGGCTCCATCGATAATGGTGTGGCCCGGACGACCATCTTTGCCATCGACGCTTGCGTGGCGGTAACCCGCTTTAAGCGTAAGCGGGGTGATAGGTGTCCACTTAATGCCGCCATTCGCTTCAACGTAGTTTTTCACGCTGTTGGTCAGACCTTCCGGAGCAGAGTAGCCTTCGCCATAGAGATGAATGCTGTCCGTCAGCGCCCAGTCGATGCCGCCGCCAATCGGGAAGGCCACGCCGTTATCGCCTTTTTTCGGCCCGAGGTAGACCACTTTTGTGCCGGCAGAGAGGGTCAACGGACCAAGGCCAAAGTTGTAACCTACGCCCAGGCTGCCCAGCTGCGCGCCATCTTTGGTGTTTTTTACCCAGTTGCTCTCGGCATATAAGCCGTCTGAGCTTTTACCTAATTCAGCATTGAGATTGGTGTAGTTCTTACTTTGTTCGGCGGTAAAACCCATTGCCAGGGCTGAACCCGATGCCATCACCAGAGATAAAGATAAAAGTACGGATAATTTTTTCACGTTTGTTACTCCTCAATAATTTCGCAGTGAACTTATCAAGTGAGCGGCTGTCTGAAAAATTGCGCTGGTCTCAAAATGTAAATTACGTAACGCCTGATATTTAATGTTCGTTATGGTCATTATTTAATGATGTCAATGCTGGTTACCTGTCTGGTTTAGCGTTGGTTTAATTCCCCGCCTCAATTAATAGTGAATATTTTCCCTGGTTGTTCTTTTTTTAACCATCGATTCAAATGTGAAAAGTATTACCATCGCAATTAATAATAATCATTTCTCTTTGACCTTAATATGCAGTTACATTCTTTGAAATAATTATATCTGTCACGAACTTTATAACCCTGCTTGCTTACAGGTTTGCATTATCTATCGGCCATTGCTGAAGGGCTGCTCCGCTTCGCTAAAGCACGCTTGCTCCAGCGCGCAACCGCGTGGTGTAAAATTATTTTTAACGACATTAATAGCACCCTAATAAAATGCCATCGCTAAAAAGCTAAATAAATATGATATATCCTAAGCGAAGCGGTAATATTTTATGCCGAAATGGATTTATCGTGCGTTGCAGTAATACGTGATTTAGATCATGAATACTGTACTTTACGCATAAGCTGCAGAATAAATCATAAAGTTAAATTTTAAGGCGGACGATAACTGAAAATAGCGCCCCCAATCTAACTTTATGGTGAACCGTATGTCCGTTACCGCTTTTGTAGGAAACATCGCGAATAACCTAAGCGTCGGCAAAAAACTGACCTCCAGTTTTATTATCGTGCTTATTATTATGATGATTACCGTTGCAACAGGTCTTATTGGCTTTAAAAAAGTTGAAGAAAATGCGGACAAAGAAGCGGTTACCGTGCAGATGGTAAATACACTCAGCACCGCACGTCTTAACCGCACCCTTTATCAATATACCGGCTCGGCAGAAAACGCTGATAAAAACCTCAAGGCTTTACAACAAATTATCGAGCTGGCGAAAACCCTGGATACCTTTTCCTGGAGCCAGGAAGGGCAGGCAAAAATTGACAGCCTGCAACAGCAAACCGAAACCTATATGGCACAAAGGAGCGTCTTTGTCTCATCAATACAACGCCGTAATGAACTGGCCGCCGCGTTGCGCAGCGCAAAGATTGAAGATATCGCCCAGCAGGCCGCCTCACTGAGCGCCAGCGATAGCCTGCCACCTGAAAGTGCGCTGGTGGCCGTGCGCCTTGAAGCCAGGTTGCAGCAGTCGGCGCTGTTAATTGAAGAGCTGATTGACTCCGGCAGCGCTGATACCGCCGCCCGTCTCAGCACCGCGCTTCAGCAAAGCGCGGAATATGGTAAAGCGCTGGCCGGGCAGGGCGGAGAACTCGCCTCTTTAAATGCCGCCTTGACCACCGAGCTTGCCAGCCTGCAGGGGAATATTGACCAGTTCGTTACTACGTTTGCCAATCAGGCAACTCAATCTAAAACTCTGACCGGCACCGCCACTCAATTAAACGAATCCGTTGAGAATTTCTTCGTCTGGCAGCAGGCGCAGGTGAAGGAAACCATGTCTCATGCGATGACTATCATGCTGCTTGCTGCCGCAGTAGGCATTGCGATTGCGCTGCTGATTGCCTGGCGCATCACCCGCAACATTACCCGTCCGCTGCGTGAAACGCTGCACATTGCCGAGCGCATTTCGCAGGGCGATCTCACCATGTCCATCTCAACCCAACGCCGCGATGAGCCGGGGCTGCTGCTGCAGGCCGTTTCCGTGATGAATGAGAACCTGAAAGAGGTGATCTCCCGCGTGCGTAGCGGCGTGGAGAGTGTGTCGCGCGCCTCGGCGGAAATCGCCGCTGGCAATATCGATCTCTCTTCGCGTACCGAGCAGCAGTCCGCTGCGGTAGTGGAAACTGCCGCCAGTATGGAGGAGCTGACCTCGACGGTGAAACAGAATGCGGAAAACGCCAGCCACGCCAGCAAACTGGCGGCAGAGGCCTCTTCCAGCGCCGATCGCGGCGGCAAGATTGTTGGTGAAGTGGTCACCACCATGGAGGGGATCCGCGCCAGCTCGCACAAAATTGGCGATATCATCAACGTTATTAACAGCATCGCTTTCCAGACCAATATCCTCGCGCTCAACGCTGCGGTAGAAGCGGCGCGTGCGGGCGAACAGGGACGCGGGTTTGCGGTGGTCGCAGGCGAGGTAAGAACGCTGGCGCAGCGCAGCGCCACGGCGGCGAAAGAGATTGAGGCCCTGATCCACGAAGCGGGCAGCCAAGTGGAGAATGGTTCTAAGCTGGTGGCGGGTGCCGGTGAAGCGATGGAGGGGATCGTCACCTCTGTGGCCCAGGTCCGCAATATCATGAATGAGATTGCCGGCGCGTCTGAAGAGCAGAGCCGTGGCATCTCGCAGATTGGTCAGGCGATGGCAGAGATGGATACCACCACCCAGCAGAACGCCGCGCTGGTGGAGGAGTCCTCAGCGGCGGCAAGCTCCCTCGAAGAGCAGGCGCGCGAGCTGGAGCAGACTATCTCCATCTTTACCCTCTCCGGCCATAAAGCGCAGGCCGCGAAAAAGCCAGCGGCAAGCAAGGCCGCCGCGCTTAAACCGGCGCTGGCAGAGACAAGCTGGGAGAGTTTTTAACGCGCATTGCCCGGGGTTTAGATAAACCTGCCGCCTCGTGCGGCGGGTTAAGTTCGACCTGAGGCGTGGGTTAGTTATAATGGGCGCCGGTGATATCTATCACGGCCCTAACAACCCGGCGCAAACCGCCCCAAATGAGTACCATCAATGAGTGAAATGATTTACGGCATCCATGCGGTGCAGGCCCTGCTGGAGCGCGCCCCGGAGCGTTTTCAGGAAGTCTTTATTCTGAAAGGCCGCGAAGATAAGCGTCTTATGCCGCTGATCCACGCGCTGGAAGCGCAGGGCGTGGTGATCCAGGTGGCGAACCGCCAGTATCTGGATGAGAAGAGCGAAGGCGCGGTGCACCAGGGGATCATTGCACGCGTTAAGCCTGGCCGTCAGTATCAGGAAAACGATCTGCCGGATCTGATCGCCAGCCTCGATCAACCCTTCTTTTTGATCCTCGATGGCGTTACGGATCCCCATAACCTCGGGGCCTGTTTACGTAGCGCCGATGCGGCGGGCGTCCATGCGGTGATCGTGCCGAAGGATAAATCGGCGCAGCTGAACGCCACGGCGAAAAAAGTGGCCTGCGGCGCGGCGGAGAACGTACCGCTGATCCGTGTGACCAACCTGGCACGCACCATGCGTCTGTTACAGGAAGAGAGTATCTGGATCGTCGGCACTGCGGGCGAAGCGGATCACACCCTGTTCCAGAGCAAAATGACCGGCCCGATGGCGCTGGTGATGGGCGCGGAAGGCGAAGGTATGCGCCGTCTGACCCGCGAGCACTGCGATGAGCTGATCAGCATTCCGATGGCGGGCAGCGTCTCCTCGCTGAACGTTTCGGTCGCGACCGGTATCTGCCTGTTTGAAGCGGTGCGCCAGCGCAGTTAAGTGCACGTAATGCCGGATGGCGCCTTGCTTATCCGGCCTACGTAACCGCCACCGTTACTCCTCAAGCGACCGCAGATGGTCATCCTTATTGAGCGTCATCAGCGCCGCAATACTCACCACTGCTGTCGCCATCACGTAATAGGCCGGGATATCCAGATTACCGGTCTGCTTAATCAGCCCGGTAATGATCAACCCCGCACAGCCCGAAAAGAGCGCGTTTGAGAGCGAATAGGCCACGCCCAGGCCGGTGTAGCGCACGCGCGTTGGAAACATCTCCGACAGCATCGCCGGGCCGGGGCCTGCCAGCACACCTACCAGACCGCCCGCAATCAGCACTACTACCGCCTTTACCGCCAGCGTGCTCGACTCTGCCTGCAAGATTTTGAGCAGCGGCAGCGCGAGGATCAGCAGCAAGATGGTCGCCGTCACCATCACCGTGCGGCGGCCATAACGGTCACTCGCTATCCCGGCAGGAATAATGGTCAGCGCAAAGCCGACATTGGAGATCACCGCAATCAGCAACGCCTGGTTAAAGCCGGTATGCAGCGCCGATTGCAGGTAGGTCGGCATAATCACCAGATAGGTGTACCCGGCGGCGGACCACACCATCACCCGGCCGATACCCATAAAAATCGCTTTCAGCGTCGCGGCACGGTTGGCGCGCTGGGCGACCGGTTTCTCCTGCTGCTGCACAAAGCTCGGCGTCTCCTCCATGCTCACTCGCAGCCACAGCGCAACCACGCCCATCGGCAGGGCGAGGAAGAAGGGGATGCGCCAGCCCCACTCATGCAGTGCTTCCGGCGTGAGGATCGTCGAGAGCAGCGCCACCACGCCCGCGCCGCTGAGCAGCCCCAGCGCAACGGTAAAGGATTGCCAGGCGCCATACAGCCCGCGTTTACCGCGCGGGGCGAACTCGGTCATCAGCGACACCGCGCCGCCATACTCACCGCCGGCAAACAGCCCTTGCAAAATGCGCAGCCCGGTAATGATCAGCGGTGCGGCAATGCCAATCGAGGCATAGACCGGCACCATACCGATAGCGGCGGTCGCCAGCGTCATCAGCACCAGCACGATAATCAGCGTCGGTTTACGCCCGAGACGATCGCCAATGCGCCCAAACAGCACCGCGCCCAGCGGGCGAAAGAAAAAGGCGATAGCAAACGAGGCGTAAGTGAGGATCAGGCTGGTCAACCCCGTGTCGCCCGCCAGCTGGAAGAAGTTTTTCGCAATTACGGTGGCGAGAAAGCCATACACCGCAAATTCGTACCA
This sequence comes from Kosakonia sp. S57, assembly GCF_016516575.1. Classification (NCBI taxonomy): domain Bacteria; kingdom Pseudomonadati; phylum Pseudomonadota; class Gammaproteobacteria; order Enterobacterales; family Enterobacteriaceae; genus Kosakonia; species Kosakonia sp. S57. The sequence continues at coordinate 206,822 of NZ_JACVUL010000007.1, read as the reverse complement.
CTCGATAAAGTTGCCAATCGAGCCGGCGATAAGCGCACGCTTGTGCGCATCTGGCGCAGGGTGAGGTGAATGCATAATGATTCTCGTTGTGAAGGTGAGAATAAATTATTCATTAGAATGTTCGCAGAGAAATATATTATTCCTGAATAATGTGAGCCGTTTCACGATTGATCGCAATGATATTACCGCTGTGTGACTCCCCTCCCATGCAGCGCCAGCGCGGGCTGTCCATACTTAGCGGCGTGGCCATTGAAGGAGGGCGAGAGCATGCGCTGGCAAACGCACACCGTTTTTAACCAACCCATTCCCCTGCATAACAGCAACCTGTTTCTGTCTGACCGCCCGCTCTACGACGCAGTGATGCGTGAAGGCGCGGCGTGGGATGCAGAACTGCTCGCCAGCATCGGCCAGCAGCTCGGCACGGCAGAATCTCTTGAACTCGGTCGGCTGGCAAATGCTAATCCGCCGGAATTGCTGCGCTACAGCAGCACCGGCGAGCGGCTGGATGATGTGCGCTTTCACCCGGCCTGGCACCTTTTGATGCAGGGGCTGTGCAGCAACCGCGTGCATAACCTGGCGTGGGAAGAGCAGGCGCGCGCCGGATCGTTTGTCGCGCGCAGTGCCCGTTTCGTGCTGCATGCGCAGGTGGAGTCCGGCACCCTTTGCCCCATCACCATGACCTTTGCCGCCACGCCACTATTGCAACAGGCACTTCCCGCTGCTTTTGCAGGCTGGCAGCAACCGCTACTGAGCGATCGCTACGATCCCCATCTGCTGCCGGGCGGGGAGAAGCGCGGGCTGCTTATCGGCATGGGGATGACGGAGAAGCAGGGCGGCTCCGATGTGTTGAGTAACACCACGCGCGCGGAGAGGAGCGGCGATCACTACCGGCTGGTGGGGCATAAGTGGTTCTTTTCGGTGCCGCAAAGCGATGCGCACTTAGTGCTGGCGCAGACGCCGGGCGGGCTCTCCTGCTTCTTTGTGCCGCGCTTTCTGCCGGACGGTGAGCGTAACGGCGTGCGTCTCGAGCGGCTCAAAGAGAAGCTCGGCAACCGTTCGAACGCCAGCAGCGAAGCGGAGTTTGTTGACGCCTGCGGCTGGCTGCTTGGCGAAGAGGGCGACGGCGTGCGCCAGATCCTCAAAATGGGCGGGCTGACGCGCTTTGACTGCGCGCTCGGCAGCCACGGCCTGATGCGCCGCGCCTTCTCCGTGGCGCTCTATCATGCCCATCATCGCCAGGCATTTGGCAAAAACCTTGTCGATCAGCCCTTAATGCGCGACGTGCTCAGCCGCATGGCACTGCAACTGGAGGGGCAAACGGCAATGATCTTTCGCCTCGCCCGCGCATGGGATAACCGGGCTGATGAACAGGACGCGTTATGGGCGCGGCTCTTTACGCCGGTGGCGAAGTTCGCAGTGTGTAAAAGCGGCATACCGTTCGTCGCCGAAGCGATGGAGGTGCTGGGCGGGATCGGTTACTGCGAAGAGAGCGAGTTGCCGCGGCTCTACCGCGAAGTGCCGGTCAACAGTATCTGGGAAGGGTCGGGAAACGTGATGTGCCTGGATGTGCTGCGCGTGCTGACCAAACAGCCGGGCGTGCTGGCGTTATTAAGCGAAGAGTTTGCGGCGGTCAAAGGGCGGGATCGCCATTTCGAACGCGCCTGGCGGCAGCTCCAGCCGCGGCTGCGTAAGCCGGACGAGGCGCAAGGGCGGGAGATTACCCGGCAGCTCTGGCTACTGGGCGTCGGTGCGCAAATGCTGCGGCACGCATCGCCGCCGATAGCGCAGGCGTGGTGCCAGATGATGCTGGATACCCGTGGCGCGTCGCGCCTTGATGAACAGGTCAAAAGTGACCTGCTGCTGCGCGCCACGGGCGGAGCCCATTAATCCATTTTTAAGCGGAACAGGCTAACCAGCTCGCTCAGATGCGCCCCTTTCTCACGCAGAATGCGCGCGGTCTCTTCACTCTGGGTCACGCGTCCGGCGTTGATGTGTGTGGCATCGCCAATGTGCGTCATCGCCAGGTTCACCTGATTAATCCCGGCAGACTGTTCATGGGAAGCATGGTTAATCTCATGAACCAACTGGTTGATATTGTTCATGTGATTGATGATCGCCTGCATCGCGATGCGGGTCGCCTCTGACTGAGAGTGACCTTCGCCCACTTTTTTCAGCGTATCGCCAATCAGTGCGTCGATCTCTTTCACCGCGTTGGCGCTGCGTGCCGCCAGCGCGCGTACTTCTTGGGCGACAACGGCAAAGCCTTTGCCATGCTCGCCTGCGCGCGCCGCTTCCACCGCTGCGTTAAGTGCGAGGATGTTGGTCTGGAAGGCAATTGACTCGATCACATGGGTAATATCGGCGATACGCTGTGAAGCGGCGCGAATATCTTCCATTGTCTCGACGGAGTGTTCGACGGTCTGACCACCTTTTTTCACCGCGTCGGTGGTTTCATTTACCAGGTGCTGGGTCTGCTCCATATTGGCGGCGTTTTGCTGCACGGTGGCGGCAATCTGCTCCATGCTGGCGGAGGTCTCTTCCACGCTGCTGGCCTGCTTATTGATTTGATCGCTGATCTCGCTGCTGTCGGCGGCCAGAGCATTGGTGCCGAGGTTGATCTCGGCGGCGGATTCACGCACCTGCAGCACAATTTTATGCAGCCCATCGCCAATGCCATTGATCGCGGCGATCAGCTCTCCGACTTCATCGTGACGATCCACTGCCAGCGTAGCGCGCAGATCGCCTGCGGCATACTGCTGTGCCAGATCGATCACGCTACGCAGCGGACGCGACAGCCAGCGGCGAATAATCACCACAAACAGCGTCGCGAAGAGCAGGGAGACGATCACGCCCGCCAGCAGGAACTGGTTACGCATCGCGTTTACATCGTGCAGCAGCGTGGCTTTATCGACTTCGCCCACGACCGCCCAGTTCCAGCCGGGCAGCGCGGTGTAGGAGAGCAGCAGCGTGCAGCCATCGGCGCTCTGCTGTGTCAGCGTGCCGCTCTCGTTGTTCAGCACCGCCTGCAGATCGCTTTCGCTCCACTGCGGGCGTTTGCCTTCCTGGTCACCGTGGAACAGGTAGTTGCCGAGGTTTTTCCCCGGGTTGCGGTCAATCACGAAGAAATGCCCGCTCTCGCCCAGTTTGCGTCCGAGGATTTTGCCACGCATCACCTGCCAGGAGCGGGTGATATCAACGCCAACAAACATAATGGCGATGGTATTGCCGCTGGCATCTTTTACCGGCTGGTACTGGGTGATATAGCGCTTGCCGAACAGCAGCGCGAGGCCGCGATAGACCTCACCTTTCATCACCTGTGCAAACGCCGGGCCGGCGGGATCGAGCTTGGTGCCGATCGCGCGATCGCCATTCTCTTTACGCAGAGACGTGGCAACACGCACAAATTCGTTGCCGCTGCGCACGAAGAGGGTGGCAATCGCGCCGGTGCGGTTAAGGAAATCATCGGGAATGGCGTTGTTGTTGTGCAGCTCAACGTCACCAGCTTTCAGCAGTGGAACGTCGATGCCGTTAATCTCGCGGCGCTGCTGCGGGTCAATGGCAAGCGGCTGCGGCAGGAAACTGCCGAACAAGCGGGTGTAGCTTTCAACTTCTTCAGTGAGGCTGCTGTTGAACATCTCTACCATGTCGACCACGCCGGTAGACTGGCTGTGCAGATCTTCCATAGCCAGCGTTTCCAGCTGTTGGCTGGCGTTGTTGCTCATCAGAAAGGTAAATAAGAGAAATAGCGTCGCAACGCTTGCACCAGTCAGCAAAGAGAGCTTTGCACCAAGGCTGGCACGACGAAAGAGGGCGCTCATAATGTGTCCGTTTTTGTATGTGTGAGCCTCCTTAACGGCAGGGAGCGGACAACATTTAGCGTAGATTTGTAACAATATGTTACACGGATGTATCACCCAAATAACATAATCTTAAAGAAAGTAGGGGCATAAAGAAACGCCCTGATTTGGTGGCTTTTATTGACGACACTCAGGCGTAGAGAATCGCCTGCACCTGCCATGAATCAACCTGCATCGCCTCCTGCATGCGAATAATGCGATACCAGGAGGCGCCCTGTTCATCCGCTTTCAGGGCAATAACACGCTCAACATCTTGCTGGCTGCCAGCGACGTTATCGACCGAGATAAGGCCAATTTCGTTAAGCCCCGTTACGCGGTCGGCGCAGGCGAACTCGGCGGACTGCGCGGTGGTGTGCAGCATACCGGCAGAGAGTAACAGCGAGTTTAAGGCGAGAGATTGTTTCATTGTCGTCAGCTCCATTTTTCGCTACCCCGAGTCGGATCGGGGCTTCCTTACGCACAAGAGAAGTCAGAACCCAATAGTGCACAGAAGAACATCAATGGACGCAAAGCAGTGTAAAAGTCCTTAAAATCAATACCTCGCTACGATCGATAAAGCAGGGCGCGACCATACCAACGGCCGGGGAATACGCTGTCATCCATCATGATGATGACGTAATAGTCTGCTTTCGCCTCGGAGGCTTTGGCTTTGAGCGCTGTTTCGACATCCATGGGCGAGCCCATCACCGTGACGTTAACCGCCCCGATCTCCCGCAATCCCTGCGTCTGATTTCGACTGATCTCTTGCGGCGTTTCCGTGGCCGGCGGCGCAGGTTGCGGTTTGCCTTGCAGCGCGGCACAGCCGCTGACAAGCAGGGCAAACAGCAGCGGCAGCAGGGCGCGCATCGGTTTCTTATCTCTACTGATAGCCATAGTGTAGTTCCTGATGGGTTTCACTTTGGGGGTGATATTCCCGAAGTGTTAGCTTGAGCACTGATTTCGAATGAAAGTGTTTTGAAAGCGTAATCTGGCTCTCATCATGCGCAATGCTTATGCGGAATCTGGCTTGCGCCAGCGCGCTGCGAGTGGCATATCTGCACTATAGATCACGGAGGGTAAAATGATTGAAATTCAGACAGACCACTTTGCAGGTAATGAGGCGCTGCACGGCTTCCCGGCCGGAAAAGGGCACCAACCGCTCCCCTGCGTCGTGTTCTACCACGGCTTCACCTCATCAAAGCTGGTTTACAGCTACTTCGCCGTCGCGCTGGCGCAGGCGGGTTTTCGCGTGATCATGCCCGACGCGCCCGATCATGGCGCACGCTTTAGCGGCAACGCTGAGCGCCGCTTGCGTCAGTTCTGGCAAATCCTGCAGGGCAACCTTGAAGAGTTTGCCGCGCTGCGCGATGCGTTGCACCAGCGCAACCTGATTGAAGATAACCGGCTGGCGGTGGGCGGCGCATCCATGGGCGGCATGACGGCGCTGGGTATTATGACCCGTCACCCGGAGGTGCGCTGCGTCGCCAGCCTGATGGGATCGGGCTACTTCACCTCGCTTGCCCGCACGCTGTTTCCGCCGCTTGAGGTCACCAACGCCGCGCAGCAGGAGACGTTCGACGCTATTCTCGCGCCGCTGGCGAAATGGGAAGTGACGGGCCAACTGGAGAGAGTCGCCGATCGCCCGCTACTGCTGTGGCATGGCGAAGCGGATGATGTCGTGCCCGCAGCTGACTCCTTCCGGTTACAGCAGGCGCTGGCCGACGAACAGCGTGACGCCAGGCTTACCACTCTGTGGGAAGCGGGGGTTGCTCATCGTATTACGCCGCAGGCGCTGGAGGCGACGGTCGGCTTCTTCAGCCGTCATCTTTAAGCGGCGGGGCGGCATCCGGACGTTGAACCAACACCGGTTCGGCGTCGTTTTCGTCGGTAAGGTTATGATTAATATAGATAACACCTAAGCTCTGCACGTCATCCATATTGCGGGCTTGCGGTGGGGGAGGGGCGATCGCTGCGCTAGCCTGGGCGCTAAGCAGCAGGGTTGCTAGTAAAAGTGCGATGTATTTCATGATGTTACGCTCCAGTACGTCTTCGGGAACTATCGCCTGTACATCTCTTCTCCTTAGGTTATGAGGTGCGCTGGTTAAGTGTAATTCGCCGTGGCGGCTTCTCTTGGCGCTTAGTGCGAATTAATTGTGCAATTCACCTTGAGTTCCTGGGGTGACGCCAGTATTATGACGCGTCAATTTTTCAGCCGACCTTTAACACGTTCCTTGCCTCCCCGGGCCTCGGCTGACCCAGACAGGAGGCTGAATAATCCGTAAGGAGCAATTCGATGCGTCATTACGAAATCGTTTTTATGGTCCATCCTGACCAGAGCGAACAGGTTCCGGGCATGATCGAACGTTACACTGGTGCAATCACTGCAGCAGAAGGTACGATCCACCGTCTGGAAGACTGGGGCCGCCGTCAGCTGGCTTACCCGATCAATAAACTGCACAAAGCACACTACGTTCTGCTGAACGTTGAAGCGCCGCAGGAAGCGATCGATGAGCTGGAAACAAACTTCCGCTTCAACGACGCCGTTATCCGTAGCATGGTTATGCGTACTAAGAACGCGGTAACCGAAGCATCTCCGATGGTTAAAGCGAAAGACGAGCGCCGTGAGCGTCGCGATGATTTCGCAAATGAAACCGCAGATGATGCAGATGCTGGGGATTCTGAAGAGTAATTCCTGATGACCAACCGTCTGGTGTTGTCCGGCACCGTGTGCAGGACGCCGCTGCGAAAGGTCAGCCCGTCAGGAATTCCACACTGCCAGTTCGTGCTTGAGCACCGCTCTGTGCAGGAGGAAGCCGGTTTTCACCGGCAGGCGTGGTGCCAAATGCCTGTAATAATCAGCGGGCAGGAGAACCAGGCCATTACTCACAGTATAACGGTCGGTAGCGCAGTAACCGTTCAGGGGTTCATCAGTTGCCACAAGGCAAAGAACGGCCTGAGCAAAATGGTTCTGCATGCCGAGCAGATTGAATTGATAGATTCTGGAGACTAGCCAAATGGCACGTTATTTCCGTCGTCGCAAGTTCTGCCGTTTCACCGCGGAAGGCGTTGTTGAGATTGATTACAAAGATATCGCTACGCTGAAAAACTACATCACCGAAAGCGGTAAGATTGTCCCGAGCCGTATCACCGGTACCCGTGCAAAATATCAGCGTCAGCTGGCACGCGCTATCAAACGCGCTCGCTACCTGTCCCTGCTGCCGTACACTGATCGTCATCAGTAATCGGTCACGGTCCATTAATACGACTTTGAGAGGATAAGGTAATGCAAGTTATTCTGCTTGATAAAGTAGCAAACCTGGGTAGCCTGGGTGATCAGGTTAACGTTAAAGCGGGCTACGCTCGTAACTTCCTGGTACCGCAGGGTAAAGCTGTTCCGGCTACCAAGAAAAACGTTGAGTATTTCGAAGCACGTCGCGCTGAGCTGGAAGCCAAACTGGCTGACGTTCTGGCGGCTGCTAACGCTCGTGCTGAGCAAATCAATGCACTGGGCACCGTTACCATCGCGTCTAAAGCAGGCGACGAAGGTAAACTGTTCGGTTCCATCGGTACCCGCGATATCGCTGACGCTGTAACTGCAGCTGGCGTTAAAGTGGCGAAGAGCGAAGTTCGTATGCCGAACGGCGTTCTGCGTACCACCGGTGAGCACGAAGTGGACTTCCAGGTTCACAGCGAAGTATTCGCTAAGCTGACTGTAAACGTAGTTGCTGAGTAATTTTTTACTCTTCACTGCGCTCTGAGTTGTTCGGGTCTGCAGGCGCTAACGCCTCTGCAACGTGAACGACAACGAGAGACGAAGCGCCGGCCTTGTGCCGGCGTTTTGCTTTTCTGCCCCGCCCACAATTCCCGCCTTTCCCGGTAGCTATTTGCGCCGCATTCTCAGATACTAAATTGAAACGCAATTTTATTTTTGAGATTAGCCATGGACTCCCCTCTGCCCACCCCCGTTTTTGCCCGTCGTCATATCGCTTACGCCTGCGCCACGCTCTGCTGTCTGTTATGGGGTAGCTCCTACCCGGCGATCAAAAGCGGTTATGAACTGTTCCATATCGCTACCGACGACATCCCCTCTAAAGTGGTGTTCGCCGGGTACCGTTTTCTCTTTGCCGGGGCGCTACTGCTGCTGTTCGCGCTGGCGCAGCGTAAACCCATCGCTAGGCTTAGCGCTTCGCAGTTTGGGCAGCTGACGCTGCTCGGGCTGACCCAGACCTCGCTGCAATACACCTTCTTTTATATTGGCCTTGCCTATACGACGGGGGTAAACGGATCGATCATGAATACTACCGGCACCTTCTTCAGCGTGCTGCTGGCGCACTTCATCTATCACAATGACAAGCTGAGCTACAACAAAACCCTCGGCTGCGTGCTGGGCTTCGCTGGCGTGATGCTGGTGAACTTCCATAGCGGGCTGGCGGATTTCCGCTTTGTCTGGCAGGGCGACGGCTTTGTCATTCTGGCGGCGTTTATCCTCTCTGCCGCCACGCTGTACGGTAAGCGTATCTCGCAAACGGTCGATCCGACGGTGATGACCGGCTGGCAGCTGGCGATAGGCGGCCTGGCGCTGCTGGCAGGCGGCTATCTTACGGGCGGAACGCTGGCGGTGGATAGCGCGGCGGCGGTCGCGGTGCTCGCCTACCTGACGCTACTCTCTTCTGTCGCCTTCGCTCTCTGGAGCGCGCTGCTGAAAGTGAACCGCGTCAGCATGATCGCGCCCTTTAACTTTGTGATTCCGGTGGCGGGCTCGGTGCTGTCGGCCATCTTCCTCGGCGAGAATATTCTGGAGTGGAAATACGCTGTCGCGCTGGTGCTGGTCTGTACGGGGATCGCATGGGTTAATAAGCGCGCCGGGTGATCGCTGCCCGGCGCATCTGGTTTAGCGGGCGCGGATAAAGCTGCCGTCCGGCTGGCGGGTAAAGAGCACCTGCTGGCCGCTGGTCTCAATCGTCAGGCCAGTCACCACGCCGCTGGCATTCTGGCGGATCTTCACCATCTGGCCGCTTTGCAGATTGCTGAGCGGCTTGCCGTCGCCCTCAACCTTCGCCATCGCGTAGACATCCGTTGGCGGCAGATTATGATCGCGAAAGAGCTGCGCGAGGGTTTTCCCTTCGCCCACCCGGTAGGTGCGCCACTGCTGCTCAATGCCGCTATTGGTCGCCAGCGGCTGGCTGTTTTGATCTGCGGTGGGCTGCTGCTCAGTGGAAGGCTGCTGCTCAATCGACTCCTGCTGCTGCATCGACGCTTCCGCGCTGGGTGCGTTAAGCTGCGGATCGTTGACCACCTGCGGCGGCGCGACATTAGGCGAGTTTTGCAGATCGAGCTGCGCATCGCGCGCCTCACTACTGCGCTGCGGCACGCTCTCATCCGTTGTCGGCAACAGAAAGCCGATAATAACCAGCAGCGCCGCCAGAATCAGGCCGCGACGGTGAAAGGGCGGGAGCGGGTCCATCAGGCGAAAATTGTCCGGGGCATGCCAGATCTTCGCAAGGGTAGGTTTCAGTTCAAATCGCCCGGGCATGGCTCTCCTCCTGCTCCGCGTCATTTAATATCCTGTCTCGTTGAGTATATACACTTTATCTTCCTGCATTGGCGTTCGCGGCGTTTAAGCGCATGAAAGCCCGTACAAACTACTATTTTGTCACCACAATGCAGGGTTTTGCTAACGTGAACCATTCTTTCCCTTTCGCGCCCTTTTGTCATCTTTCCCGTGACAAAGTTGTGCCTGGCCCAGGGCGGCTGTTATGCTGCGCGCTACTTTAAAAAGCGATGGAAGGAAAACCCATGACCACCCCAACTTTTGACACGATCGAAGCGCAAGCCAGCTACGGCATTGGTTTGCAGGTAGGACAGCAGCTGAGCGAATCCGGGTTAGAGGGGCTGTTACCGGAAGCGCTGGTCGCGGGTATTGCCGATGCGCTGGCGGGCAAACAGCCTGCTGTGCCGGTAGACGTTGTTCATCGCGCGCTGCGTGAAATCCACGAACGTGCTGACGCGGTTCGTCGCTCCCGTTTCGAAGAGATGGCGGCAGAAGGCGTGAAATACCTTGATGAAAACCGCGAGCGCGAAGGCGTTAACAGCACCGAATCCGGTCTGCAATTCCGCGTTATCACCCAGGGCGAAGGCGCTATCCCGGCGCGCACCGACCGCGTACGCGTGCACTACACCGGTAAGCTGATTGACGGCACCGTATTCGACAGCTCCGTCGCGCGCGGCGAACCGGCTGAATTCCCGGTTAACGGCGTGATCGCAGGCTGGATCGAAGCCCTGACCCTGATGCCGGTTGGCTCCAAATGGGAACTGACCATTCCGCACAACCTCGCTTACGGCGAGCGCGGCGCTGGCGCATCCATCCCGCCATTCAGCACGCTGGTGTTCGAAGTGGAACTGCTGGAAATTCTGTAAGCTCCAGCGTGAAGCCCTCTCTTTTAATATCGGAGAGGGTTTCTGACTTCGCGGATCGTTGGTAAACAGAACTATTAGCAATATATTATCTTGCAAAGCGCACAATCAGGTGTATTTTTGTGAGCTGTTTCGCATTTGCCAGGTGATATAACACTCACTTTAAACAAATATTTAACATTCGATTTAATTCAGAGTATTCATCCCGCCGATTCTTACCTAATATCGATGCGTCCATTAAGGACGAAGCAGACACGTAAAGGCCAGCAGAGCCCAACAACACAGACAGGAAAACAACATGGTAGATCAAGTTAAAGCCGACGCTGATAATGCGGCTCCGGCTGAACAGTCGCTACGGCGTAATCTTACGAACCGGCATATTCAGCTAATTGCTATTGGCGGTGCTATTGGTACCGGTTTATTTATGGGTTCCGGCAAAACAATTAGCCTCGCCGGTCCGTCAATCATCTTCGTTTATATGATCATCGGCTTTATGCTGTTTTTCGTTATGCGTGCGATGGGCGAATTACTGCTTTCCAACCTCGAATATAAATCTTTTAGCGACTTCGCCGCCGACCTGCTCGGGCCGTGGGCGGGGTACTTTACCGGCTGGACCTACTGGTTCTGTTGGGTCGTCACCGGCATGGCGGATGTGGTCGCCATTACCGCTTATGCACAATTCTGGTACCCCGGCCTTGCCGACTGGATCGCCGCGCTGGCCGTGGTCGTCGTGCTGCTGAGCCTCAACCTCGCGACGGTGAAAATGTTCGGCGAGATGGAGTTCTGGTTCGCGATGATCAAAATCGTCGCCATTGTGGCGCTGATTATTGTCGGCGTCGGTATGGTGCTGATGCATTTCAAATCGCCGACCGGCGTTGAAGCCTCCTTCAGCCATCTGTGGAATGAGGGGGGCTTTTTCCCGAAAGGTATCAGCGGCTTCTTTGCAGGTTTCCAGATAGCGGTGTTTGCCTTTGTCGGTATTGAGCTGGTTGGTACGACCGCCGCCGAGACGAAAGATCCGGAGAAATCCCTGCCGCGCGCCATCAACTCCATTCCGATTCGTATCATCATGTTCTACGTCTTCGCGCTGATCGTCATTATGTCGGTCACGCCGTGGAGCTCCGTGGTAGCGGATAAGAGCCCGTTTGTTGAGCTGTTCGTGCTGGTCGGCATTCCGGCGGCGGCGAGCATCATCAACTTTGTGGTGCTGACCTCTGCCGCCTCTTCCGCCAACAGCGGCGTCTTTTCTACCAGCCGTATGCTGTTTGGCCTGGCGCAGGATGGCGTGGCACCGAAAGCGTTCGCCAAGCTCTCTAAACGCGCGGTACCGGCGAAAGGGCTCACCTTCTCCTGCATCTGCCTGCTGGGCGGTGTGGTGATGCTCTATGTCAACCCGAGCGCGATTGCGGCGTTCACCATGATCACCACCGTGTCGGCGATACTGTTTATGTTCGTCTGGACCATTATTCTCTGCTCCTATCTGGTCTACCGTAAACAGCGCCCGCAGCTGCACGAAAAATCGATCTACAAGATGCCGCTCGGCAAAGTGATGTGCTGGGTGTGCATGGCGTTCTTCCTGTTTGTGCTGGTGCTGCTGACCCTTGAAGCGGACACCCGTCAGGCGCTGATCGTCACACCGCTGTGGTTCGTGGTGCTGGGCGCGGGCTGGCTCTTTGCCGGTAAGAAGCGCATTGCTAACCGCAAGCCATAAAAAAAGAGCCGCGAGGCGGCTCTAAACTTCCATATCAAGGACGCTCTCGGGCGTCTTTTTATTTTTCGCCTGCGAGGGCACGCGGGAAAAGATTGTTATTTTCCAGGCTGATGTGTTCCATCAAATCATCAATCAGCGTGTTGATACCGTTATACATCGCCTTCCAGGTGGTGCAGGCTTCCGGCGGCGGCGTCACATTCTGCGTGGTGTGCTTAATCACCTCCAGCAGCTCGCCCGCCTCATCATGCTCGCTCTCCATCACGCTGATGGGCCCCATCGCCTGTGCGCCCATGCCCTGTTTAATCATCGGGAAGAGGATTTGCTCCTCCTTCATCATGTGGCTGGAGAGCTCCTCATGCAGCATGGTGAGGTATTTGGTTAACCCGAGCGGCACATTCGGTTTATCGGCGTGGACGCGCTCCACTTTGCTGGCTTGCAGAATCAGCTCCGGCAGCTGTTCGCGGTGGCGATCGTGGTAACGCACAATGATGTGATCGATGATCTCTGCCAGCGGCGCCGTGCGCCACTCCTTGTCGAGAGGCTGCTCGGCCAGCTTCGCCAGTTCGGCTTCGATAGCATCGATATCGAGTTCTTTACGCGCCGCCGAGCGGCCCAGCGTCTGCTTACCGCCGCAGCAGTAATCCATATCATATTTACGAAACAGAGCAGAGGCGCGGGGGATGGAGAGCGCCAGCTCGCCCAGGGGTTGATCGCGGAAAGCCATAGCAGTTACCTCATCGTGGAATCTATAAGTTGTATTTTAAATGCATCTTTATATCGATGATATACCCCTTACGGAGAACGCGGCAGCCCTTATTCCTTTCCTGCGTGAAAAACCGTGATATGAATCACAAAAAATCTTTCGAAATTAACACATTGAATACAATTACTTTTTCTGGAAAGTTTTGGATAGGGCAAATTATTGACATTAAACAACTTTTCACCGCTGCCGATAGTCTCTGTTCTGACAATATTCTGTACGCGATAAAGGCCGACGATGTTCAAACGTATCAAAGTTATAACTTTATTAATCATGGTTTTAGTTGTGCTTGGCGCACTTCAGCTGATTTCAGCTGGCGTTTTCATTAGTGCGCTAAACAATGACAAGCACAACTTCAATGTTTCCCAGGTATCGAGCCAGAACGTATCCGAATTTACCGATGCGTGGATCAGCCTCAACCAGGCGCGCGTGACCCTGAACCGCGGCATGCTGCGCTTACAGAGCAGCACCGCCAGCCAGATTAACGGCGGCCAGCTCGGTGAGCTGGTGCAAAACGCCACCAACCTGCTTAACCAGGCGCAGCAGCATTACGATATTTACTACAAGCTGCCGCAGACGCCGGGTATGGACCAGGCCCTCTCTGACGAGCTGGAGAAGCAGTACTCCACCTACCACGCAACGCTGACCGAGATGAACCGCCTGCTGCTGGCCGGTAAGCTGGAAGATATGTTCCGTCAGAATGCGCAGAAAAAACAGGAAGGGATGGAGAAGAGCTACCGCGCCTGGCGCGCCGAGCAGGCAAGGCTTGCCAGCGAAGGCGTGCAGCAGAACGAACATGACTACATCCGCATTCTTTGGATCCTGGCGGCAGTGATGGTTGTTGTGCTGGGCGTTATCGCCATGAGCTGGATAGCAATGCAGCGCGTGCTGCTGAAGCCGCTGCATGAAGTTATGGGCCACATTCGCCATATCGCGACCGGTGATTTGACTCACGCGATCCATGCCGAAGGCTCCAACGAGATGGCGCGTCTGGCGCAGAACGTGCAGGAGATGCAGCAGTCGCTGGTGAAAACCGTTAGCGTGGTGCGCGATGGCGCAGACACTATCTATACCGGTGCCGGTGAAATCTCTATCGGTAACAACGATCTCTCCTCGCGCACCGAGCAGCAAGCGGCCTCGCTGGAAGAGACCGCAGCCAGCATGGAGCAGCTGACCGCGACGGTGAAACAGAACGCCGACAACGCCCGTCAGGCAACGCAGCTGGCGCTTAACGCGTCCGGTACCGCGAAGAAAGGCGGTGAAGTAGTTGATGGCGTGGTGCGTACCATGGACGAAATCGCCGCCAGCTCCAGCAAAATCGCCCAGATCACCAACGTGATCGACGGTATCGCCTTCCAGACCAACATCCTGGCGCTGAACGCCGCGGTAGAAGCCGCGCGTGCCGGTGAGCAGGGTCGTGGTTTTGCCGTAGTGGCAGGTGAAGTGCGTACGCTGGCACAGCGCAGCGCGCAGGCCGCGAAAGAGATCAAAGGGCTGATTGATGACTCCGGTAACCGCGTAAGCGCCGGTTCGGCGCTGGTTCACGAAGCCGGTGAAACCATGGCTGAGATTGTCAGCGCGGTAACGCGTGTGACGGATATCATGGGCGAAATCTCCTCTGCGTCCGATGAGCAGAGCCGTGGTATCGACCAGGTTGGCCAGGCTGTTGCGGAGATGGATCGCGTGACCCAGCAGAACGCCTCGCTGGTGCAGGAGTCCGCCGCTGCGGCCGCTGCGCTGGAAGAGCAGGCTGCGCGCCTGACCGAAACCGTTGCGGTGTTCAAAGTGAACCGCAGCCGTGACGTTCAGCGTCCTGCGTTGCGCTCGCCGGTTGCGATGGCGAAGACACCGGCCACGGCCAGCGTTAACGAAGCCAACTGGGAAACCTTCTGATTAAAACCCGGCGTAAGCCGGGTTTTTTTATGGCTGCTCAAGGGATGTGATACGGGCTTTCTGCGGTTTCGACGCGACGGCCATCACCACGCCGCCAATCAGTAGGGTAATGCCGAGCAGGGTTAAGAGCGGCGGCAGGCTCTGGCGCAGCAGAAAGGTATAGAGCAGCCCGGCAAGGGTTTCAAAGACGATCAGCGGGCCGACAATCACCGTCGGCAGACGCTGGCAGGCAATGTTCCAGCACAGCGCACCCACCCACGAGCAGAGCACCGCAATGATGAACATCAGGCCGATAAACAGCAGCGGACGCGGGCCGAAGGGGAGCGCGAAGTCGGGCTGCTGAACGTCAAGCCACAGACACGCCGCAAGATAGCCTACCAGGGACAACGGCAGCGTCACCAGCGCTTGTGCCGTTGCCCACATCATCGGGTTCTTATCCGGGTTTTCCCGCAGCCAGCGCGCGTTACGCAGCGCATACCACGCCCAGCACGCCACGGAAACAAAGGCCAGCGCAATGCCTGAGCCATACCGGCTCCAGCTAAAATCCGCAATGCCCTGACGCAGTTCGGCAACGTTCACACACCCCAGCCCGACAGCGATGGCGATCAGCGCCGGTAGCAACCGGCCCCATGCGAGCTTGCCGTCACGCTGGCTGTAGAGCAGGTTGGCACACACCGGGATCACCACCGGCAGCGTGGCGATGATCATCGTCGACACCGGGCCACCGGTGCGCTGAATAGCGCTGGCAAGGCAGACGTAGTAGATCAGATTACCCATTAACGTGAGCCATAGCGCTGTCCACCAGTCGCCGCGCGTTAGCTGGCGCAAACGCGCGCGCCCAAGCCACGCCAGCGGCAGCGCGATCAGCCCCAGTGCCAGGTAGCGCCCCGTCGATTGCAGGGCGGCCGGGTAATCCGGCACGATCAGCGGCCCGACAAAAATCAGCCCCCAAAACAGCCCGGCGAGCAAGGCATACAACACACCACTTACCATCTCTTCACCTCTTTTATCTGGTTGACGCCAGTGTAGGGGAGCAGGGCGGGGGCGTATTGTAGGAGATTGCGCATTATCGGCGCGCAACCTGCTTTTGGTAGCGCACCGGAGTAATGCCGTAGCGCAGGGTAAAGGCACGGGTGAGGTGGGATTGATCCGTCAGGCCTGTTAAGGCGGCAACATCTGCCGCAGGCATCCCCTGGGTGAGAAAATGCTTGGCGCGCCACAGGCGGATCGCCATCAGCATCTGGTGCGGCGTGACGTGAAAATGGGCTTTGAACTGGCGCTGGAAGTGATAGGGGCTGAGCGCCGCGACGCTTGCCAGATCGTCGAGCGTCAGGCTGCGCATATAGTTGTCATGCAGGTATTCGCGCACCCGCTCAAAACGGTGCGCTCCTTCCGGGCGCTGCGGCGCGTGTTGCGCCAGCGGGCGAAAGGTATCAATCAGATCGAGCAGCACGCCCTGTTGCGCCAGTGGATCGTCGGTATGCCAGAGGGCATAAATATGGCTGGAGATCTGGCGCGCGCGCAGCGCATCGAGCCGCGTGACATCGCGAAACCACCAGTGACGCACGCCGGTTACCTGCTCCAACAGATCGGGGTCGAGATAGACCATGCGGTAGCGCCACCCCTCTTCACCTACCGCTTCGCCGGTGTGGATCTCATCGGGGTTCATGGTGACGATCGCATTGGTCGGGGCGACATGCTGCGTTCCGCGATAGCGAAAGCGCTCGGCACCGGATTCAATCGCGCCAATGCCAAACGCTTCATGAGTATGTGGCTCAAAGGCGTAGCGGGAGATGTGCGCATGGTACAGCTCCACACCCGGTAACTGCGCCAGGTGGCGAAACCGCGCGCTGTCGCGCTCGTCAATAAACTGCTCAGGTACGCCTTCCACACTTCACCTCCCCCGGAACATGCCCTCTATTATTAGGGATGACCCGGTGAGAGGCTATAAAATTTAACCAATTATTAACGTTACAGCAGATCGTTAACGCTGTCGGCGATCGAGGTGGTCGGGCGACCGATCAGTTTGCTCAGGGTCTGGCTATCGTCAAACAGCCCACCTTTCGAGGCACCGATATCGGAATCCGCCAGCATCTCTGCCAGCCCGTCCGGCAGACCTGCGCCTTTCAGCGCGGCGGCAAAATCCGCTTCACTCAGGTTCTGGTAAACCACCTTCTTACCGCTCGCCTCGCTCAGCAGTGCCGCCAGGTCGCTCAGCGTCCAGGCGCTGTCGCCCGCCAGTTCGTAAACCTTGCCGGCATGACCCTCTTCGCTAATGACACGCGCGGCAGCAGCGGCATAATCGGCACGCGTTGCCGAGGCGATTTTGCCCTCGCCCGCCGCACCGATGAAGACGCCGTGCGCCAGCGCCGCCGGTGCGCTCGCGAGGTAGTTTTCGCTGTACCAGCCGTTACGCAGCAGGGCAAACGGGATGCCGGATTCGGCGAGCAGCTTTTCGGTTTCCACATGCTCAACGTGCAGGCCAAGCGGTGAGGTATCGGCATGCAGCAGGCTGGTGTAGGCGATAAATTTCAC
Organism: Kosakonia sp. S57; assembly: GCF_016516575.1. NCBI lineage: Bacteria > Pseudomonadati > Pseudomonadota > Gammaproteobacteria > Enterobacterales > Enterobacteriaceae > Kosakonia > Kosakonia sp. S57. Next base: position 189,673 of record NZ_JACVUL010000007.1, on the reverse strand, counting down.
CCCTGCGGCTTTCGCAGCGTTGATCACATTGCGGTGCTGCGCGGCGCGCTGGCCGACTTCGCTGCTGGAGATGAGCAGCAGTTTTTCGACGCCCGCCAGCGCCTGGGTGAGGGCGGCCTGATCGTTGTAATCGCCCTGGCGAACAATAAGGCCTTGTTTGCTGAGCGCTTCGGCTTTCGCTGGGTTACGCACGATGGCGACAATCTCTTTTGCGGGAACGCTTTTTAACAGGGCTTCTACAACAAACTGGCCGAGTTGGCCGGTGGCGCCGGTGAGTGCAATCATGATGTTTCTCCTGCGTGGGGGTAAGTGTTGTGGTAGGCTAGCACCCTAGCTAACTTTTAGTAAGTACGTACAAAAAGGTAAGTATGAAACAGCAAACTCACCCACAAACCCTGAGCGAACAGATGCGCGACGGCAATCTCTTCGCCGAGCAGTGCCCCTCCCGGGATGTGCTGAAACACGTCACCAGCCGCTGGGGCGTCTTAATTCTGGTCGCCCTGCGCGAAGGGACACACCGCTTTAGCGATCTGCGCCGCAAAATGGGCGGCGTCAGTGAGAAGATGCTGGCGCAGAGCCTGCAGTGGCTGGAGCAGGATGGTTTTGTTAACCGCGTCGCCTTTCCGGTGGTGCCGCCCCATGTTGAATATAGCCTGACGCCGCTCGGCGAGCAGGTGAGTGAAAAGGTTGCCGCGCTGGCAGACTGGATTGAGCTGAACTTGCCCGAAGTGATGGCCCATCACCGCGAGCGCGATGTGGCGTAATCAACCCGCAGCCGCTATCGACTGCGGGTAAATTGCTTACTTGCGTAAATCGATGCTGTAGAGCGCGAAGCCAATTTCGTCGTTGCCGACTTTCTGCATTGGATACTGCGCTTTCTCTTTGATAAACGCCGCCGCTTTCTCCGTTGGCGCAGTTTCAAAGCGAATATCCAGCTTGTGGCTGCTGCTGATCGGTGCCAGACGCCAGTTGTTGTCCGCCGCCGGGTGGATCTCCCCTGCGCGCTGCGTCTCATCGCTGATCCACTTCGCCAGCACCGCGCGGTTCTCATCCGGCGACGCAAAGGCGATATGGCTGTCGCCGGTACCGGCAAACTTGCCGCCGTAAGCGCGGTAGTTATTAGTGGCAACGAGGAACACCGCATTCGGGTCAATAGGCTTGCCGTCAAAGGTCAGGTTCTTAATGCGCTCCGCCTTGGGATTGATGCTCTGGCACTCGCCGTCATAGCGCGCGGGCTGCGTGACATCAATCTGGTACTTCACGCCGTCGATAACGTCGAAGTTATAGGTGCGGAAACCGTCCCAGTTAATTAAGTTCTGCGGCTTGTCGCTGTTGGGATCGATCTGGTTGAACTGCCCGGCGGAGCACTCCAGCCACTCTTTCACCTCTTTGCCGGTCGCTTTCACCACCACCAGCGTATTGGGGTAGAGGTAGAGATCGGCGGCGTTACGGAAGGTGAGCTGCCCCTTTTCCACTTCAACAAAGCTGGCCGGATCGTTTTTACGCCCGCCCGCTTTAAACGGTGCGGCGGCAGAGAGCACCGGCAGCTTCGCCAGATCCGGATCGCCCTGAATAAAGTGCTCAACATAGGCTTTCTGCGCGTTGTTCACCACCTGCACGGTCGGGTCATCCTGCACCAGCGACAGGTAGCTGTACATGTTGTCCGCCGATTTGCCAATCGGTTTACCGACGAACTCGCGGGTAGCATCGTGATCGTGCTTGAGGATCTGCACCAGCTTGGCATCTTCGCCGACCAGCGCTTTTTTGGCCGCGGCATCATAAATCGGCCGCGCTTCCGCTTTCGCGTCGCTCACTTTCCACTTACCGGCATCGTTATTCAGCACCAGGTCGACCACGCCGAGGTGATCGCCCCACATGCCCGGCATCACCGCCGGAATACCGTTCAGCGTCCCTTTGCTGACATCCGCGCCTTTAATGGCGGCAAACTCCTTGCTCGGGAAGACGGCGTGCGCGTGACCAAACAGGATCGCATCAACGCCCGGCACCTGGCTGAGGTAGTAAACGGAGTTCTCCGCCATTGCCTGGTAAGGCTCCGCCGAGAGACCGGAGTGAGCAACGACGACCACCAGGTCGGCGCCTTTCGCGCGCATCTCCGGCACATAGTGGCGCGCGGTTTCGGTGATGTCGTTCACCGTCACTTTGCCGCTCAGGTTGGCTTTGTCCCACACCATAATTTGTGGCGGCACGAAGCCGATATAACCGATTCGCAGGGTGTGGGTTTTACCCTCTTTATCCACCACCGGCGTCTCTTTGATCAGATAAGGGGTGAAGAGCGGTTTGTTGGTTTTAGCATCGATGATGTTGGCGTTCACATAGGGGAATTTCGCCCCAGCCAGCGCCATATGCAGGTAATCCAGCCCGTAGTTAAATTCGTGGTTACCGAGGTTGCCGACCGCGTAATCGAGGGTGTTCAGCGCTTTGTAGACTGGGTGAATATCGCCCTTTTTCAGCCCTTTTGCCGCCATATAGTCGCCCAGCGGGCTGCCCTGGATTAAGTCGCCGTTATCGACCAGCACACTGTTTTTCGCTTCGCCGCGCGCGGCATTAATCAGGCTGGCGGTGCGCACCAGGCCAAATTTTTCCGTTGCCGAGTCTTTGTAGTAATCAAAATCCATCATATTGCTATGCAAATCAGTGGTTTCCATAATACGTAAATCCACCGTTGCCGCTTGCGCGCTGGCCGCAATCAGCGTGGCCAAAAGCGTTGCACTAAACTTAATCATCAGAGGCGTCCTTTTCGATCTAAGCCACAAAAGAAATTGTTATGTACAGTGTGTTGCTTACAGAATTGTGAATAGTGCCATAAAAGTGAGCAATAAAACTGCAATCCCTCTCACAGTTGGCAGATCGCGGCGCAATGCGATATAAGTAAAACAATGAGTTACGCACCACTGCACAGAGAGAGGTGGATATGTTAGATGCAATTTGTCAGCTCGCGCGCGACGCGGGCGATGCCATTATGCAGGTGTACGACGGCCATCAGCCGATGGATGTGACCAGTAAAGTGGATGACTCGCCGGTGACGGCGGCGGATATCGCCGCACACCATGTGATTGTGCGCGGGTTGCAGGCGTTAGCGCCGGATATTCCGATCCTGTCTGAAGAAGATCCTCCGGCGTGGGAGACGCGCCAGAGCTGGGATCGTTTCTGGCTGGTGGACCCGCTCGACGGCACCAAAGAGTTTATCAAGCGTAACGGTGAGTTTACCGTCAACATCGCGCTGATTGAGCAGGGCAAACCGGTGCTGGGCGTGGTCTATGCTCCGGTGCTTGATGTGATGTACGCCGCCGCAGAGGGCAGTGCATGGAAAGAGGAGGGCGGTCATCGCCAGCCGATTCAGGTGCGTGATGCGCGGCCGCCGCTGGTGGTTATCAGCCGCTCGCATTCGAACGATCCGGAGCTGGAGGAGTATCTGCACCAGCTTGGCGAGCATCAAACCACGGCGATTGGTTCATCGCTGAAGTTCTGCCTGGTGGCGGAAGGGAAAGCGCAGCTCTACCCGCGCTTTGGGCCGACCAGCGTCTGGGATACGGCGGCCGGCCACGCGGTGGCGGTAGCGGCCGGGGCGCACGTTCATGACTGGAAGGGACTGACGCTGGATTACACCCCACGCGAGTCATTCCTCAACCCCGGCTTTCGCGTCTCTATTTACTGAGCAGTTTATGCAGCAGGGCAACCACCTGCTGCACCTCTTGCTGGCTCAGGCTGCCATCTTTTGCAAACTCTACGCGACCCTCTTTATCGAGCACCACAATCGCGGAGCCTTTCTCTTCCAGCTGCCAGGCTTTACGCACGGAACCTTCGCTGTCGACGATAAATTGTGACCATGGATAGAGCTTCTTATTGCTCTCCAGGCTGCTGCGCACAAACATCGCGCTGCCCGGAATGGCGTCGTCGGTGTTCACAATGGTGGTGGTCTGGTATCTGTCGTGCGGCAGGCTGGCACTTTTGATCGCCTCAATCAGCGCGGCATTCTTCTCTTTTGCCGAGGTGCGACCGGCAATATGCATCACCACGCGCACTTTTCCAGCCAGCTGCGCGCTATTCCAGTTTTTGTAGCTAAACTTGTCGTTATTCAGCAGCAACTCCCCGCGGTCGGCAACGCCCACAGGCGGCACGCGCTGGTTGGTTTCAAAGTTATGCGCTGAAGCGACCAGCGGCAGTAACAAGCATGTCGCTGCCAGAATGTTACGTAGGGTCATGGTGTCTCCATCTCTCATGTTTATATGCAGGTGATCCGACCACTCGGTACGGCAGTTTAATCATATGTGCGATCAATACGCTTTTCCCGCAATTGGGGTGCCAGTTTGCGGGTTAACGCACATATCGGTTAAAAAACGTAGGCTTATACTGCGAAGTTTCAGGGTTTGAAAAGAAAATTCTGATTAATTGTCATCAAAAGGTAAATAAACCCATTCAGACTATGTATCGCTCATGTTGTGGACTATAGTCACTGGGCATCAAAATTTGCGCTCATCAACGTCGGACCAAATGTGGCACCGCAAGGGCGTAATCTGTTTTACAGGAGAGATAGAAGAATGAAAATTTTCCAGCGTTACAACCCACTTCAGGTGGCTAAGTACGTCAAGATCCTGTTCCGTGGACGGTTGTATATCAAGGACGTTGGCGCTTTCGAGTTTGATAAGGGCAAGATCCTTCTGCCGAAAGTGAAAGACAAACAGCACTTTTCTGTTATGTCTGAAGTTAACCGCCAGGTTCTGCGCCTGCAGACCGAAATGGCTTAATCTGTTGTGCTATGCAGTAATAAAGTCCTATAAAAAACGGCCCCAATGGGGCCGTTGATGTTTCCGCTTCCGGCATTACGCCGCGCCTTTATCTTCCATATCCGGTAACTTCGGCGTCAGCACCGTGGTGCGGGCATCAATACGCGTCACCAGCAGCTGATCGATGCGGTAGTTATCAATATCCACCACTTCAAACTTGTAGCCGGAGAACTTCACCGCATCGGTGCGTTTCGGGATTTTACGCAGCATAAACATCATAAAACCGCCAATGGTTTCATAATTGCCGGACTGCGGGAACTCATCGATATCCAGCACGCGCATTACGTCGTCAATCGGCGTACCGCCGTCAATCAGCCACGAGTTTTCATCGCGGGCGACGATCATCTCTTCCACCTGGCCGACCAGATCGCCCATCAGCGTGGTCATTACGTCGTTGAGGGTAATCACCCCCACCACCAGCGCATATTCGTTCATGATCACGGCGAAATCTTCACCCGCAGTTTTGAAACTTTCCAGCGCTTCAGAGAGCGTCAACGTGTCCGGCACAATCAGGGTGTTGCGGATCTGCACGCCGCTGTTAAGCGCCATACTCTGGTTCGCCAGTACGCGGTTAAGCAGATCTTTTGAGTCAACATAGCCGACGATATGGTCGATATCGCCGTTACAGACCAGAAACTTCGAGTGCGGATGCTCCGACACTTTGTTTTTCAGGCTCTGCTCATCTTCGTGCAGATCGAACCAAATCACGTTTTCACGCGAAGTCATCGACGAGGGAACGGTGCGCGACTCCAGCTCAAACACGTTCTCAATCAGTTCATGCTCCTGCTTACGCAGCACCCCGGCTAACGCACCGGCTTCCACCACGGCGTAGATATCGTCAGAGGTGATGTCATCTTTGCGCACCATCGGCAGCTTGAAGATGCGGAAAATGACGTTCGCCATGCCGTTAAAGAACCAGACCAGCGGGCGGAAAACGAAGAGACAGAAGCGCATCGGGTTGATGATGCGCAAAGCCACAACTTCAGGCGCAATCATACCGATGCGTTTCGGCGTCAAATCAGCAAACAGGATAAAGAGACTCGTTACCAGCGTGAACGAGATGATAAAGCTCAGCTGATCGGCAAGCTGTGGTGAAACGACATTGAGCAGCAGATTGTAAAACGCGGGGGAGAAGGCGGCGTCACCGACGATACCACCCAAAATGGCGACGGCGTTCAGGCCGATCTGCACCACGGTGAAGAAGGTGCCGGGATTTTCCTGCATTTTCAGGATGCGTTGAGCGTTGATGTTGCCATCATCGGCAAGCAGTTTAAGTTTGATTTTTCGCGATGCGGCAAGCGAGATCTCAGATAACGAGAAAAACGCGCTCACCGCGATCAGACAGAGTATGACTAAGATACTGTTTAACATAATTTATCCAGCTATTAACCGGATCCTCGGAAGGTTTTTTTGGAATATCCATGTGGTAAACACAATGAATGCCGGCCCGAAGCGGTGGACCGGCAATTGCGCCGTTAGTATAGCGTAAGCTCAGGTGACGCTGCCAGAGGCGTAGTCGCTTTGTTACCGTGCAGAAAAACATCGGGTCTTTTCCGGATTACTTACCGCCTGATAGTTAAAATTACGCACAATAATTAAGGTTATTTGGCAACTTTAACGTATTTGTTTTGCGGCATAGCGAAATAGCTTATCAAGGCAAAAAATCCGGCACCCCAGCGTATTGAGTCGTATCGATCGACATCGAGGTTGATATGCAAGAAGCCTTTCATAAAAGAGGTGCCATGCATCAAAATACAAAACTGAATGGCGGCCACCGCAACGACAAAAAAAGTATAAAACACAAAGAGCCAATAATAATTTCTGTTGTTGATCTTAGTTTTGATAGTAAAAAGTAGCGCGAATATCGCTATTGAAAGAGTGTAATAGAGAATAATCGGCCATATCGGCAGAGGCTGAAATAGCTCCATTTATCTGACTTCCATGAACACCAAAAAAAGCCGACCTTTTCAGGTCGACTATCCCGTTACTGGTTAAGCTGCGGCGGCAAGCACACGCCGATACCACCAATCCCGCAATAGCCCTGCGGATTTTTATAGAGATATTGCTGGTGCTCATCTTCCGCGTAATAGAACGGTTTGGCGCTGGCGATCTCAGTGGTGACGGTGCGTGCGTCACCCGCTTCACGCATTGCGGCCTGGAAGCGCGCCAGGCTTTCGCGGGCGGCGGCGTCCTGCTCCGGGGTGAGCGGATAGATGGCGGAGCGGTATTGCGTGCCGCGATCGTTGCCCTGACGCATCCCCTGGGCTGGATCGTGGTTCTCCCAGAAGATCTGTAACAGCTGCTCGTAGCTCACCACCTTCGGATCGTAAACCACGCGTACCGCTTCGGCATGCCCGGTATCGCCGCTGCACACTTCGCGGTAGGTCGGGTTTGGCGTGTAGCCGCCGGTGTAGCCTGCGGCGGTGCTGTAGACCCCTTCGCGCTGCCAGAAGAGGCGTTCCACGCCCCAGAAGCAACCCATGGCGAAAATCGCCACCTCCATCCCTTCCGGGACGTGTGTCATCGAGTGCTCGTTAACAGCGTGTAAACTGGCGACAGGCATCGGCGTCGGGCGTCCGGGCAGAGCATCAGACTGAGAAACAAGGTTATTTTTATCGAACAGGCTCACGGTAATACCTCCCGGCGAGTGTCATTGCGGTTAGGGTTGTGTTAAGGATGGTGTTTTAACACAATGTACGACCTAAATCAGACTAGATTTAAACATAAGAAATTTTGGGCTAGTCGTCCGTTTTTCAACCCGATAATGCGGGTTTTTATCAGCCTGGCTGCTGCTGTCGTGGCACAATCAGGCCCAGCGCGGAGCTGCGCTTACGTTTCCTTCCAGGAGTGGGAGCGAGGATATTCAGGAGAGAACGTGCCAAAGATCCGTCTTTTATGTTTTGCCGGTTTGTTGCTGGTGAGCGAAACGGCATTCGCCGCCAATGTGCGATTGCAACTTGAGGGGTTAACCGGGCAACTGCAAAAAAATGTGCGCGCCCAACTGTCGACTATCCAGAGTGATGAAGTGACGCCCGACCGCCGTTTCCAGGCGCGCGTTGATGATGCCATCCGCGAAGGGTTAAAAGCGTTAGGCTACTACGAGCCAACCATTGTTTTCGAACTGCGTCCACCGCCGGAAAAGGGGCGCCAGGTGCTGATCGCCCGCGTTACGGCGGGTGAGCCTGTGCGCATCGGCGGCAACAACGTGATCCTGCGCGGCGGCGCGCGCACCGACAGCGACTACCTTTCGCTGCTGAAAAAGCGCCCGGCTATCGGCACGGTGTTAAACCACCACGACTACGACAGCTTTAAAAAATCCCTGACCAGCGTTGCGCTGCGTAAAGGCTACTTCGACAGCCAGTTCAACAAAAGCCAGCTGGGCATTGCGCTGGATCGCCGCCAGGCGTTCTGGGATATCGATTATGACAGCGGTCAGCGTTACCGCTTCGGCGATGTCACCTTCCAGGGCTCGCAAATTCGCGACGAGTATCTGCAAAACCTCATCCCTTTCCACGAGGGGGACTATTACCAGACCCAGGATCTGGCAGAGCTTAACCGCCGCCTCTCCGCCACCGGCTGGTTTAACTCGGTGATTGTCGCGCCGGAATTTGATAAAGCGCGTAAGACCAAAGTGCTGCCGCTGAGAGGCGTGGTTTCGCCGCGCACGGAAAACACCATTGAGACCGGCGTCGGTTACTCGACCGATGTCGGGCCGCGCGTCAAAGCGACGTGGAAAAAACCGTGGGTCAACTCCTACGGCCACAGCTTTACCACCAGCATGAGCGTCTCGGCGCCGGAGCAGCAGCTCGATTTCAGCTACAAAATGCCGCTGCTGAAAAATCCGCTGGAGCAGTATTACCTGGTGCAGGGCGGGTTCAAGCGTACCGATCTTAACGATACGGAAGCGGACTCAACGACGCTCGCGCTGTCGCGCTACTGGGACCTCTCCAGCGGCTGGCAGCGGGCGATCAACCTGCGCTGGAGCCTCGATCACTTTACCCAGGCCAACGTTACTAACACCACCATGCTGCTCTATCCGGGCGTGATGATTAGCCGTACCCGCTCGCGCGGCGGCCTGATGCCGACCTGGGGCGACTCTCAGCGCTACTCGGTCGATTACTCCAACACCGCGTGGGGATCGGATGTCGACTTCCTCGTCTTGCAGGCGCAGAACGTCTGGATCCGCACGCTCTACGATCGCCACCGCTTTATCGCGCGTGGCAACCTCGGCTGGATTGAAACCGGGGATTTCCAGCGCGTGCCGCCGGATCTGCGCTTCTTCGCCGGGGGCGATCGCAGCATTCGTGGTTATAAATACAAATCGATCTCGCCGGAGAACGAACGCGGCAAACTGATCGGCGCCTCAAAACTGGCCACCGGCTCGCTGGAGTACCAGTACAATGTCACCGGGAAATGGTGGGGCGCGGTGTTTGTCGACAGCGGCGAAGCGGTGAGCGATATCCGCCGCAGCAACTTTAAAACCGGCACCGGCGTCGGCGTGCGCTGGCAGTCACCGGTCGGGCCGATCAAGCTCGATTTCGCGGTACCGGTCGGCGATAAAGAGGAGCACGGGTTGCAGTTTTACATCGGGTTGGGGCCAGAATTATGAGTTTATGGAAGAAGATCAGCCTCGGCGTGGTGGCGTTTCTTGTGTTACTGCTGGGCACGGCGATCTTTCTGGTCGGCACCACCAGCGGCCTGCATCTGCTGTTTAAAGCAGCGAACCGCTGGGTGCCGGGGCTGGAGATTGGCCAGGTCACCGGCGGCTGGCGCGATCTGTCGCTGAAAAATATCCGCTATACCCAACCGGGCGTGGCGGTCGATGCGGGGCAGATCCACTTTGCGCTTAACCTCGGCTGCCTGCGCAACAGCAGTGTTTGCGTTAACGATCTGTCGCTGAAAGATATCAACGTGGCGATCGACACCAAAAAGATGCCGCCTGCGCAGAAGGTGGAAGAGGAAGATAGCGGGCCGCTGAACCTCTCCACGCCGTACCCGATTACGCTGAGCCGGGTGGCGCTGGAAAACATCAATATCAAAATCGATGACACCACCGTCTCGCTGATGGATTTTAGCTCCGGTCTCAACTGGCAGGAGAAAAACCTGACCCTGAAACCGACCTCGCTACAGGGCTTGCTGATTGCCCTGCCGAAAGCGGCCGATGTGGCGCAGGAAGAGGTTCTGGATCCGAAGGTTCACAACCCCAAACCGGAAGAGAAACCGCTGGGCGAAACGCTGAAAGCGTTGTTTGAGAAGCCGCTGCTGCCGGAGATGCAGGATGTGCATCTGCCGCTCAATCTGAATATTGAAGCGTTTCGCGGCGAGCAGCTGCGCCTGACCGGCGACACCGATATCCTCGTGCGCAGCCTGCTGCTGAAAGTGAGCAGCATTGACGGGCAGATGAAGCTCGACGCCTTCGATATCGACTCGAATCAGGGCCAGGTCAACGCCACCGGCACCGCGCAGCTGCGCGACAGCTGGCCGGTCGATATCACGCTCAACTCGACGCTGAATGTCGATCCGCTGAAAGGCGAGAAGGTGAAGCTGAAAGTGGGCGGCGAACTGCGCAAGCAGCTGGAGCTTGGCGTTAACCTCTCTGGCCCGGTGGATATGGTGCTTCGGGCGCAGACGCGGCTGGCCGAAGCGGGGTTACCGCTCAATCTTGATATCACCAGCCAGCAGCTCTACTGGCCCTTTACCGGCGAGAAGCAGTACCAGGCCGATAACCTGAAGCTGAAGCTCAGCGGCAAAATGACCGACTATGCGCTTTCGTTCCGCACGGCGGTAAAAGGGCAGCAGGTTCCGCCGGCCACCATCACGCTGGACGGTAAAGGCAATGCGCAGCAGATCAGTATCGATAAGCTCTCCATCGCCGCACTACAGGGCACCACCGAACTGAAAGCGCTGCTCGACTGGCAGCAGGCGATCAGCTGGCGCGGCGAACTGACGCTGAAGGACATCGATACGGCAAAAGCCTTCCCCGATTGGCCTGCGAAGCTCAATGGCCTGGTGAAAACCCGTGGCAGCCTTTACGGCGGCAGCTGGCAGATGGATGTACCGGAGCTGAAGCTTGACGGTAACGTTAAGCAGAACCGGGTCAAGGTCGACGGGCAGCTGAAAGGCAACAGCTACCTGCAATGGGTGATCCCCGGCCTGCACCTTGAGCTGGGCAAAAACAGTGCTGACATCAAAGGCGAGTTGGGGGTAAAAGATCTCAACCTTGACGCCACTATCAATGCGCCAGGTCTCGATAACGCGCTGCCGGGTCTTGGCGGCACGGCGAAAGGGGTAGTGAAAGTGCGCGGCACCGTCGATGCGCCGCAGGCACTGGCGGACATTACTGCCAACAATCTGCGCTGGCAGGAACTCTCCATCGCCCGCGTGCGCGTGGAAGGGGATGTGAAATCCAGCGATCAGATTGGCGGCAAGCTGAACGTGCGCGTTGAGCGTATCGCCCAGCCTGGCGTCAACATCAGCCTGGTGACGCTGGCCGCCGACGGCAATGAGAAGCAGCACAAGTTGCAGCTGCGCGTGCAGGGTGAACCGGTCTCCGGTCAGCTGGCGCTGGCAGGCAGTTTCGATCGCCAGCAGCAGCGCTGGAAAGGGACGCTCAGCGACACGCGTTTCGCCACGCCGGTGGGGCCATGGTCGCTGACGCGCCAGATTGCGCTCGATTACCGCAACCAGGAGCAGAAGATCGCCATTGGCCCGCACTGCTGGCTCAACCCGAATGCCGAGCTGTGCGTGCCGCAGACCATTGATGCCGGTGCGGCAGGGCGCGCGGTGGTCAATCTCAATCGTTTCGATCTTGCGATGCTGAAACCGTTTATGCCGGAAGCGACGCAGGCGAGCGGTGTCTTTAGCGGCAAAGCGGATGTCAGCTGGGACAGCACCAAACCGGGTCTGCCGCAGGGGCAGGTGACGCTTGCCGGGCGTGGGGTGAAAGTGACGCAGGAGGTCAATGGTGCGCCATTGCCGGTCGCCTTCGACACGCTGAACCTGAATGCGAAGCTGCAAAACGATCGCGCCGATCTCGGCTGGCTGATGCGGCTGACCAATAATGGCCAGTTCGACGGCCAGATCCAGGTCACCGATCCGCAAGGGCGACGCAATCTCGGCGGAACGGTGAACATTCGCAACTTCTCGCTGGCGATGGCGAATGCCATCTTCAGTCGCGGCGAGAAAGCGGCGGGGACGCTCAATGCCAACCTGCGCCTTGGCGGCAACGCTCAAAGCCCGCAGCTGTTTGGTCAGCTTGGGCTGAATGCGCTGGATGTTGAGGGCAACTTTATGCCGTTCGACATGCAGCCGAGCCAGCTGGCGATGAACTTTAACGGAACCACTTCCACGTTGCAGGGTGTGGTGCGCACCAGCCAGGGGCAGATTAACCTCAGCGGCGATGCGGACTGGAGCCAGATCGACAACTGGCGCGCGCGTATTGCGGCGAAAGGCAGCAAGGTGCGCATCACCGTGCCGCCGATGGTGCGCCTCGATGTCTCGCCGGATGTAGTGTTTGAAGCGACGCCGAGCCTGTTTACCCTCGACGGCGATGTTGATGTGCCGTGGGCGCGCATTGTGGTGCACGATGTGCCGGAGAGCGCGGTCGGTGTCTCCAGCGATGAGGTGATGCTCAACGACCAACTGCAACCGGAAGAGGAGCAGCGCGCGTCGATCCCGATCAACAGCAATGTGACGGTGCATGTCGGCAATAACGTGCGGCTCTCGGCCTTCGGCCTGAAAGCGCGGCTGACGGGCGATCTGAAAGTGGCGCAGGATAAGCAGGGCCTTGGGCTGAACGGGCAGATCAATATTCCGGAAGGGCGCTTCCGCGCATACGGGCAGGATCTGATTGTGCGTAAAGGTGAGCTGCTCTTCTCCGGCCCGCCGGATCAGCCGCTGCTCAACCTCGAAGCGATCCGTAACCCGGAAGCCACGGAGAACGATGTGATTGCCGGGGTGCGCGTCACCGGCTCTGCGGATGAGCCGAAAGCGGAGATCTTCTCCGACCCGGCGATGTCGCAGCAGGAAGCGTTGTCCTACCTGCTTCGCGGGCAGGGGCTGGAGAGCGAACAGAGCGATAGTGCGGCAATGACGTCAATGCTAATTGGTCTGGGGGTTGCGCAAAGTGGGCAGGTTGTGGGTAAAATCGGCGAGACCTTTGGCGTCAGCAACCTGGCGCTGGACACACAGGGCGTCGGCGACTCCTCACAAGTGGTGGTCAGCGGCTATGTGCTGCCGGGTCTACAAGTAAAATATGGTGTAGGAATTTTTGACTCACTGGCGACTCTCACGTTACGTTATCGTCTGATGCCTAAGCTGTATCTTGAAGCGGTGTCTGGCGTAGATCAGGCACTTGATTTGCTCTATCAGTTTGAGTTTTAGCAATGCGAATATTTGTCTACGGCAGTTTACGACGCAAGCAGGGCAACAGCCACTGGATGACCAACGCTCAGTGGCTGGGCGACTTCAGCGTTGAAAATCATCAGCTGTACAGCCTGGGGCACTACCCAGGCGCGGTGCCGGGCAACGGCAGCGTGCTGGGTGAAGTCTATCGCATCGACGCCTCAACGCTCGGTGAGCTGGACGCCCTGCGTACCGCAGGCGGCGAGTATAAACGGCAGTTGATCCAGACGCCGTACGGTGGCGCATGGATGTACGTCTACCAGCGTTCGGTTGAGGGGAAAACCTTGATTGAAAGCGGCGACTGGCTTGACCGCGACCATTATCAAAAGTAGTAATCAGTCACAGAGAACCGCGCCAATGGCGCGGTTTTTTTTGCACCGCGCATTTTTGCCGGATGGCGCTGCGCTTATCCGGCCTACGTTTAACCGCAACCTCTGTCATCCCGCATGCCGACGACGCACTTCGTAGGCCGGATAAGGCCCCGCCGCCATCCGGCAAAGCAGGCCCGCGCCGAAAGCCGGACGTGCGCACTCCGTAGGCCGGATAAGGCATCGCCGCCATCCGGCAATGCAGGCCCGCGCCGAAAGCCGGACGTGCGCACTCCGTAGGCCGGATAAGACCCCGCCGCCATCCGGCAATGCAGGCCGGCGCCGAAAGCCGGACGTGTGCACTTCGTAGGCCGGATAAGGCCCCGCCGCCATCCGGCAATGCAGGTCAGCGCCGAAAGCCGGAGGGCTAACCCGCCATCCCCAACCCGCACACATAAAAAAAGCCCTGCGCGCACAGGGCGCTACAGGGCTTCTCTTACGAAAACGGCTTACTTCTTGGCAGCGCGCTCGAAGGAGGCAACGATTTCAGCTTTCGCCGCTTCAGCGTTGTCCCAACCGTCCACTTTCACCCATTTGCCTTTTTCGAGATCTTTGTAGTGCTCGAAGAAGTGAGTGATCTGCGCTTTCAGCAGTTCCGGCAGGTCGTTCACATCTTTAATGTGATCGTACTCTTTGCTCAGCTTGGTGTGCGGAACCGCAACCAGCTTGGCATCTTCACCAGATTCGTCGGTCATTTTCAGCACGCCAACCGGACGGCAGCGGATCACAGAGCCTGGCTCCAGCGGGTACGGCGTCGGCACCAGCACGTCTACCGGGTCACCATCCAGAGAGAGGGTGTGGTTGATGTAACCGTAGTTGCACGGATAGAACATTGCGGTGGACATGAAGCGGTCAACGAACAGCGCGCCGCTCTCTTTGTCGACTTCGTATTTGATCGGGTCAGCGTTAGCCGGAATTTCGATAACAACATAGATATCTTCTGGCAGATCTTTACCCGCCGGGACGTTGAGTAAGCTCATGTTTGTTTCCTTTAAAATGTGTGGCAAACAAGTGCCGGGTATTATAGCCAACTGGCGGTGAATGTCTTGGGCTCTTTTACTCGCCAGCGACTTTTCAGAGCCTTTACCGGCGCCATTTAATGACAACTTTGTCCATATCCATAGCAGCATACTGAATAATTTTGTGTAAGCGGTTACAGCGTAAAAATGCGATTTTGCTGCGTCAGTAAATTTCTGCAATTTCAAGGGAGATTCCTGCTGTGTTTCGCCTCCCCTTTTCGCGCGCCAGATCGCAACTGATAACTAACAATTCATTCACTTTTCCGATTTGTGATGTAACTCATTTTGTTACATCTCCGATTGTCTATAGTTTCCCCGCAGGCGAAGTAGTAGCCAACAATAACCCTACGAGGATGCTCTTATGTGGAAGCGTTTACTTCTTGTCACAGCAGTTTCGGCAGCTATGTCGTCTATGGCGATGGCTGCGTCGTTAACCGTGGGATTTTCGCAGGTCGGTTCGGAGTCCGGCTGGCGTGCCGCTGAAACCAACGTCGCGAAAAGCGAAGCCAGCAAACGCGGCATTACCCTGAAGATTGCTGACGGTCAGCAAAAGCAGGAGAACCAGCTGAAAGCGGTGCGCTCCTTCATCGCGCAGGGCGTTGACGCCATCTTTATCGCCCCGGTGGTTGCAACTGGCTGGGAGCCGGTGCTGAAAGAGGCGAAAGAGGCGAAGATCCCGGTCTTCCTGCTGGATCGCTCCATCGATGTGAAAGACAAATCGCTCTACATGACTACCGTCACCGCTGACAACGTCCTCGAAGGGAAGCTGATTGGTGAATGGCTGGTGAAAACCGTCGCTGGCAAACCGTGTAACGTGGTTGAGTTGCAGGGCACCGTTGGCGCAAGCGTTGCCATCGACCGTAAGAAAGGGTTCGCAGAAGCGATCTCTAAAGCCTCTAACATCAAAATTATCCGCTCTCAGTCCGGTGACTTTACCCGTAGTAAAGGTAAAGAGGTGATGGAGAGCTTTATCAAAGCCGAGAACAACGGCAAAAACATCTGCATGGTTTACGCCCATAACGATGACATGGCGATTGGTGCCATTCAGGCCATTAAAGAAGCGGGCCTGAAACCGGGCAAAGATATCCTCACCGGCTCTATCGACGGCGTACCGGATATCTATAAAGCGATGATCGATGGCGAAGCCAATGCCAGCGTCGAGCTGACGCCGAACATGGCAGGCCCGGCATTTGACGCGCTGGAGAAATTCAAAAAGGATGGCACCGAGCCGCCGAAGTTGACCATTACCAAATCCACCCTCTATCTGCCGGATACGGCGAAAGAGGAGCTGGAGAAGAAGAAAAACATGGGTTACTGAGTCCTGTCGTCCCTCTCCCCGCCGGGGAGAGGGCATCTGTGTAAGGGGTCAACAATGAACGCGGAAGCACACCAGGAAATCCTGCGTACCGAAGGCTTAAGTAAATTCTTTCCCGGCGTAAAAGCGCTCGATAACGTGGATTTCTCGCTGCGACGCGGTGAAATCATGGCCCTGCTCGGTGAGAACGGCGCGGGAAAATCGACGCTTATCAAAGCGCTGACCGGGGTTTACCACGCGGATAAGGGCACCATCTGGCTCGAAGGCCAGGCTATCAATCCCAAAAATACCGCCCATGCCCAACAACTGGGGATCGGCACCGTTTACCAGGAAGTGAACCTGCTGCCGAATATGTCGGTGGCGGATAACCTGTTTATTGGCCGAGAGCCGCGCCGCTTCGGCCTGCTGCGCCGCAAAGAGATGGAGCAGCGCGCCAGCAAACTGATGCAATCTTACGGCTTCTCGCTCGACGTGCGCGAGCCGCTTAACCGCTTCTCCGTGGCGATGCAGCAAATTGTCGCCATCTGCCGCGCTATCGATCTCTCGGCAAAAGTGCTGATCCTCGATGAGCCAACCGCCAGTCTTGATACCCAGGAAGTGGAGATGCTCTTCACCCTGATGCGCCAGTTGCGCGATCAGGGCGTCAGCCTCATCTTCGTCACCCACTTTCTCGACCAGGTTTACACCGTTTGCGACCGCATCACCGTGCTGCGCAACGGCAGCTTTGTCGGCTGTCGCGAAACACGCGAGCTGCCGCAAATTGAGCTGGTGAAGATGATGCTGGGCCGCGAGCTGGAGAGTAACGCCCTGCAACGCGCCGGGCGCACGCTGCTTAGCAACAAGCCGGTGGCCGCCTTTAACAACTATGGCAAGAAAGGGGTTATCGCCCCGTTCGATCTTGAGGTTCGCCCCGGAGAGATCGTCGGTCTCGCCGGGCTGCTGGGCTCCGGGCGCACCGAAACGGCAGAGGTGATCTTTGGTATCAAGCCCGCCGACAGCGGCAGTGCGATGATCAAAGGCCAGCCGCAAACCCTGCGATCGCCCCATCGCGCCTCGTGCCTCGGGATCGGTTTCTGCCCGGAGGATCGCAAAACGGACGGCATTATCGCTGCCGCTTCGGTACGCGAGAATATCGTGCTGGCGCTACAGGCCCAGCGCGGCTGGCTGCGTCCAATCCCGCGTAAAGAGCAGAACGCGATTGCCGAGCTCTTTATCCGCCAGCTGGGCATTCGCACGCCGAGCGCCGAACAGCCGATTGAGTTTCTCTCCGGCGGCAATCAGCAAAAAGTGCTGCTTTCGCGCTGGCTGCTGACGCGCCCGCAGTTCCTGATCCTCGATGAGCCAACGCGCGGGATTGATGTTGGCGCGCATGCTGAAATCATCCGCCTGATCGAGACCCTCTGCGCCGACGGGCTGGCGCTGCTGGTGATCTCCTCTGAGCTGGAGGAGCTGGTGGGCTATGCGGATCGGGTGATCATCATGCGCGATCGCAAGCAGGTCGCCGAGATCCCGCTCGCCGAGCTTTCCGTTCCGGCGATCATGAATGCCATTGCGGCGTAAGGAGTAGAGTGTGATGCCTCAATCACTGGGCCAACAAGCGCAGCCGAAGCGCCGTTTTAGCTGGCCGACCGGCACGCCGCAGATCTTAGCCCTGCTGCTGGTTTTACTGGTGGACAGCCTGGTCGCGCCCCATTTTTACCAGGTGGTGTTGCAGGATGGCCGCCTGTTTGGCAGCCCGATCGATATTCTTAACCGCGCAGCGCCGGTGGCGCTGCTGGCCATTGGCATGACGCTGGTGATTGCCACCGGCGGCATCGATCTCTCGGTCGGCGCGGTGATGGCGATTGCTGGCGCAACGGCGGCGTCATTAACCGTCTCCGGCCATAGCCTGACGGTAGTGCTGCTGGCGGCGCTGGCCACCGGCGTGCTGGCCGGGCTGTGGAACGGCATTCTGGTGGCGATCCTCAAGATCCAGCCCTTTGTTGCCACGCTGATCCTGATGGTCGCCGGGCGCGGGGTCGCGCAGTTGATCACCTCCGGGCAGATCGTCACCTTTAACGCGCCGTCGTTGGCATGGCTCGGCAGCGGCTCGTTGCTGCTCTTCCCGACTCCGGTGATCATCGCGCTGGTGACATTAGTTATCTTCTGGCTCTTTACCCGCAAAACGGCGCTGGGCATGTTTATCGAAGCGGTGGGGATTAATATCCGCGCGGCAAAAAACGCCGGGGTGAATACGCGGCTGGTGGTGATGCTGACCTACGTGCTGAGCGGCGTTTGCGCGGCCATCGCCGGGGTGATTGTCACGGCGGATATTCGCGGTGCGGATGCCAACAACGCCGGGCTGTGGCTGGAGCTGGATGCCATTCTGGCGGTGGTGATTGGCGGCGGCTCGCTGATGGGCGGGCGTTTCAACATTGTGCTGTCGGTGGTGGGCGCGCTGATTATTCAGGGCATGAACACCGGCATCCTGCTCTCCGGTTTTCAGCCGGAGCTTAACCAGGTAGTGAAAGCGGTGGTGGTGATGTGTGTACTGATTGTCCAGTCGCCGCGCTTTATTGCGTTGCTTAAAGGAGTGCGCGGTCATGATAAAACGTAACCTGCCGTTGATGATCACGCTGGGCGTTTTCGTGCTCGGCTATCTCTACTGCCTGACGCAGTTTCCCGGCTTCGCCTCGACGCGCGTCATCTGTAATATCCTGACGGATAACGCCTTTCTTGGCATTATTGCCGTCGGTATGACTTTTGTGATCCTCTCCGGCGGTATCGATCTCTCCGTTGGCTCGGTGATTGCTTTTACCGGCGTCTTCCTGGCAAAAGCGATTGGTGCCTGGGGCATCTCGCCGCTGCTCGCCTTCCCGCTGATTTTGCTGATCGGCTGCGCTTTCGGGGCCTTTATGGGGCTTTTGATCGACGCGCTGAAAATCCCGGCCTTTATCATCACCCTCGCCGGGATGTTCTTCCTGCGCGGCGTCAGCTATCTGCTGTCGGAAGAGTCGATTCCCATTAACCACCCGATGTATGACACCCTCTCCAGCCTCGCCTGGACCATCCCAGGCGGCGGGCGGCTGAGCGCGATGGGGCTGCTGATGCTGATGGTGGTGGTGGTCGGTATTTTCCTTGCTCACCGCACCCGTTTTGGCAACGAAGTCTACGCCATTGGCGGTAACGCCACCTCGGCGAACCTGATGGGCATCTCGACGCGCAGCACCACCATTCGCATCTATATGCTCTCAACGGGGCTGGCAACGCTTGCCGGGATTGTCTTCTCCATCTACACCCAGGCGGGCTATGCACTGGCGGGCGTGGGCGTCGAGCTGGATGCGATTGCCTCGGTGGTGATCGGCGGCACGCTGCTGAGCGGCGGCGTTGGCACGGTGCTCGGCACGCTGTTCGGCGTGGGGATTCAGGGGCTAATTCAGACCTATATCAACTTCGACGGTACGCTCAGCTCCTGGTGGACGAAGATCGCCATCGGCATCCTACTGTTTATCTTTATCGCCCTGCAACGCGGCCTGACGGTGCTGTGGGAGAGCCGACAGAACTCGCCGGTGACGCGAGTAAGCCCAACGGCAACAAAGTAACAAGATATTGAAATTGCTATTTTTCTTCTAAAGGAATTCCGGTAGCGGTCGATAACTGACGAATGGGCTTAATTTACGCCAAAAAGTTCTTCGCTACCGGAATCCACATCATGCTTAAAACGCTTTCGATCCGTACGGGCTTACTTTCTCTGCTGGCTGTTATGACTCTTCTGCTGCTGCTGGTCAGCGGTATCGGTATTTATGCGCTCAATAAGAGCTCCGCTTCGCTGGCGCGAATCAACCAGCTTCAGGGCGAAAAGATGGCGCGCCTGAATAGCGGCTACACCATGATTCTGCGCGCGCGCAACGAAGCCGGCCAGGCGGTGCGTATGATGGAGGTGGGCCTGCTTGATGATGCAGCCAACTCCGTAAAACTGATCAATAACGAAATCGCGCTCGGTGAGCACTCTCTAACTGGCGTTATCAGCGCGGGCGTTGATGATGAGCAGGGCGCGGCGCTGCTGGCAAAGGTGGCGAAAAGCTATGGCGATTACGTCAGCCAGGGCATTAAGCCGATGCAGGACGCGCTCAACCAACAGAGCGCCGATGCCTATTACGAACTCCTCGAAAGCAAACTGATCCCCGTCTCCCGCCAGTTCGATAACGATATGCAGGCCTTCCAGGCGTGGGGCGAAGCGCGCGGTAAAAGCGAAGTGGCGGCGGTGCAGAGCAGTAAGCGCTTTGTTATGTCACTGATCTTTGTGGTCGCGCTGCTGGTGGCCGGGATTATCGTGCTCGCCTGGCTGGCGCTGCGCCATATGCTGCTTAAACCCCTCGACACCTCGATTCAACAACTGGAACAGGTGGCGGCGGGCAACCTGATTGCCGCGAAAACCGAGGTGACGGGGAAAGAGTTTAACCGCCTGAACGCGGCGATTGAGGAGATGCGCCATGCGCTGATCGGCTCCGTGATGCGCGTGCGCGATGCCAGTTCGCAGATTGATACCGGCAGCCGGGAGCTGGCGGCAGGCAACCTCGATCTCTCGCAGCGCACCGAATCCACCGCCAATTCGCTTGAGCAGACCGCCGCCAGCATGGAGCAGATCACCGCCACGGTGAAACTCAACGCCGACAACGCCGAGCAGGCGCACACGCTGGCGAAAGCGGTTTCCGATACCGCCGATCGCGGCAGCGAAATGGTCTGCTATGTGATTGAGAAAATGCGCGATATCGCTGGCAGTTCCGATCGCATCGCCGATATTCTTAGCGTGATCGACGCCATTGCTTTCCAGACCAACATTCTGGCGCTCAACGCCGCCGTCGAAGCGGCGCGCGCGGGTGAGCAGGGCAGAGGCTTTGCGGTAGTGGCGGGCGAAGTACGCAGCCTCGCCAGCCGCAGCGCCGACTCTGCGAAAGAGATCCGCCAGCTTATCAGCAGCTCGCAAGCGCAGGTCTCCGAAGGCAGCGAACTGGCGATGCAGGCCGGTGAAACGATGGATGAGATCGCCGAAGAGGTGTTGCGCATGACTAAATTAATGCGCGAAATTGCTAACGCCTCGCAAGAGCAGAGTCGCGGTATTGAGCAGGTTAATATTGCAGTAAGTCAGATGGATGAAACGGCGCAGCAGAATGCGGCGCTGGTACAACAATCGTCTGCGGCGACGCGCTCGCTGGAGCAGCAATCACGAGAGCTGCTTGAAGCGATGGCGTCGTTCCGTTTGCAGACGCAAGCATAATCAAAGGTAAGGTGTCATGGCTGTATGTATTCAATGTGATAGCGAGGCGCTGAAGGGCAGCGACTATTGTGCCATCTGCGAGGAGCGCGAGTTTAAAAAGATCCGCGGCTGGCTCTATCTCCCGGCGCTGGGGTTGGTTGCGTCGATCATAGTCAACCTGATATCCATTAACTTTACGCTGCGCTTTTTAATGGAGAACTTCGCACTGATTGGCTCGGGACAGAAAGGGATCCTCTTTTTCGAGCTGGCGTCGTTTGTCGGCATGTTTGCCTATGCGCTGTTTGTCAGCAGCCTCTTTTTCCGTAAAAAGCGTCAGCTGCCGCGGCATTACATTGTACTGGTGGGGGTGGGTACGGCCTTTGTCGCCGTCGATCTGCTGTTGGGGCACCACTATCTGGATGTGCCTTATGTCTTTGATACGGTCAAACCGCTGGTGCGTAATGTGCTGAGCGCCTGTATCTGGATCCCTTACTTCATCGTTTCCGAACGCGTGAAGCGTACCTTTGTGAAGTAAAGATTTGCCGGAGGGCCATCGCGCCCTCCGGCCATCACAACGTGTTATGCGTCCGGGTACTCACGCATATAACGCTCAACATCATCCACCATATGCTCATTGCCGACGAAGAACGGACGGCGCTGGTGCAGGCTCTCTGGCTGGATATCAAGAATACGCTCTTTACCGTCGCTCGCTTTGCCGCCGGCCTGTTCCGCGAGGAAGGCCATCGGGTTGCACTCATACAGCAGGCGCAGTTTCCCTTGCGGGTGGCTGGCGGTGCTCGGGTAGAGGTAGATGCCGCCTTTCAGCAGGTTACGGTGGAAATCCGCCACCAGTGAACCGATGTAGCGCGAGGTGTAAGGGCGGTGGGTCGCTTTATCCTCTTCCTGGCAGAACTTGAGGTACTTCTTCACGCCCTGCGGGAATTTGATGTAGTTCCCTTCGTTAATCGAGTAGGTGTTGCCGCGTTCCGGGAAGCGCATGCGCTCCTGGGAGAGGCAGAAGACGCCGAGTGACGGATCGTAGGTGAAGGCGTGAACGCCGCAGCCGGTGGTGTAGACCAGCATTGTCGACGAGCCGTAAACCACATAACCGGCAGCAACCTGTTTGTTGCCCGGCTGCAGGAAATCCTCTTCGGTGACCGGCGTACCAACAGGCGTAACGCGGCGGTAGATTGAGAAGATGGTGCCAACAGAGACGTTAACGTCGATGTTGGAGGAGCCATCCAGCGGATCCATCAGCACCACGTATTTAGCGTGTTCGCACCCTTCGAAAACGACGATCTCATCTTCTTCTTCAGAGGCGATACCGGCGACGATATCGCGGGCGCGCAGCGCGGATTTCAGTTTCTCGTTCGCAAACAGGTCGAGTTTTTGCTGCACTTCGCCCTGTACGTTCTCAGCACCGCTGGCACCCAGGATATCGACCAGACCGGCCTTATTGATATCGCGATGAATGATCTTGGCGCCCAGTTTTATCGCCGACAGTAAAGCAGTCAGTTCACCCGTGGCATGCGAGAACTCATGCTGCTTTTCGACAATAAATTCACCTAACGTTTTCATAACACTTTCCCTGCATTTTTGAATATGGAGTAAAGCGATTGTAGCCTGCGGTTTTCTGCATGTTTGGCGAAGAAGTTCAGGGCCGTTTACCAACGAAACGGTAACAACCCGAGCTTTCGCAAACGAAAACGCAGCGGACATGCAACAATACTAACAAACATTCAAAACTTCGCGCACAGGTGAATCGCGCCAGCGGGGTACGGATTATCCTGAAATGCATTTCTCAGACGTTAAACATATGCGTAAAATGTGCGCCAGGTTAAGCAAGGATAATGACGTATGCGCATTCATATTTTGGGGATTTGTGGCACTTTCATGGGCGGGCTGGCAATGCTGGCGCGCTCGCTGGGCCACCAGGTAACGGGTTCGGATGCCAATGTCTATCCGCCGATGAGCACGCTGCTTGAGAAGCAAGGCATTGATTTAATTCAGGGATATGATGCAAGCCAGCTCGATCCCGCGCCGGATTTGGTTATCATCGGCAATGCAATGACCCGCGGAAATCCGTGTGTCGAAGCGGTACTGGAGAAGAACATTCCGTTTATGTCCGGCCCGCAATGGCTGCATGATTTTGTGCTGCGCGACCGCTGGGTTGTGGCGGTTGCCGGTACGCACGGTAAGACCACCACCGCCGGGATGGCGACCTGGATCCTCGAAGCCTGCGGCTATAAACCCGGTTTTGTCATCGGCGGCGTGCCGGGCAATTTCGATGTTTCCGCGCGCCTTGGCGAGAGCGATTTTTTCGTTATCGAAGCTGACGAGTACGACTGTGCCTTCTTCGATAAGCGCTCCAAATTCGTCCATTACTGCCCGCGCACGCTGATCCTCAACAACCTTGAGTTCGATCACGCGGACATTTTTGACGATCTGAAAGCGATCCAGAAGCAGTTCCACCACCTGGTGCGCATCGTGCCGGGGCAGGGGAAAATCATCTGGCCGGAAAACGATATCAACCTGAAACAGACGATGGCGATGGGCTGCTGGAGCGAGCAGGAGCTGGTGGGCGATCAGGGCCACTGGCAGGCGAAGAAGCTGACCACCGATGCTTCAAACTGGGAAGTGTGGCTGGATGGTGAATGCGTCGGCCAGGTCAACTGGGGTCTGGTGGGCGAGCACAACATGCATAACGGTCTGATGGCGATCGCCGCTGCGCGTCATGTTGGCGTTACGCCTGCGGATGCCGCCAATGCGCTCGGTTCGTTTATCAACGCCCGCCGCCGCCTTGAGCTGCGCGGTGAAGCGCACGGCGTCTGCGTATATGACGATTTTGCGCACCACCCGACGGCAATCCTCGCAACACTCGCCGCGCTGCGCGGTAAAGTGGGCGGCACGGCGAAGATCATCGCCGTGCTGGAGCCGCGCTCCAACACCATGAAGATGGGGCTGTGCAAAGATGACCTCGCGCCCTCGCTGGGCCGTGCCGATGAGGTCTTCCTCCTGCAACCGCAGCATATTCCCTGGCAGGTTGCGGAAGTGGCGGAGGCCTGTATCCAGCCTGCGCACTGGAGCGCGGATGTCGATACGCTGGCGGATCAGATTGTGAAAAGCGCCCAGCCGGGCGATCACATTCTGGTGATGAGCAACGGCGGCTTCGGCGGTATTCACCAGAAGCTGCTCGATAAGCTGGAGAAGAAAGCGCAGCTCGCGGCTGAAAAAGCCTGATAGCTGAGGCGTAAAAAAACCGCGCACGGGCGACCGGCGCGGTTTTTTTTATGCCTGGCGTTACTCTTTCGCCATCGGCGTATCAACAGATTGCGGCGCTTTGTCGCCCTGAATGGTTTTCACGCGCTCTTCAACTTTCGCCACCTGATCGCGGTTGTGCAACAGGGTATAGGTGAGGTCGAAGCGGGTGCTCTGGCCTGCTTGCAGTTGCTTAACGCGTTTCTGCTCGCGCTCGATGGTGACCGGGTAGGCGTAGCTGGTGCCCGGCTCGATACCGGTGACGTAACCCTGTTTTTCGGTATCGGTGTTTTTCCACAGCGTCAGCACTGGCAGCTGATCGGTGTTGTAGTCAATCGCCACGCCTTTATCGCCCGCTTTATTCAGCAGCGCGGCGACGGTCTGCTTGTTCGCATCGGCCAGCGGTTTGATATTAAAGACCATTTCGTCGAAGCCTTTGGTCGGCCCGGCATAGGTTTGCCACGTTTTCATGCCGCCTTTGGCGTAGTCATTGAACGGGCTGACGCTCTCCAGCGGCGTGATAAAGCGCGCACCCTCTTCGAGGATCGGTTTGCTGAAGTTGCTGTGATAGATGATCTGGTAATCATGCGGGTAGTCGGCGTGGTTGGTCAGCACATCATGCAGGCTGAAGCTGTTGCTGCCCGGAATGTAGCGCAGCTCCATCTCGGTTTGCAGATCCGCTTTCTTAAAGGTGCTCTCTTTCACCAGCCCGCGAATGCGGATCTCATACGGCGCTTTTTCGCTGACATCGACGGAAACCTGCGAGGCAGGCGTATTGCCCGCTTTACCATGCAGGGTGTAAAGCTGCCCGTCAGCCGTGACCGGGTGACCCGTCCACTCATAGCCGCAGCGCACCACCATTTCGTTGAACCCTTCCAGCCAGCCAAGCCCGTTGCGGCTCTCCAGGTTGATAAACGCCGGGTTCACCACCTCTTTCACCGGCGAACTCCAGCCCATATGCACACCAAAACCATCGGCGTAGAGCAAATTCATGCCGCGCGTTGGGCTAAGGGCAATGGTCAGGCCGTTTTTGCTGGTCAGCTTGATGACTTTGCTCCCCTCCTGCTTGCCGCCGTGCAGCACCACCTGTTCAATGCTGAAATGCTGATCTTTTATGTTCAGCTGATCGCTGGTGATACGCCAGTTTCCCTGCTCAATGTTGCCTTCAGCACTTGTCAGCACCCAGGTTTTTGCCATCACCGGCGCGGACACCAGCAGCGCAATAGCGGAGAGCATCACGGTCTTTTTCATCTTATTTTCCTTTTTAGCTGAATCGATTACCTGCGTTACAGCAGGAATCTACGTTTTGCGCCGCCAGGAAAATGTGATCCGTTTCATCTGCTGAAAATGAGCGTCGGGCAGAGGCGGAAAGGGAGATATTGATCTCGTTTATTGATGAAATGAAAATAATGGAGGGTATGAATATGTGAAGTGGCGTACTTTTAGCTTTAACGTTTCAGCTTGCCGGGGATAAAAAAACCCTCTTCGGGTAAAGAGGGTTCTGTGCGGTTTAGCTCTCTTCGCTGCTCTCTGCGAGCTCACGCAGATACTGGAAGATCAAACGCGCGGTTTTTGGCGGCTTGTTGCTCTCTTTCTCTTTCTTGGCGTTGCGGATCAGCGAGCGCAGTTGCTGACGGTCAGCATTCGGCCACAGATTCAGCACGTCCGGCACCGCGTCATCACCCTCTTCAATCAGGCGATCGCGCAGGTGCTCAAGCTTATGGAAGAAGGCAACCTGCTGGTTATGGCGGTTTTTCAGCTTATCCAGCGCCTGGCGAATCGGCTCGACATCGCGTTGACGCAGCATTTTACCGATCAACTGCAACTGACGGCGGCGACCCTCTTTCTTGATGCGCTGCGCCAGCTCAATGGCGTCGCGCAGATCCTGGTCGAGCGGGATCTTATCCAGCGCGTTTTTTCCCAGCTCTACCATTTCAGCGCCAAGCTGCTTTAACTCTTCAGCATCGCGCTTAATTTCACTCTTACTGACCCAGATGATCTCATCATCTTCGTCTTCGCTCTCGTTACCGGGCACGTCGTCGAGCCAGTCGTCGGGCTGCTTTGTCATCTCAGGCTCCTTAAAAAAGAGGCTAATGTTACCAGTTAAGGCGCGCACTGAAAAACGGTTCTCTGTTAGACTTCAAAGATTCTCTCCCTTAATTATGGCATTGGCGATGAAAGTAATCACACAAGTGGCACAACAGCGCAAAGTTCTGGAAGAAGCGGTCGCAACCGCGCTTGATCTGGCTTCAGGCCGTTCGGATGGCGCGGAAGTGGCGGTCAGCAAAACCACCGGTATCGGCGTCAGCACCCGCTATGGTGAAGTGGAGAATGTCGAATTTAACAGCGATGGTGCCCTGGGCATCACCGTTTATCACCAGAACCGCAAAGGCAGCGCCTCGTCGACGGATCTGAGCCCGGAGGCGATTGCGCGCACGGTGCAGGCGGCGCTCGATATTGCCCGCTACACCTCGCCAGACCCGTTCGCTGGCGTGGCAGAAAAAGAGCTGCTGGCCTTTGACGCGCCGGATCTCGATCTTTTCCACCCGGCGGAAGTGACCCCCGATGAAGCAATTGAGTGGGCGGCGCGCGCCGAGCAGGCGGCGCTGAAAGCGGACAAACGCATCAGCAACACCGAAGGCGGCAGCTTCAACAGCCACTACGGCATTAAAGTTTTCGGCAATAGCCACGGCATGTTGCAGAGCTACTGCTCCAGCCGTCACTCGCTGTCGAGCAGCGTGATTGCCGAAGCGAATGGCGACATGGAGCGCGATTACGCCTACACCATTAGCCGTGATATCAACGAGTTAAAAACGCCGGAGTGGGTGGGTGAAGAGTGCGCCCGCCGCACGCTGTCGCGCCTCTCGCCGCGTAAACTGTCGACCATGAAAGCGCCGGTGATTTTCGCTAATGAAGTGGCGACCGGGCTGTTTGGTCACCTGGTTGGCGCGATTGCTGGCGGCGCGGTCTATCGCAAATCGACCTTTTTACTCGATTACCTCGGCAAGCAGATCCTGCCGGAGTGGTTAACCATTGAAGAGCACCCGCACCTGCGTAAAGGGCTAGCCTCCACGCCGTTCGACAGCGAAGGCGTGCGCACCGAGCGCCGCGATATCGTCAAAGAGGGCGTGCTGATGCAGTGGCTGCTGACCAGCTACGCGGCGCGCAAACTGGGGCTGAAGAGCACCGGTCACGCGGGCGGCATTCACAACTGGCGCATTGCCGGGCGCGGCCTGAGCTTTGAGCAGATGCTGAAAGAGATGGGCACTGGTCTGGTGGTCACCGAACTGATGGGCCAGGGCGTTAGCGGCATCACCGGGGATTATTCGCGAGGCGCGTCTGGTTTCTGGGTAGAAAACGGTGAAATTCAGTATCCAGTAAGCGAAATTACCATTGCCGGCAACCTGAAGGATATGTGGCGCAATATTGTTACCGTCGGTGACGATATTGAACAGCGCAGTAACATCCAGTGTGGTTCAGTGTTGCTGCCGGAGATGAAGATCGCCGGACAATAATTCGTGGCGCGGCGTTCTGCGCCTTTAAGCGTGATAATAAAAAAGGAAATGAGCAATGCGTAAAAACCTGTTAGCGATCCTCGCGGTGTCGTCGTTGTTTGTGGGTTCAGCGGTGTTTGCCGCTGACCTTGAAGATGATATGGAAACGCTGAATGACAACTACAAAGTGGTGCAGAAAACCGACGATGCTTCTGAGTTGAAAGAGGCGTTAGGGAAAATGCGCACCGCCGCGCAGGACGCCCAGAAAGAGACCCCGCCGAAGCTGGAAGGCAAAGCGCCGGACAGCCCGGAGATGAAGGATTTCCGCCACGGTTTTGATATTTTGATTGCCCAGATCGACGGCGCTATGAAGCTGGCGAACGAAGGTAAAGTGAAAGAGGCGAAGGCGGCAGCGAAGGATATTGCCGGTACCCGCAATACCTATCATCAGAAATTCCGTTAACCGAATTCCATCAGGAAAGGGCCGCCACCTCACCGTCGCGGCTCTTTTTTTATGCCGTTTTCCAGCATGCGTGACGTGCCGTGGTAGGCCGGATAAGGCGCAGCCGCCATCCGGCATTATCTCCTCGGCACAATTGCCGGATGGCGCGTTACACGCTTATCCGGCCTACCAAACCGTACCTACAGCCACACCGACATTGCTTTTACCCAAGATCTCACAGCGAGGGGTTGTGTTCCCGCTGAAATCGGCGAACCGAAGCGTGAATGACAAGGTCTGGACGCCATGGATGGCGGACAGAGGCGAACCGAGACAGGGAGCGAGCCCCCGTAGGGGCGAGCAAGTCGAGTCGAGCCGGCCGCAGTCAGGCACGTGGGAGGTGAGCGCAGTGCGAAGCACCGATTTCCTCGCGGGGCCGCGGGGATTGATAAGGGGAGCGCGGCCGCTCCCCTTATCCCGTTCACCGCATAAGAGATTAATGAAACTCCCGAACGCGTGGTGAACGGAACCATTCCACCGTGGTAACCCTATTGCCGGATGGCGGCTGCGCCTTATCTGGCCTACGCGGTTTCAGCGGTACCGTAACCCCAGCGGCCCCCCAATAAGCAAACCTTATCCCCCTCACACTTTCTCCTCCTGCATGCCCCTTTTTTTCTGCTCCAGCGGGCATGAAATCCCGCCCTCATCACCCAACGTTGTGACCGCCGTTCAGTGAAAAATCCCCCCGCGTGCTTTTTTTGTGGCGCAGATCACTAACGCCCTCCCGGTTTCCACTTCGAAGTGGAAAACTCCTCGCTACAAACTCTGCCTTCGCGCCGTTAGCTTTATCCCTGAGCCATCAACGGGGTACGACGAGTGAATAACGGAGCGGTAATGAACGATGCGACCATGCAGGCGGCGCAAACGGCAACCCTGGCGGAGCGCATGCTGTCGCAGGTCTACACCTTGCTTCATGCGCAGAACATCACGCCGAATGCGGTGCAGCAGCAGATGCTGACCTCCCATCTTCGCGCGATGGCGCACCGGTCGGTGACCGGCGAGCCGCTGCCGGAAGTGGATGCCAGCCTGTTTGATGAGATCTCGCCTGAATCGATGCGCCTCGCCCACGACGTGGTAGCGGCGTTTGGCAATCTCCCGCAAGAAGAGGCCTGGCTGCTGTCAGTGCACTTCGAAGTGGCAAAAGAGAACCTTTAAGGAGCAAACCATGGAACAGATTACCGTAGTGATTGGCGACCGCCTGGGCAAAGGGCAGAAAGTGGCGGCAGGCGTCGAGAAAGCGGGCGGCCGCGCGGTAGTGGTACCGGGCGTGGCGGCGGATATGAAACTTGGCGATGTGATGAACGCGGAAAACGCCACCTTCGGCATCTCCTTCTGCGGCAGCGGCGGCGCAGGCGCCATCACCGCGCAGAACAAATATGGCTATAAAGCGAAACACGGCATGCGCTCCATCGACGAGGGCGTCACCGCCATCAATGAAGGGTGCAAAGTACTCGGTTTCGGCTTTATGGATAAAGAAGAGTTAGGCGAGCGCCTGGTGCAGGCGTGGCAGAAAAAACACGGCGCATAACCATGAAAGAACAGTTCACCACCACGGTCAGGGTGAAGGGCAAGGGCGACGCCAAAACGCGCGCCTTTGCTGACGCGC
This sequence comes from Kosakonia sp. S57, assembly GCF_016516575.1. Lineage (NCBI taxonomy): Bacteria > Pseudomonadati > Pseudomonadota > Gammaproteobacteria > Enterobacterales > Enterobacteriaceae > Kosakonia > Kosakonia sp. S57. The sequence goes on along the minus strand of NZ_JACVUL010000007.1, from coordinate 159,670 downwards.
TGAACCATGTTCAGGCCGCGGTGATGAAGGCGTCGCCGCACATTTTACTGCGTATTGAGCCACAGGATGTGCAGGTCGTTCAGGCGCAGGAAACGACGCGCAAAGAGGCTTTTCTGTTCCTCTTTCTGCGTCGCGAAAGACGCTCGTACAGTGTGGAGCTGGACGTGACCGTCAACGTGACCGCCATCAATCTCGATAAGGTGGAGTTCGTCACGCACTAACTTACCGCATACCCCGCAGGCATCGCTGGCAGGGTAGAAGAGGGCAGACTGATGTTCTTACTCATACTAATAAAATCGCTCATTATCGGCGGCCTGGTCGGCGTCGGTGTGGGCGCCGGGGCTGCACGCATGTTTCACGCGCCAACCACTCAGGGAATGGGCGCATTTCGTACACTGGGCGAGCTGAACTCCTGCGAAGGGGATCCGGCGTCGCACTTCTCCTTTGGCCTGGGCTTCTTCTTTAACGCCTGGGCTTCATCAGTAGCGGCGGGTTCGTTTACCCAGGACGTTGATCACCGCATCATTCCGAACTGGGGCGCGGCGGCGCTGATGGTCAAAAACCGCAACGTCGGCGAAACCCTGCACAATCCGAAAAAGATGGCGATTGCCTGTGGTTTGATCGGCATGGTGGTCGTCACCTTCCTTAACCTTACGGCTTCCTCCGTGCCTGCAGCGCTGCAAGTCACCGCCGTGAAAGTGCTGGTACCCGCCGCTAACCTGCTGGTCAACACCATCATGCCGGTGATCTTCTGGCTGGCGGCGATCGACGCGGGCAAAAAATCGGGCTTCTGGGCGACGGTATTCGGCGGCGCAGCGCAGCTGATTATGGGCAATGCCGTACCGGGCCTGGTGCTCGGCATCCTGATTGGTAAAGGGGTGGAAGAGAGCGGCTGGAACCGCGTCACCAAAGTGATGATGAGCGCCATTGTCGCCCTGTTTGTGCTGAGCGCCTTCTTCCGCGGCTTCGATCTGAAAATGATTGAGTCATTCCACCTGAGCGCGCCGAACTGGCTGGAGCTCATCCACAACTCGCTGAGCGGCAAATAAGGATCTGCAATGGAAGAGAATAAAGGCTTCTGGTACGCCGACTGGTCATTCCCGATCTTCGTTGGCCTGCTCTCCTCCGGCGTCTTTGCCGGAACGCACATGTACTACCTCTACGGCATCGGCGCGTTTAACGAAGTGGCGTTTGTCTCGATGCTGCGCGCGGGGATGGACACCGGCGTTTATGGCGCGGTCGCCGCCTTCGGTGCCAGCTTCCTGTTCGCGCGCATTATCGAAGGGTCGCTGGTCGGCATTCTCGATATCGGCGGCGCGATCCAGACCGGTGTTGGCCTTGGTGTGCCCGCCTTGCTGCTCGGCGCGGGCTTTGTCTTCCCGGTCGCCAACTTTATCGCCTCGCTGGCCACCGGGCTGGTGATTGGCCTGGCGATTGGTTACCTGATCATTCTGGCGCGTAAATTCACCATTAATCAGAGCGACTCCACCTACGGCGCAGACGTAATGATGGGTGCGGGTAACGCTTCCGGCCGTTTTCTTGGCCCGCTGATTATCTTAAGCGCGATGACCGCCTCGATTCCGATTGGTATTGGCTCGCTGGTGGGCGCGCTGCTCTTTTACCTCTGGCAAAAGCCGATTACCGGCGGCGCTATCCTCGGCGCAATGTTGCTGGGCGCGATCTTCCCGGTCGCACTCTGATCGATACGGGTGCTGCGGCACCCGTCACTTCTGGAGAGAGATATGTTTGATTTACTCCTGCGCCGGGCGCGTCTGGTGGACGATACGGTAACGGATATTGCCCTCAGCGACGGGAAAATCGCCGCACTTGGCGAAATTAGCGGCCCGGCGGTGAAAAGCGTCGATCTGGCGGGCAAACACTATGTCAGCGCTGGCTGGATCGACTCCCATGTCCACTGCTACCCCAACTCGCCAATTTACTATGACCAACCGGACAGCGTCGGGATTGAAACCGGCGTCACCACGGTTATCGATGCTGGCAGCACCGGCGCGGATGATATTGATGACTTCTACGCCATCACCCGCCAGGCCACGACCGACGTTTACGCCCTGCTCAATATTTCCCGCGTCGGGCTGATTGCGCAGAACGAGCTTGCGAACCTCGACAATATTGACGCCCGTGCCGTGCGCGACGCCGTGCAGCGCCACCCCGATTTTGTTGTTGGCCTGAAGGCACGCATGAGCAGCAGCGTGGTTGGCGACAACGGCATCACGCCGCTGGAACGCGCGAAGGCGATGCAGCAGGAGAATGGCGATCTGCCGCTGATGGTGCATATCGGCAATAACCCGCCAAACCTCGATGAGATTGCCGACCTGCTGAGCGCCGGGGACATCATCACCCACTGCTATAACGGCAAGCCGAACCGCATTCTGACGCCGGGCGGCGAACTGCGCGCTGCGGTGACCCGCGCCATCACGCGTGGCGTGCGCCTTGATGTCGGCCACGGCAGCGCCAGCTTCAGCTTTGCGGTGGCGAAGCAGGCCATCGGCCTCGGTATTTTGCCGCACACCATCAGTTCCGATATCTACTGCCGCAACCGCATCGATGGCCCGGTGCGATCGCTGGCGAACGTGATGTCCAAGTTTCTCGCCATCGGCCTCTCGCTGCCGCAGGTGATCGCCTGCGTGACGGAACACGCCGCCGACGGCCTGCGCCTGGCGAAAAAGGGGCGGCTGGCGGTTGGCTTTGATGCCGATCTGACGATTTTCGATCTTCGCCGCCAGCCGGTGCTGTTTACCGATGCAGAGAACAGCGCCTTGCAGGCTGACCAGTTACTTACGCCGCTGGCCGCCATTCGCGCGGGCCGGGGCTATCTGACCGAACAAGGGAGGGCAGAGCATGTCTTCGATTTATGAGAAGTACCAGTTAAAACAGGTGATTAACGCCTCCGGGCGCATGACGGCGCTCGGCGTTTCGACCCCGCGCCCGGAAGTGGTGGAGGCGGCGTTGCAGGGCATGAACCACTACTTTGAAATGAAAGACCTGGTGAATAAAACCGGCGACTACATCGCGAAGCTGCTGGATGTGGAAGGCGCAACCGTCGTCTCCTGCGCCTCGGCCGGGCTGGCGCAAGCCGTTGCCGCCGTGCTGGTGAAAGAGAGCGACTGGCTGCTGGAGAACCTGCACAGCACAAAGATCGAAAACAGTGAGATTGTTTTGCCGCGCGGGCACAACGTCAACTACGGTGCGCCGGTCGGCACGATGGTGGCGCTTGGCGGCGGCAAAGTGGTTGAAGCCGGTTACGCCAACGAATGCTCCGCCGATCAGCTGGCGGCGGCGATCTCCCCGCGCACTGCGGCGATCCTCTTTATTAAGTCCCACCACTGCGTGCAGAAGAGCATGCTCAGCGTCGAGCAGGCCGCCGTTGTAGCGCGTAAACATAACCTGCCGCTGATTGTCGATGCCGCCGCCGAAGAGGATCTGCAGTGCTACTACCGCGCCGGGGCCGATCTGGTGATCTACAGCGGCGCGAAAGCGATTGAAGGGCCAACCAGTGGGCTGGTGATTGGTAAAACGCAGTATGTCGAGTGGGTGAAACGCCAGACGGCGGGCATTGGCCGCGCAATGAAGGTGGGCAAAGAGGGCATTCTTGGCCTCACCTGCGCCATCGAGCACTACCTCAGCGCGAAAAAGGAGAGCGGGGCGGAGATGGTCGCCAAAATGACGCCCTTTATTGAACAGCTCAATAGCCTTAATGGCGTCAGCGCCCGCGTGGTGTGGGACAGCGCCGGGCGCGACATCGCCCGCAGTGAAATCAAATTTGACGAAGCCGTCACAGGCATCGCCACCGGAGAACTGGTTGAGGCTCTCAAGCAGGGGGAGTACGCCATCTATTTTCGCGGCTACAAAGCCAATGAAGGGATTATCGAAGCCGATGTGCGCAGCGTCAGCGCCGAGCAACTGACCATCATCGCGCAACGCATCGCCGAGGAACTGAATAAGGAGCCACGCCCATGAAACTGACCCCCAACTTTTACCACGACCGCGTATGTCTGAACGTGCTGGCAGGCAGCATCGATAACGCCAGCGCCATCTATGAGGCGGCGGAAGGGCATGTGCTGGTTGGCGTGCTGTCAAAAAACTACCCGGATATCGACTCGGCGGTGGCCGAGATGCGCCAGTATGCGCTGAGGATCGATAACGCGCTCTCCGTCGGCCTTGGTGCTGGCGATCCGAACCAGTCGGCGATGGTCAGCGCCATCTCCCGCGAAGTGCAGCCGCAGCATGTGAACCAGGTCTTTACCGGCGTAGGCACCAGCCGCGCGCTGCTTGGGCAGAACGAGACGGTAGTTAATGGTCTGGTGTCACCCACCGGCACGCCGGGGCAGGTAAAAATTTCCACCGGGCCGCTCAGCAGCCAGGCCGCCGACGCGATTGTGCCGGTGGAAACGGCGATTGCCCTGCTGAAAGATATGGGCGGTAGCTCAATCAAATATTTCCCGATGGGCGGGTTGCAATGCCGCGAGGAGTACAAAGCCGTTGCCGAAGCCTGCGCGCGGCACGACTTCTGGCTGGAGCCGACCGGCGGCATCGATCTGGAGAATTTCAGCGAGATCGTCGAAATAGCGCTGGCGGCGGGCGTCAGCAAAATCATTCCGCACATTTATAGTTCAATTATTGATAAGGTGAGTGGCGAGACCCGCCCGGCGGATGTCCGCCAGCTGCTTATGATGACTAAAGCGCTGGTGTAAGGCCTGTCGCCGGCGTTATCCGGCCTGATTATCTGGATATATATCAGCAATCTCCGGCACTTTTAACCATGAGGTAACGACGTGCGATTTCCGAACCAACGTTTAGCGCAACTCTTCAGCCTGCTGCAAAACGAGACGCTGCCGCAGGATGAGCTGGCGCAGCGGCTGTCGGTCTCCACGCGTACCGTCCGCGCTGATATCACTGCGCTCAATGCGTTGCTGGAGAACCACGGCGCGCAGTTTATTTTGAGCCGCGGTAGCGGTTACCAGCTGAAGGTGCTCGATGCCGCGCTTTATCACGCGCTGCAAGCCACCCGCCCGCGCGCGCTGCGCATTCCACGCAGCGGGCCGGAGCGGGTCCACTATCTGGTGGTGCGCTTTCTCACCTCGGCCTTTTCGCTCAAGCTTGAGGATCTGGCTGACGAGTGGTTTGTCAGCCGCGCCACGCTGCAAAACGATATGACCGAGGTGCGTGAGTGGTTCGCCCGCTACCGCCTGACGCTGGAGACCCGCCCGCGCCACGGCATGAAGCTCTTCGGCAGCGAGATGGCGCTGCGCGCCTGCCTTACCGACCTGCTGTGGGAACTGGCGCAGCACAATGCCCATAACCCGCTGATTACCGAAGATGCCCTTAATGCGGGCGTGCCGGAGGCACTGGCGCCGTTTCTGCACGACTGCTTTAGCCGCTACCATATTCGCCTCACCGATGAGGGCGATCGCTTTATCCAGCTCTACTGCGCCGTCGCCGTGCGGCGCATCAGCGAGGGGTTTCCGCTCTCGGAGTTCACCGCCGACGATGGCGATGAGCAGGTGCATCACGCCGCACGGGATATTGCCAGTGCGTTGCAGCAGCTGGCGGGCAAACCGTTGGCGGAGGCGGAGGAGCACTGGCTGCGGGTGCATATCGCCGCCCGGCGGGTGCAGGATCCGGCACCCAGCGCCATCAGCGCCGATGATGACGAAACGCTGGTGAACTACATCCTTGGCTATATCAACACCCACTATAACTACAACCTGCAGGGCGATGCGCAGCTGCATGCCGACCTGCTGACCCATATCAAAACCATGATCACCCGCGTGCGCTACCAGATTATGATCCCTAACCCCTTGCTGGATAACATAAAACAGCACTACCCGATGGCGTGGGATATGACGCTGGCGGCAGTGTCGAGCTGGGGGAAATATACGCCTTATACCATCAGCGAAAATGAGATCGGTTTTCTGGTGCTGCATATCGGCGTCGGGCTGGAGCGGCACTACAACGTTGGCTACCAGCGCCAGCCGCGCGTGCTGCTGGTGTGCGATGCCGGGAATGCGATGGTGCGGATGATTGAAGCGGTGCTGGCACGCAAATATCCGCAAATCGTCATTACCCGCACCGTGACGCTGCGCGACTACGAGCAGTGCGACACGCTGGCGGAAGATTTTGTTATCTCTACCGCGCGCATCAGCGAAAAAGATAAACCGGTGGTGACCATCGCGCCGTTCCCCAGCGACTACCAGCTGGAGCAGATTGGCAAACTGGTGCTGGTGGACCGCACCCGCCCGTGGATGCTGAAGAAGTATTTCGACGCCGCCCACTTTCGCATTATCGATGAAGCGATGGATCAGCAAACCCTGTTCCGCACCCTCTGCGGCGAACTACAGCAGGAGGGCTTTGTCGATGGCGAGTTCCTCGATTCGGTGGTGGAGCGCGAAGCGATTGTCAGCACAATGCTCGGGGAAGGCATCGCGCTGCCGCACGCCCTTGGCCTGCTGGCGAAGAAAACCGTGGTTTACACCGTGCTGGCCCCGCAGGGCATCGCCTGGGGCGATGAGACGGCGCACGTTATCTTTTTACTGGCGATCAGCAAAAGCGAGTATGAAGAGGCGATGGCGATCTACGATATCTTCGTCACCTTCCTGCGCGAACGCGCCACCGCCAGGCTCTGCGCCTGCGCCGATTTTGACACCTTTCAACGCGTGGCGATGGCCTGCGTCAGCCGGTTTTGAGAGCGGTTATCCAAAAACAGATGTAATGCCAATGTAATGCTATATTGCATTACACACTCCCACCTGCCCGGAGGCATAATGGCAACGCTCAATGTTCGACTGGATGACAAGCTCAAAGAGGAGGCCTGGAAAGTGCTGGAGAAACTCGACATTACGCCCACCGAAGCGGTGCGCCTGCTGTTTCAATACGTTGCCGAGAATGGCCGCATGCCGGTTAAAACCGTAACGGTGAGTGAAGATGAAGCGGCACTGCTGAAGGTGGTCAGAGAGCGCCTGGCGAACCCGCAAAAAGGGATCAAGGTCAGGCTGGATGATCTATGAACTGGTGTTTGATCCGCGCGCGTTGAAAGAGTGGAAAAAACTGGGCGTGACGGTTCAGGCGCAGTTTAAAAAGAAGCTCGCAGAAGTGCTGGTTCAACCGAGAGTAGAAAAAGCCCGGCTGCATGGCTTGCCGGATTGCTACAAGATAAAGCTTCGTGCCTCGGGCTATCGGTTGATTTACCAGGTCAGAGACAACGTGGTGACGGTGTTTGTCGTGGCGATCGGTAAGCGTGAAAAAGAGGCGGCTTACCACAGCGCTAATCACCGCCTGTAACCCCATCACCGCAAATGGTGCACTACCTGATTGCTGCTGCCGCGCCAGATCAGCATCGGGTCTTTCAGATCCTGCATAAACTTGCCGTCGATCAGCACATTGATCAGATCCACAACCTCCTGCTGCGCGGCGTTCAGCTCATCGATTTTATACCCGGTCCACACCCAGATATCTTTGCCGGGGCACTCGGCGCGGATGCGTTTTACCAGCTTCAAAATATCGGGCACGTTTTGCGGATGCAGCGGATCGCCGCCGGAAAGCGAGATCCCCTGGCGCTTAATGCGCGTGTCGTTGAGATCGGCGATGATCCGATCCTCCATCTCCAGCGTAAACGGCAGGCCGGAGTTCAGCCGCCAGGTGCTTTTGTTGTAGCAGCCCGGGCACTCATGCACGCAGCCGGAGACAAACAGGGTGCAGCGGGTGCCGGGGCCATTCACAATGTCGACGGCATAGTATTGATGATATTTCATTTTCGCTTCCCACTTGACGCCATAACTGTGTTGGCTGCGCTCACTCACCCGGGTCACTTACTTATGTAAGCTGCCGGGATTCCTTCGTTTGCCGCCTTGTTATGACGCCAATTGCTTTGCGAAATCGCTTCCTGCTTGCCGCCATAACTGTTTAGCGAAATCGATTCAGAGTCGTTTTGCCAAACAACCGTAGGCCCGATAAGCGTAGCGCCATCGGGCACATCGCCGGGCTTAACCCATCTGCCCATTGCCAAGGTGTTTCACGCGGCGTTTTACCTCTTCCTGCTTGCCGGCGTTGAACGGTCGCGCGTCCGGGCTGCCGAGATAACCGCACACGCGGCGGGTGACGGACACACGGGAGGCGTCATGATTGCCGCATTTCGGGCAGGTAAAGCCTTTACTGGTGCAGGCAAACTCGCCGGTAAAACCGCACTCATAACACTCATCAATCGGCGTATTGGTGCCGTAATAGGGCACATGCTGATAGCTGTAATCCCACACATCCTCCAGCGCGCGCAGGTTGTGCTGAATGTTCGGGTACTCGCCGTAACAGATAAACCCGCCGCTGGCTAACGGCGGATAGGGCGCTTCAAAATCGATTTTGTCGTATGGGTTCACCTTCTTCTCCACGTCGAGATGGAAGCTGTTGGTGTAATACCCTTTATCGGTTACGCCATCGACCACGCCAAAATCGGCGGTATCGATACGGCAGAAGCGGTCGCAGAGGTTTTCGCTCGGCGTGCTGTAGAGGCTGAAACCGTAGCCGGTCTCCTCTTTCCACTGATCCACCGCCTGGCGCAGGTGCTCAACAATCGCCACGCCTTTCGCACGCAGGGTTTCGCTGTCGTAGATATGTTTATTGCCGGAAAGGGCATTGATGGTCTCATGAATGCCGATATAGCCCAGCGAGATCGACGCGCGGCCATTTTTGAAAATCGGCGCAATATCGTCATCCGCTTGCAGACGCACGCCGCACGCCCCCTCCATATAGAGGATCGGTGCCACGCGCGCTTTCACCCCTTCAAGGCGGGCGATACGGGTCATCAGCGCTTTGCGCGCCAGCGCTAAGCGGCTATCCAGCAGCGTCCAGAAAGCGGCTTCATCCCCTTTCGCCTCCAGCGCGATGCGCGGCAGGTTAAGGCTGATAACGCCAAGGTTGTTACGCCCGTCGTGGATCTGCTCACCGTTCTCTTCATACACGCCGAGGAAGCTGCGGCAGCCCATCGGGGTTTTAAACGAGCCGGTCACTTTCACAACCTGGTCATAGTTGAGAATGTCCGGGTACATGCGCTTGCTCGCGCACTCCAGCGCCAGCTGTTTGATGTCGTAATTTGGATCGCTGAACTTGTGGTTCAGCCCGTCGCGAATGGCAAACACCAGTTTCGGGAACACCGCGGTTTTGCGGTTTTTACCCAAGCCTGCGATGCGGTTGCGCAGAATCGATTGCTGGATCAGGCGCGATTCCCAACTGGTGCCGAGGCCAAAGCCGAAGGTGACAAACGGCGTCTGACCGTTGGCGGTATGCAGCGTGTTGACCTCATACTCCAGCGACTGAAACGCGTCGTAGCACTCCTTCTCGGTGCGCGAGCGGGCGTAGCCATCGGCGTCTGTGATCTGCCACTCGTTTGCCACTTTGCGATGCTTTTCAAAACTCTCAGTAACAAACGGTGCCAGCACTTCATCAATGCGGTTGATGGTGGTGCCGCCATAAATATGGCTGGCGACCTGGGCGATAATCTGCGCGGTCACCGCCGTGGCGGTGGAGATCGATTTCGGCGGCTCAATCTCCGCATTGCCCATCTTAAAGCCGTGGGTCAGCATCCCCTTCAGGTCGATCAACATGCAGTTGAACATCGGGAAGAAGGGGGAGTAGTCGAGATCGTGGTAGTGAATCTCGCCGCGCTCATGAGCCTGCACCACGTCGCGCGGCAGCAAGTGCTGACGGGCGTAGTGTTTAGCGACAATCCCCGCCAGCAGGTCGCGCTGGGTCGGGATCACTTTACTGTCTTTGTTGGCATTCTCGTTGAGCAGCGCCGAGTTGGTCTGCTCCACCAGGCCGCGGATCTCCTGATTCAGGCGACCACGCTTTTCGCGGGCGATATCGCGGTCGTGACGGTACTCAATATAGGCGCGCGCCAGCTGCTTGTAAGGGCCGGACATCAGCTGATTTTCAACGGCGGTCTGAATTTCGCTGATATCGACCTGCGCGCGATCCTGCATCTGGCTACTGATAACTGCTGCGACGGTGGCGCAATAGTCTGCGTCATCGACTCCCGCTGCGGTTGCGGCGCGCCAGATTGCCTCCTGGATTCGCGCTGAGTTGAAAGGCACTTTACAGCCATCTCGTTTCATCACATGCGGTGTCATGATCACTCCCTTCTGCAAAACAGGTTATCCACACGATAAAGACGCCCCATCGGTTGGTTATTCATTATTAAAACCAATAAGTTCGTCCCGTTCTGGCCCCGATTATCCACAGAATGACGTGCATTCCGGGCGGTAGGTTTGTTCGTATAATAGTCAAGAACTACAACATGTAGGGCCGGGTGGCATTCTAATTTCTATATATAGTGATTTGCATCAAAGATGTTTACGTCTTTTTTGACTCAGGACAAAGTAAAAATCTGACGCTACAGCGGGCGGGGCATTCAGGGGAGATATAAAATTTCACGCTTTTATGATGATTAAAAATGCATCAAAAAAGCGTGCAAAAGTTAAACCAGACGGGCAGGAATGACGTGCTGACGTGGGGCATCAACGTCGGTTACCTGGGCGATCAGCTGCGCCGCCGCCTGACGACCGGCTTCGGCGTAGCCCGGATCAACGGTAAGGATCTCCGGGTGGAGAAAATTGATAAGGGACGTGTTGCCGACGCTGGCAAGCTGAAGCGCGATGCGCCGCTCCTGCAAATATTTGCTGGCACCCATGGCCAGGCTGTCGCTGGCGCAGAGCAGCGCCGTGGTCTCGGGTGTCAGCACCTGAGCCACATGATCGTAACCCGGCTGCATACCCAGGCCGGGCAGCACCGCGCGCGGCGTCAGATTGTGCTGGCGGCAAAACGTCTCATACGCCTGGTGGCGACGCTTACCGGTGGTGATATCGCTGTGCGGGACGCCAATAAAAGCGATCTGCCGGTGCCCCTCTGCGTAGAGCTTCGCCATCAGCAGTTCTATGGCGCCCTCATCGTCATAGCTGACGGAGGAAAAGCCGCTGACGTCGCGCGCCATCACCACCAGCGAGTCGCGCCAGGCGGCAAGCAGGCAGGGCGTGATGCCGGTAAAACCGAACAGCACCACGCCGTCGATATTACGCTGGCTCAGCATCTGCAAATGCTCCGCCACCAGCTCCGGCTGAAAGCGGCTCTCCATCATGATCGGGTCGTAGCCCTGCTCATAAAAGGCCGGCAGCATGGTTTGTACCGCCAGGTTTTCGGCGCGGGAGTCGAGCCGCGTCACGATAATCGCCACCACTTTGTCACTCTGCCCGCGCATGGCGCGTGCGGAGCGGGAAGGGGAGAAGCCGTGCTGATTGACCACCGCCGCCACCCGTTCGCGCGTCTGCTGGCTGACGCCATTTTCATTGTTCAGCACGCGCGAGACGGTCGATTTTCCCACGCCGCTTAAACGCGCGATGTCATTAATGGTCAGGCGGTTTGGCATGCAGCACTCCTGATACTGGGCAGAGTCAGAAAGTGTTGCACTTCAGAGCAAATAACAACAATGAGTAAAGTCTGGTTTATCCCCGGGCGCCGCGAGTGGCGGTCGTATACGTTCGGTTTACATTTCGGGGTATATGATACCGCTGCGTAATCATCCCCTTTTAACCCTTACCGGAGGCGCTATGGATCCCGATCCCACCCCTCATCCCCGATGGAGAAGACCCTTCCGGTAAGCCCGCATTTGCTGCCTTACCGGATGCGTAAGGCAGCGACGTCATCTCGTCCCTGCCCGAGTTATTAACACCTGCTGGTGCGGCATCGTCGCGCCCGTAGTTAACGCACCCGCGTGAGGCGGGGGCAAGGACATCGCTATGCTGAAAACATTTACCCGGCAGCTTTTCGCTCGCCTGAACCGCCACTTACCGCGCCGCCTGGTGGCGCGCGATCCGCTTCCCGGCGTGCGTAGCGCCACCCAGGGCGAGATCCCGCCCTCAATGAGTGAACGCTGCCTGCAAACGGCGCTGATGGAGCAGCAGCAGCTGTGGGAAACCTTTAACAGCCACCCGGAGGGGTTAAACGCGCAGGAGGTGCGTCTGGCGCGGGAGATCCACGGCGAGAATCTGATCCCGGCGCAGAAACCGTCGCCGTGGTGGGTGCATCTCTGGCTCTGCTACCGTAACCCGTTCAACCTGCTGCTCACCGTGCTCGGCATCATCTCCTATGCCTCGGAAGATCTCTTTGGCGCAGGGGTGATCGCGCTGATGGTGGCGATCTCCACCTTGCTGAACTGGTTGCAGGAAGCGCGCTCGACCAAAGCGGCGGATGCGTTAAAAGCGATGGTCACCAATACCGCGACGGTGCGGCGCGTGGTGAGTGATACCGGCGAGAGCGACTGGTGCGAGCTGCCGATCGATCAACTGGTGCCGGGCGATATCGTCAAGCTCTCCGCCGGGGATATGATCCCGGCGGATCTGCGCATCGTGCAGGCGCGGGATCTCTTTGTCGCCCAGGCGTCGCTGACCGGCGAATCACTGCCGGTTGAGAAGAGCGCCATCACCCGTCAGGTAGCGCAGAGCAACCCGCTGGAGTGCGATACCCTCTGCTTTATGGGCACTAACGTGGTGAGCGGCACCGCGCAGGCGCTGGTGATTGCTACCGGCGGCCAGACCTGGTTTGGGCAACTCGCCAGCCGGGTCGGCGAGCAGGAGAGCGAACCGAACGCCTTCCAGAAGGGGATCGGTCGCGTCAGCCTGCTGCTGATCCGCTTTATGCTGGTGATGACGCCCATCGTGCTGCTGATCAACGGTTTCACCAAAGGGGACTGGTGGGAAGCGGCGCTGTTTGCTCTCTCCGTCGCCGTTGGGCTGACGCCGGAGATGCTGCCGATGATTGTCACCTCGACGCTGGCGCGCGGCGCGGTGAAATTGTCAAAACAGAAAGTGATTGTGAAACACCTCGACGCCATTCAGAACTTTGGCGCGATGGATATTCTCTGCACCGATAAAACCGGCACGCTGACGCAGGACAAAATCGTGCTGGAGAACCACACCGACATCAGCGGGAGAGTGAGCGAGCGGGTGCTGCACTGCGCGTGGCTCAACAGCCACTACCAGACCGGGCTGAAAAACCTGCTCGATACCGCGGTGCTGGAGAGCGTCGAGGCGGAGATGGTGCAAACGCTCGCCACACAGTGGCGCAAAGTGGATGAGATCCCCTTTGATTTCGAGCGCCGCCGCATGTCGGTGGTGGTGGCGCAGGAGGCGGACGCCCATCAGCTGATTTGCAAAGGCGCGCTCAGCGAGATGCTCAGCGTCTGCGGCCATGTGCGCTACAACGGTGAGATTGTGCCGCTGGATCACAGCATGCTGCGGCGCATTGAGCGCGTCACCAGCACCCTTAACCGCCAGGGGCTGCGCGTCGTGGCGGTGGCGACCAAGTATCTGCCTGCGCGCAGCGGTGACTATCAGCGGATTGATGAGTCGGATCTGATCCTCGAAGGCTATATCGCGTTTCTCGATCCGCCGAAAGAGAGCACCGCCCCGGCGTTAAAGGCGCTGAAAGCCAGCGGCATCACCGTCAAAATCCTCACCGGCGACAGCGAGCTGGTTGCCGGCAAAGTGTGTCACGAAGTGGGCTTAGCGGTGGGCGATGTGCTGATTGGCAGCGAAATCGAACGCATGAGCGACAACGAGTTGGCGCACGTGGCGCAGCATGTGACGCTGTTTGCCCGCCTGACGCCGATGCACAAAGAGCGCATTGTGCGCCTGCTGAAACGCGAAGGGCACGTGGTGGGCTTTATGGGCGACGGCATTAACGATGCGCCAGCCCTGCGGGCGGCGGATATTGGTATCTCGGTGGATGGCGCGGTCGATATCGCCCGTGAAGCGGCGGATATCATCCTGCTGGAGAAGAGCCTGATGGTGCTGGAGCAGGGGGTAATCGAAGGGCGTCGCACCTTTGCCAATATGCTCAAGTACATCAAAATTACCGCCAGCTCGAACTTCGGGAATGTCTTTAGCGTACTGGTGGCCAGTGCGTTTCTGCCCTTCTTGCCGATGCTGCCGCTGCACTTGCTGATTCAGAACCTGATTTACGATGTGTCGCAGGTGGCGATCCCATTCGATAACGTCGACGAGGAGCAGATTGCGAAGCCGCAGCGCTGGAACCCGGCGGATCTGGGGCGTTTTATGGTCTTTTTCGGGCCGATCAGCTCCATCTTCGACATTATTACTTTTGCCGTGATGTGGTGGGTGTTTAAGGCCAATACGGTGGAGGCGCAAACCCTGTTCCAGTCCGGCTGGTTTGTGGTGGGCGTGCTGTCGCAAACCCTGATTGTGCATATGATCCGCACCCGCCGCGTGCCGTTTATTCAGAGCCGCCCCGCCTGGCCGCTGGTGGCGATGACGCTAATGGGCATCTGCGTTGGCATTGCGCTGCCCTTCTCACCGCTGGCGGGTTACCTGCAATTACAGGCGTTGCCGCTCGGCTATTTCCCGTGGCTGGTGGCGATCCTGGCGGGGTATATGATTTTGACCCAGTGCGTGAAGGGGATCTTTTACCGCCGCTATGGCTGGCAGTAACGCGGATAAGTGCCGGATGGCGCTGCGCTTATCCGGCCTACGCCGTTTCAGCAACATGGTCTTCCCATGCCTGATAAGGCGCAGTTTCGTAGGCCTGATAAGGCGAAGCCGCCATCAGGCATTGCGCCGGAGGGCGATGTGCGGGCTGTTTGCCGGATGGCGCTTCGCTTATCCGGCCTACGGGAATGCGGTTTGTGGTCTGGTTTTGTAGGCCTGATAAGGCGAAGCCGCCATCAGGCATTGCGCCAGAGGGCGATGTGCGGATTATTTGCCGGATGGCGCTTTGCTTATCCGGCCTACGCCGTTTCAGTTACATGGGTTTTGTAGGCCTGATAAGGCGAAGCCGCCATCAGGCAAGGGCGCTGATGGCGGCTGAAGGCATTAACGACGAACGGCGATGGCTTCGATTTCGATTTTCACATCTTTCGGCAGACGGGCCACTTCGACACAGGAGCGCGCCGGGAAGGAGGCGTTATGCTCGGTGAAAAAGGCTTCGTAGGTGGCGTTAACGGTGGCGAAATCGTTGAGATCTTTGACGAAAACGGTGGTTTTCACAATGTCGCCCACGGTCAAACCTGCCGCTTCAACGATCGCTTTCACGTTCTCCAGCGACTGACGCGCCTGGGCATCGATCGCATCCGGCACGCTGCCGGTTTTCGGATCGACCGGGATCTGACCGGAAGTCAGGATCATATTGCCAAGATCGACGGCCTGCACATAAGGACCAATCGCGGCTGGCGCGTTTTCCGTGGCGATAACTTTAGTCATAAATCACTCCTGTAATCTGCGGTAAAAGGGATGCCGATCCATTATAGGGAGGGCACCCGGCTTTACCAGCCGCAATTAGTTAGCCAGCACCACGTGGTGCGAGAACTCTTTTTCACAATATTTGCACTTCAGCGCGATGTCGTTTTCGCGCTTTTTCACCGCAAAACTCGACGACACCGGCTCGGCGTGGCTGATGCAGTTGCTGTTCGGGCAGGTCAGCACGCCGCTGATGCGCTCCGGCAGGCTTGGGCGCGATTTGCCCACCACTTCATACTCATCAATGCGGTTCACCGTCGCCTGCGGCGCATAGAGCGCCAGCTGGTTCACCTGCTCGTCGGTCAGAAAGGTATTCTCGATTTTAATCAGATCTTTACGGCCCATTTCACCGGAAGGCAGGTTTAGGCCGATGGTGATGCGCTGATCCGTTTCCGTCAGCTTGAACAGCGTCAGCAGCTTAAAGCCGATACGCGCCGGAATATGGTCAATCACGGTGCCACGTTTGATGGCTTCGACCTGAAGTTTGTTGTCATGCGTCATTGTCGTTTCCCTCTTACAGAGCCAAATCGCGATTCAGAACCAGCGCCAGCAGCGCCTGGCGGGCGTAAATACCGTTCCCGGCCTGCTGGAAGTACCAGGCGTGCGGGGTTTTATCGACATCGGTGGTGATCTCATCGACGCGCGGCAGCGGGTGCAGCACTTTCATATTGCTGCGTGCGCCCTCAAGATCCGCGGCGCGCAGCACAAACTGCGCTTTGACATTGGCATACTCCGACGGATCGAGGCGCTCTTTCTGTACGCGCGTCATATAGAGAATATCGACCTCGGCCATCACCTCGTCGATGCTGGCGTGCAGGCTCCAGGCGATCCCTTTTTCATCCAGCATATCGAGGATGTACTGCGGCATTGCCAGCGCGTCCGGGGCGATAAAGTAGAAGCGGTTGCCGTTAAATTTCGCCAGCGCCTGCGCCAGCGAGTGCACGGTACGGCCATATTTCAGGTCGCCCACCATCGCGATATTAAGGTTCTCCAGACGACCCTGGGTCTCCTGAATGGTAAAGAGATCCAGCAGCGTCTGCGTCGGATGCTGATTCGCACCATCGCCCGCGTTGAGGATCGGAATGCCGCCGGAGAACTCCGTCGCCAGGCGCGCCGCGCCCTCCTGCGGATGGCGCATCACAATCGCATCGACATAGGTGCTAATCACCGAAATAGTGTCCGCCAGCGTTTCGCCCTTCTTGCCGAGCGAGGTGTTACTGCTGTCGGAGAAGCCGACCACGCTTGCGCCCAGGCGGTGCATCGCAGTTTCAAAAGATAGACGCGTGCGGGTGGAGGCTTCGAAGAAGCAGCTGGCGATCACTTTATGCTTCAGCAGCTCCGGCTGCGGGTTGGCTTTCAGGCTCGCCGCCGTGTGGAGTACCCGTTCAAGTTCTTCGCGGCTGAGATCGTTTATGGAAATGATATGTTTCTGATATAGCGGATTAGCCATGGTTATCTCCTGACGACGGCGCAAAAAAAAGCCCCTCAAAAGAGGGGCTGGATATGGGGTAAGCCACGGGAGCGAAAAACGGCAGGCCTGCGCCTTTGTTAAGACGCGGTAAGAGAGACTCTCGAACACACTGGACCATGCTTCCTCCCGGCAAATTGTCCCGGATTATACGCAGCTGTTTTCGCGGATCAAGCGTTTGATGCACACTTTACGCAGTGCAAACGGTCCTCTATGAATAGTAATGCGTTTTAACCGCCGCTTACGCGCCAGCGTTGAAACATGCGTTAACGCAAAACTCAGGCAGATAGGGGTAGCAGGGGCCGGGGAATCCTCGTATAAATGGTGGAAATGAAACGCTGTTTTAATTGAGGGTTTAGCAATGATCGTTGGCAATATTCACAACCTACAACCCTGGCTGCCGGAAGAGCTGCGCCAGGCGATTGAGCATATCAAGCAGCACGTGACCGCAGCGACGCCGGTTGGCAAACACGATATCGATGGCAATCGCCTCTTTTACCTCGTATCGGAAGATATGACGCAGCCCTTTGCCGAGCGCCGCGCCGAGTATCACGCGCGCTATCTGGATATCCAGATTGTTTTAAAAGGCGAAGAGGGGATGACCTTCAGCACGCAGCCTGCGGGCGCGCCGGATACCGACTGGCTGGCGGATAAAGATATCGCCTTTTTGCCGCAGGGCGAGCAGGAGAAAACCGTGGTGCTGAGCGCCGGGGATTTTGTCGTCTTCTATCCTGGCGAAGTGCATAAACCGCTCTGCGCGGTCAACGCGCCCGCGCAGGTGCGCAAAGCGGTGGTTAAGCTGCTGGTGGCCTGATTGCTCCCCCTCTCTGCGAGGAGAGGGGAAACGCCTTACTCGCTGAGCGTGGCGACCATCACCGCTTTGATGGTGTGCATGCGGTTTTCCGCCTGATCAAACACCACGCTTGCCCGCGATTCAAACACTTCATCCGTCACTTCCATCCCGCCGTGCAGGCCGAACTCCTGCGCCATCTGCTTGCCAAGCGCGGTCTGATCGTCATGAAACGCCGGCAGACAGTGGAGAAACTTCACCTGCGGGTTGCCGGTCAGCGACAGCATTTTGCTGTTGACCTGGTAAGGACGCAGTAGGGCGATGCGCTCTGCCCACTTCTCTTTCGCTTCGCCCATCGACACCCAGACATCGGTGTAGATAAAGTCCGCATCTTTCACGCCGACGGCGACATCTTCGGTCAGCAGGATATTGCCGCCGTTTTTCACCGCCTGCGCCTGGCACTCCGCCACCAGGCTCGACTCCGGCCAGCAGGCTTTCGGTGCTACAAGGCGTAGATCGAGGCCCACCAGCGCGGCGGCTTCCAGCATCGAGTTGCCCATGTTGTTACGCGCATCGCCTGCATAAACCAGCGTCATCTGGTTAAAGGCTTTGCCCGGCAGGTGCTCGCGCATGGTGAGCAGATCCGCCAGCAGCTGCGTGGGGTGAAACTCATCGGTTAAGCCGTTCCACACCGGCACGCCCGCGAAGCGCGCCAGGGTTTCAACAATCTCCTGGCCATAGCCGCGATACTGAATGCCGTCATACATCCGGCCCAGTACGCGCGCGGTATCTTTAATTGACTCTTTATGCCCGATTTGACTACCGCTTGGGCCGAGGTAGGTGACGCGAGCGCCCTGATCGTAAGCGGCAACTTCGAAAGAGCATCGTGTGCGGGTAGAGTCTTTTTCGAAGATGAGCGCGATGTTTTTGCCGGTAAGTTTCTGGACTTCCTGGCCTTTTTTCTTATCTGATTTGAGTTGCGCGGCAAGTTGCAGCAGAGCGTCGATTTCAGCAGGGGTAAAATCGAGCAGTTTCAGAAAATGTTTCTGGTAAAAAGGTGACATTTTTTCCTCGCATGGCGAACGCCACTTATTGAATTAAAATTCAATCTATATGGATGAATATTCATTTGCAACCCTGATGGATAAATCTTTTCGGCGAAGAGTGGAGGCAACGGCGGTGGTGTGTGACAATAAGAGTATCTGCCACTTTGATGAGGAACGACCCATGGCAAACCCGGAACACCTGGAAGAGCAGCGCGAAGAGACGCGTTTGATTATTGAAGAGTTGCTGGAAGATGGCAGCGATCCTGATGCGCTCTACACCATTGAGCATCACCTGTCGGCAGATGATTTCGAAACGCTGGAAAAAGCGGCTGTTGAAGCCTTCAAACTCGGCTACGAAGTGACCGAGCCGGAAGAGCTGGAGCTGGAAGAGGGCGAAGTGGTGATCTGCTGCGACGTGCTGAGCGAAAGCGCGCTGAATGCCGATCTGATCGATGCGCAGGTTGAGCAGCTGATCAACCTGGCAGAGAAATTCGACGTTGAGTACGACGGTTGGGGCACCTACTACGAAGACCCGAACGGCGAAGAGGGCGACGACGAAGACGACGAAGATTACGTTGACGAAGAAGATGACGGTGTCCGTCACTAAGTGAACGTTGCGGCAGCGCCCCGCTGCCGCAAAGCAAGGAAATGCCATGGATTACCCGCAACTACTCGCCCCGGTTCGCGCTTTTCTGCACTGCCCAACCCCCACCGCCTGGATAGAGAAAGCCCGTCAGCCCGAGATGCTGCCGCTGCTGCTTACGGATCACCTGGTCTGCGAACTGAAGGCCGCACAAACCGCCATGCTGCTGGTGCGCCGCTATGTTGCCGATAAAACCGGCTCAGAAGCGCTGCTTGCCTGGCTGAAACCCTATGAAGAGTTTGCCTTCCGTGAAGGCCCGGAACCGGACTTTGTCGCCCTGCATAAGCAGATCGGCAAGAGCGTGATGCCGCAGACTGATGATGCCTGGGGCCAGGCGCTGATCGACAGCATGGTGCTGCTGATCAAAGAGGAGCTGCACCACTTCTGGCAGGTGCGCGAAGCGATGCTCGCCCGCAATATTCCCTATGTGAAAATTACCGCCAGCCGTTATGCCAAAGGGATGCTGAAAGAAGTTCGCACTCATGAACCGCTGACTCTGGTCGATAAATTAATTTGCGGTGCTTATATCGAAGCGCGATCCTGCGAACGCTTTGCCGCACTTGCGCCGTGTCTTGACGCGGATTTGCAAAAATTTTACCTGTCGCTCCTGCGTTCCGAAGCGCGCCACTACCAGGATTACCTCGCGCTGGCGCAGCAGATTTCGGCCACCGATATTGCGCCGCGCGTGCGCCATTTCGGCGAAGTGGAAGCGGCGCTGATTAGCTCACCGGATACGGAGTTCCGTTTTCACAGCGGCGTACCGGCCTGATTTGAGATCAAAGGAAAATAATGAACTGGACACATATCCTGATGGCGGGCTACGCCGGGATGGCGATCGCCGTGGTCGCCAGCCTGCTGCGTAAAAAAGGGTGGCTGAGCAAAGGAAGCGCGATCGTGCTGGTGGTGGTGTTTATCGCCCTGTGGAACGTGATCGACATTAAATATTTGCAGGGCGAAAAGTTAGCCCAGACCGCGGATGAGAAGTTTGACGCGACGGTGCAGCAGATCCCGGCGTGGAAGTTTATCGCCGAGCACGATCCCGCCCTGATGGCGAAACTGCGCGCCCAGGTGATGGTGATGATGAAAGAGGGGGCCAATGAGCAGAAGGTGATCGACGCCATTCAGCCGCAAATCCTCGCGGTGCAGATGCAGCGTTTGCAGTTTGCGCCGGACGATCTGGTGGTCGCCGAAATGCGCGTGATGATGGAGCAGGCCGCCGAAATTCAGGCGAAGAGCGATGATGCCTGTTTCCGCTTTCAATATCCGGCGGTAAAAGGGGGCATCAACCCGGTGCGCTTTATCTCCCCGGAGATGTTAAAACGCCGCCTGGATACTGAAGCCGCCATGCTCAACGCCTCTTACGGGCCCAATAAACACACGGTAACTGCCGAAGAGCGCGCCAATGCGCAGCGGGATGTGGCGACGGTGGTGCAGCCAATGGCGCAGAAGTATGGTCAGGATCTGCAACTGCTGGATGCGCCGCAAAATGCCATCGGCAAAGAGAAGCTGGTCTGCGATATGCTGCAACAGCTTTGGGGTGATGTGCTGGCGCTACCGCCGCAGAAAGCCGCCGCGATTGTGCGGCTGGTGCTGGCGTCGGAAGAGCAGTGATGGTGCGGGCCGATGCGCCCGCACTTGATTAGAGCGTTTTTAACATTCGCACTTCGCAATCGACGTGACCGGTGCAGCCCAGCGGGCCGTCGATATGCGCAAACCCGAGATGCTCATACAGACCGATAGCGTCGGTTAAAAAGGCGGTGGTCTCTAAATAGCAGCGCGTGAAGCCGCTTTTTTTCGCGTGATCGAGCGCCATCAGCGCCAGCTTTTTCGCCAGCCCCTGGCCGCGCGCGCAGGGCAGAAAATACATCTTTTGCAGTTCACAGATATCCGGCTCGCTGCACTTCAATGGCGCCACGCCGCCGCCGCCCACCACCTCGCCATTCAATTCAACGACCCAGTAAGCGCAGCCTTCGCGGTTATATAACTGATAAAGCTCGTCCAGTTCAGGATCGGCAACGGTGTAGCCTTTATCAGCCGTCAGGCCATATTCGGCTGACACCTGACGGATCACCGAGGCGATAGCCGCATTATCTGTCGCGGCAATGCGGCGCATTTTGACCTCTACCGGCGCGGTTACATTCATTTTCGCACTCTGTCTGTTGCTTTTTCGGGGATCCTGGTTAATACCACTACAGGGCCCATCTGGCAAGACCAGGAATATTGGGCGCTATTTTTTTGACCGTAAGGTATTTACACTGCACAGTGGAGATAATTCTTAAGCAATATTGCTGTGGTTAACTCCGTTAGCACCTCTTTTTTACAATAAGGATTGTTATGACTTCCGACATTCATGCTTCTGTGGCGGCTCCCGTGCGCCATTTCCGCTTTCAGGGTAGCGGGAAAGGCTATTTCGTTGTTTGGCTGGTCAATATTCTGCTGACCTTAATAACGCTGGGGATTTATTTACCGTGGGCGTTAATTCGCGCGCGTCGTTATTTCTACGAAAACACCGAGCTGGAGGGCGCGCGTTTCTCTTACCACGCGACCGGCAGCTCCATTTTTGTTGGCTGGCTCTGCCTGCTGGCGCTGTATGCGATTTTTTTTATTAACGTGGTACATGGGAACGTTATTCTGCAACTCTGCATGATGGGTTTATTTATTCTCTTCTTCCCATGGTTAATTACGCAGGGTCTGCGTTATCAGATGCTGATGACCGAGATTAACGGCGTGCGCTTTAACTTTTACGCCAGCCCGCTGCGCGCGTGGTGGGTGATGATGGGCTGCCCGCTGCTGATTATGGTTGGCGTAGGGATTATTTTCTCTATCTTCGCAACGATGGTGGCAAGCAGTGGTTCGATTGGCGCCATTGTTACGGTAGGCATCATCGGATCGCTGGCCGTATTGCTGGGTATTGGCGTGATGCAGGGCGTATTTGCCGCGCAGTGGTATGGCATGCTGGCGAATAATTTGCAGTACGGCAAATTAAAATTCTCTGGCAGTTTCTCGATGAAAAAATGCATCGGTATTGTGCTGCTGTCGATGCTGCTGTTTATTCCGTTTATCGCGCTGGTGATGGTATTGATTGTGCCGGCAATGATTGAACTGATGCAGTCTGCCTATTTGCTGCAGGGCGATCCTGAGCAGATGGCGATGATGATGGGCCCGATGTACGGCAAAATCATGCTCACCTACCTGATCTATATTCTCGGCGCGATTGTCTGCTTTACCTTTGCTTTCGTGAAGCTGCGCGCTTACCTCTACAGCCAGCTGGCGCTGGAAGGGGATATTCGCTTCTCCTCCACGGTGACCGTTGGGCGCATGCTGTGGATCGCCATCAGTAATATGGCGGTGTGCCTGGTGACGCTGTTCCTGGCGTGGCCGTGGGCGAAAGTGCGTATGACCCGTTACCTCCTGGAAAATACCCATGTGCATGGCAACCTGGAAGCGCTGACGCTGGAAGATCACGGCGTGCAGCCAGCGAAAGATCCGGCCAACCTGCTGGCGCGTGGTTTGTCGTTCTATCCGGCGGCGATTTAAGTTCGGTAGAACGTGCCGGATGGCGGCTGTGATTGATTTCGGTTAAAAGTGCCGGATGGCGGCTACGCCTTATCCGGCCTACAAAAGCGGTCGGGCAGAGGAGTTGCCTTATCCGGCCTACAAAAGCGGTCGGGCAGAGGAGTTGCCTTATCCGGTCGACAAAAGCAGCCGGGCAGGGGAGTCGCTTTATCCGGCCTACAAATTAACAAAGCAGCGGGAGTTATCCCGCAGCCAATAAAAAAGCCGGGCGCGATGCCCGGCTTTTTTTCGTGCTGATGATTACAGCGCGGCGATAACCGCCTGCTGCTCAATCAGCTTCGCTTTGGTCTGCGCATAGCCGTCGAGCTTCTCACGCTCTTTGGCAATCACCGCTTCCGGCGCGCGGGCAACAAAGCCTTCGTTACCCAGCTTGCTCTCGATGCGGCCAATCTCCTGCTCAACCTTCGCCACCTCTTTCGCCAGACGCGCCAGCTCGGCCTCTTTGTCGATAAGACCGGCCATCGGGATCAGCAACTCCGCGCCATCAACGATCTTGGTGACCGAAACCGGCCCTTTCTCGTCGGCAGAGAGCAGCGTGATGCTCTCCAGACGCGCCAGCGTCTTCAGGAAGCTCAGGTTGTCGTTTACACGACGCTGCGCTTCAGGGCTGGCGCTGCGCAGCAGCAGCTCAAGCGGTTTACCCGGCGCGATGTTCATTTCGGCACGGATATTACGCACCGCAACGATCGCCTGCTTCAGCCACTCGGTATCGGCAACGGCCTGCTCATCCACCTGGGCGGCGTCAAAGCTCGGGAACGGTTGCAGCATGATGGTATCGGCATCAATGCCTTTCAGCACTTTCACGCGCTGCCAGATGGTTTCAGTGATAAACGGAATGATCGGGTGCGCCAGGCGCAGCAGACCTTCCAGCACCGTTACCAGCGTGTTGCGCGTGCCGCGCAGCTCGGCTTCGGAACCGCCGTTCATCACCGGTTTGGTCAGCTCCAGGTACCAGTCGCAGAACTGGTTCCAGGTGAACTCATACAGAATGCCGGCTGCAATATCGAAGCGGTAGCTGTCCAGCGCATCGCGGTACGCTTTGATGGTCTGGTTGAACTCGGCGAGGATCCAGCGATCCGCCAGCGACAGCACCATTTCGCCGCCGTTGAAGCCGCAATCCTGCTCTTCGGTGTTCATCAGCACAAAGCGGCTGGCGTTCCACAGCTTGTTACAGAAGTTACGGTAACCTTCCAGGCGCTTCATATCCCAGTTGATATCACGGCCGGTTGAGGCCAGCGCTGCGAGGGTGAAACGCAGGGCGTCGGTGCCATGCGGCTCAATGCCGTCCGGGAACTGCTTCTCGGTGCGCTTGCGGATTTTTTCCGCCAGCTGCGGCTGCATCATGTTACCGGTGCGTTTTTCCAGCAGATCCGGCAGCGAAATACCGTCAACCATATCCAGCGGATCGATAACGTTGCCTTTCGATTTCGACATCTTCTGCCCTTCGTCATCGCGGATAAGACCGGTCATATAGACAGTCTTGAACGGCACCTGTGGTTTGCCGTTCTCATCTTTGATGAAGTGCATGGTCATCATGATCATGCGCGCGATCCAGAAGAAGATGATGTCGAAGCCGCTCACCATCACGCTGGTCGGGTGGAACTGACGCAGCGCGTCGGTATTTTCCGGCCAGCCGAGGGTCGAGAAGGTCCACAGCGCGGAAGAGAACCAGGTGTCGAGCACGTCGTCGTCCTGGCGCAGCGCGACATCCGCAGAGAGGTTGTTCTCCTGACGCACTTCCTCTTCGCTGCGGCCAACGTAGACGTTGCCGTCGTTGTCGTACCACGCCGGAATGCGGTGGCCCCACCACAGCTGGCGGGAGATACACCAGTCCTGAATGTCGCGCATCCAGGAGAAGTACATGTTTTCATACTGCTTCGGCACGAACTGGATATCGCCGTTCTCGACCGCTTCAACGGCCGGTTTCGCCAGCACATCGGCGCGCACGTACCACTGATCGGTGAGCATCGGTTCGATCACCACGCCGCCGCGATCGCCATACGGGACGGTCAGGTCGTGCGGTTTGATCTCTTCCAGCAGGCCAAGGGCGTCAACGGCAGCAACGATCGCTTTACGCGCGGCAAAGCGCTCCAGCTTCTGGAACTCCGCCGGGATATCGCTGGCGTAGACGTCGGATTCATTGCCTTTGGTGTCATACACTTCTGCGCTTTCACGGATATCACCGTCGAAGGTCAGAATGTTGATCATCGGCAGGGCGTGACGACGGCCCACTTCGTAGTCGTTAAAGTCGTGCGCCGGGGTGATCTTCACGCAGCCGGTGCCTTTTTCCATATCGGCGTGTTCGTCGCCAACGATCGGAATGCGGCGGTTAACCAGCGGCAGCAGCACGAATTTGCCAATCAGATCTTTGTAGCGCGGATCTTCCGGGTTTACCGCGACGCCAGTATCGCCGAGCAGGGTTTCCGGACGGGTAGTGGCAACCACCAGGTAATCTTTACCGTCGGCGGTTTTTGCGCCGTCAGCCAGCGGGTAGCGGATGTGCCACATCGAGCCTTTGGACTCGCGGTTTTCCACTTCCAGATCGGAGATCGCAGTGCGCAGTTTCGGGTCCCAGTTTACCAGGCGTTTGCCACGGTAAATCAGATCCTCTTTGTAGAGACGGACGAACACCTCTTTCACGGCATTGGAGAGGCCTTCATCCATGGTGAAGCGCTCGCGCTCCCAGTCCACGGAGTTGCCGAGACGGCGCATCTGGCGGGTAATGGTGCCGCCGGATTCCGCTTTCCACTGCCAGATTTTGTCGATAAAGGCGTCGCGGCCGTAATCGTGGCGGGTTTTACCCTCTTCAGCGGCAATCTTACGCTCCACCACCATCTGGGTGGCGATACCCGCGTGGTCAGTACCGGCCTGCCAGAGGGTGTTTTTCCCCTGCATGCGCTGGTAGCGGATCATGGTGTCCATGATGGTCTGCTGGAAGGCGTGGCCCATATGCAAACTGCCGGTGACGTTCGGCGGCGGGATCATGATGCAGAAGCTTTCCTGGCTTTCATCACCGTTCGGTTTGAAATAGCCCTGCTTTTCCCACTGCTCGTACAGCGGCTGTTCGATATCTTTGGGGTTGTATGTCTTTTCCATTATTTCCAGGTTGCCGTGTTCAGGTTAAAACCGGCCACGCGGTAGGCTTTATAGCGTTCGCGAGCCAGTTGTTTCAGAGAGTCTTCGTGAGGGACGAAGTCTATCACTTCTGTGAAAGCGGTGGCAAAATCTGCAAATTCCGCGCGCAGGCTGATTAAGATGTCGCGCGGGCTGCTGTTACGTTTCGCCGGCCAGGCAATCTCGACCGGCGCACCGCCGCGCGGGCCTTCACCGGCCAGGTTGTGCGGCACAAAACTCTCCGCCGGTCGCGCCCACAGCGCTTCATCAAGACGAATGGCCTGCTGCTCATCGACGCAGGCGATCAGCACGCGCTTGCCATGACGCCAACGTTCTGCGGCAATCTCACACACCAGCTGCTCGACGGCGCTTAAACCATCTTGTTGGGTGTCATTGTCCAGTAAATAAAAAGTCGCATTTTTCATATCTTTACCCGTCGTCTTTCACGCTGCCTCTTTGTTGGCTGCCTTCGCATACCCCAGTCACATAGTTATCTATGCTCCTGGGATTTGCTCAGTTGCCGCCGCGATGCAACGCGAAATCCATAGGGTAAAGGATCCACATTGCGCGAGGTTGTTGTAGGCCGGATAAGCGTAGCGCCATCCGGCAATCAATCCGGCGCGGACGACGCTTACTCTTCGCCGTTAAATCCGGCGCGATTGAGCAGGAACTGCGACAGCATGGCGACCGGACGCCCGGTGGCGCCTTTCGCTTTACCGGAACGCCACGCGGTACCGGCGATGTCCAGGTGCGCCCAATTGTACTTGCGGGTAAAGCGCGCGAGGAAGCAGCCTGCGGTGATTGCACCACCAGGACGGCCGCCGATATTCGCCATATCCGCAAAATTAGACTCTAACTGCTCCTGATACTCATCGCTCATCGGCAGACGCCACGCGCGATCGCCCGCCTGCTCAGACGCGCCAATCAGCTCGTGAGCCAGCGGATTGTGGTTCGACAGCAGACCGGTAATGTGGTGGCCCAGCGCAATCACGCAGGCACCGGTTAACGTCGCCACGTCGATCACCGCTTCCGGCTCGAAGCGCTCAACGTAGGTCAGCACATCGCACAGCACCAGGCGGCCTTCGGCGTCGGTGTTCAACACTTCAACCGTCTGACCGGACATGGTGGTGAGCACATCGCCCGGGCGGTACGCGCGTCCGCCAGGCATGTTTTCACAGCCCGCCAGCACGCCGGTAACGTTGATCGGCAGTTGCAGTTCAGCCACCATGCGCATCACGCCATACACTGCCGCTGCGCCGCACATGTCGTACTTCATCTCATCCATGCCTTCGCCAGGCTTGAGGGAGATACCGCCGGAGTCGAAGGTCAGCCCTTTGCCGACCAGCACAATCGGGCGCGCGTCTTCAGACGGGTTGCCTTTGTACTCGATCACCGACATCAGGGATTCGTTCTGCGAACCCTGGCCGACGGCGAGATAGGAGCACATGCCCAGCTCGCGCATCTGCTGTTCGCCAATCACGCGGGTGGTGACATTTTTACTGTAGGAGTCCGCCAACTGGCGCGCGTGAGAGGCGAGATAGGCCGGGTTACAGATATTTGGCGGCATATTCCCGAGATCTTTCGCCGCTTTGATACCGGCAGAGATCGCCAGACCATGCTGAATGGCGCGTTCGCCGCTGGTCAGCTCGCGACGGGTCGGCACGTTGAAGACCATTTTACGCAGCGGGCGACGCGGCTCGCTTTTGGTGGTCTTCAGCTGATCGAAGCTGTAGAGCGTCTCTTTCGCCGTCTCAACGGCCTGGCGCACTTTCCAGTAGGTGTTGCGCCCTTTAACGTGCAGTTCGGTCAGGAAGCAGACTGCTTCCATTGAGCCAGTATCATTCAGCGTATTTATGGTTTTCTGAATGACCTGCTTGTACTGACGCTCATCCAATTCACGCTCTTTTCCGCAACCAATCAGCAAAATACGTTCGGAAAGCACATTTGGCACATGGTGCAGCAGCAGGGTTTGACCCGGCTTGCCTTCCAGTTCGCCGCGACGCAGCAGCGCACTGATATAACCGTCGCTGATTTTATCCAGCTGCTCGGCAATCGGAGAGAGCCGGCGCGGTTCAAAGACGCCAACAACGATGCAGGCACTCCGCTGTTTCTCCGGGCTACCGCTTTTTACACTGAACTCCATGCACTACGCTCCTGAATCTTAAAGACAACGGCGGCGGCTACGGATAGAATTGCAAGCTTTCGTAACTCAGGTCCGCTGTTGCGGTGACTTCGTGTTAATCTTAACGTTACTGCGGTTTCGGCACGTCAGAATCGGGTCTCACGCACGTATCCGCTGAGTATATTAATCTTAGCGATCATTTCGACGACTCAAGAGAATAAATGACGTTTAAGCCATGAAACAAGCGATTTTCCAGGAAAAAGACTGGTTTTTACGGGCGTAATTAAAGTGATAATCACAAGATATCTGGTGCGGGAGACGCTGAAAAGCCAGCTTGCAATCCTATTCATCCTGCTTCTGATTTTCTTTTGTCAGAAATTGGTCAGGATTTTAGGCGCAGCCGCTGACGGCGAAATCCCCACGAACCTCGTTCTCTCTCTCCTCGGGCTTGGCGTGCCAGAGATGGCGCAGCTTATCCTGCCGCTGAGCCTCTTCCTGGGTCTGTTGATGACGCTGGGTAAACTTTATACAGAAAGTGAAATTACGGTGATGCACGCCTGCGGCCTGAGCCGGGCGGTGCTGGTGAAAGCCGCGCTGGTACTGGCGCTGTTTACCGGTGTCGTGGCGGCGGTCAACGTGATGTGGGCCGGGCCGTGGTCTTCGCGCCATCAGGATCAGGTGCTGGCCGATGCCAAAGCCAACCCCGGCATGGCGGCGCTGGCGCAGGGCCAGTTCCAGCAGGCGTCGGACGGCAACTCGGTGCTCTTTATCGAAGGCGTGGACGGTAAGAACTTCAACAACGTCTTTCTTGCCCAGCTGCGTCCAAAAGGCAACGCGCGTCCTTCTGTGGTGCTGGCGGACTCCGGGCAGCTCTCCCAGCATAAAGATGGTTCGCAGGTAGTGACCCTCAACAGCGGTACGCGCTTTGAAGGCACCGCGATGCTGCGCGACTTCCGCATTACCGATTTCCAGAACTACCAGGCCGTTATTGGTCATCAGGCCGTGGCGCTTGATCCGACGGATACCGAGCAAATGAACATGCGCACGCTGTTCAATACTGACAACCCGCGCGCCAGCGCCGAGCTGCACTGGCGTTTAACGCTGATTTTCGCCGTGGTGATGATGGCGCTGATGGTGGTTCCGCTGAGCGTGGTCAACCCGCGTCAGGGCCGCGTGCTCTCGATGCTGCCCGCGATGCTGCTCTATCTCATCTTCTTCCTGTTGCAGACCACCCTGCGCTCCAATGGCGCGAAAGGGAAGCTCGACCCGATGATCTGGATGTGGGCGGTTAACCTGCTCTATCTGGCGCTGGCCGTGGTGCTGAACCTGTGGGATACGGTGCCGATGCGCCGGGTTCGTGCCCGTTTTACCCGTAGAGGAGCGGTATAATGCAGGCTTTTGGCGTTCTCGACCGCTATATCGGTAAAACCATTTTTACCACCATCATGATGACGCTGTTCATGCTGGTATCGCTCTCGGGCATCATCAAGTTTGTCGACCAGCTGAAAAAGGCCGGGCAGGGGAGCTACGATGCCCTTGGCGCAGGTCTCTATACCCTGCTCAGCATGCCGAAAGATATCCAGATCTTCTTCCCGATGGCGGCGCTGCTTGGCGCACTACTCGGCCTCGGCATGCTGGCACAGCGCAGCGAGCTGGTGGTAATGCAGGCTTCTGGCTTCACCCGTATGCAGGTTGCGCTGGCGGTGATGAAAACCGCGATCCCGCTGGTGCTGCTGACTATGGCGATCGGCGAGTGGGTTGCGCCGCAGGGCGAGCAGATGGCGCGTAACCAGCGTGCGCAGTCGATGTACGGCGGCTCGCTGCTCTCGACCCAGTCTGGCCTTTGGGCGAAAGATGGCAGTAACTTTGTTTACATTGAACGCGTGAAGAGCGACACCGAACTGGGTGGCGTCAGTATCTATGCGTTCAATAAAGAGCGCCGTTTGCAGTCGGTGCGCTATGCCGCGTCGGCGAAGTTCGACGCCGAGCACAAAATCTGGAATCTGTCGCAGGTCGACGAGTCTAACCTGACCGACCCGAAACAGGTGACCGGCTCGCAGACCGTGAGCGGGACCTGGAAAACCAACCTGACGCCGGACAAGCTCGGTGTGGTGGCGCTCGATCCCGATGCGCTCTCCATCAGCGGCCTGCACAACTACGTGAAGTACCTGAAATCGAGTGGCCAGGACGCCGGGCGTTACCAGCTCAATATGTGGAGCAAGATCTTCCAGCCGCTCTCCGTGGCGGTGATGATGCTGATGGCGCTGTCGTTTATCTTCGGCCCGCTGCGTAGCGTGGCGATGGGCGTGCGCGTTATCACCGGCATCAGCTTCGGCTTTGTCTTCTACGTGCTGGATCAGATTTTCGGCCCGCTGACGCTGGTCTACGGCATTCCGCCGGTGGTCGGGGCGCTGCTGCCAAGCGCGTCGTTCTTCCTGCTGAGCCTGTGGCTGATGTCACGCAAGAGCCAGTAAATCCCAAGAGAGAGGCTGCGGCCTCTCTTCTTTTTTGCAAGGAGCACACGATGTTTTCCCTCGCCAGGCGCTTTGCGCTCCGTTTCTCTACCGCACTGCTGTTCGGCATCCTTAACGCCCTTTTCACCATGGCCGTATTGAGCGGGCAGTGGCTGACCTCGGCTGCGGGCGACAGCGCCCTGCTGGCTTTTGAAGCCGCGGTGGTGGTGCTGGCGCTGCTGCTGGTGCAGTGGCTTATCTGCCGTGCTGGTGCGCTGGCGCAGGCCGTTGGTACGGTGCGCCGCGGCTCGCCCGAAGAGGCGCAGGCGGATCGTGTGCTGGCACGCTTTAACGCGGCGGAGACCCTGCTCGATCAGCTCTGGATGAGCGCGCTGCTGCCGGTGATTGCCGGGTTTTTCCTCCTCGATACCCACCTTGCGATGTACCTGCATGGCGGCCTGCTGCTGCTGGCTATCGCCGTTACCTTCTGGCAGGGCAACCGCCTCGACAAGCTGCGTAACACCCACGGTTACCACGCCGGTTTTGGCCGCACCACGCCCTGATACCTTTCAGTAAAATCTGGTCTTTGCCCCGCTGCGCCCGGTGCGGGCTATGCTTGAGGGATGTTTCACTACACTCCCGGAAGATTATGTCCAGATTCTTTTTCAACGACCGCAAACAGCTGGTCAACGACGCCATCGAAGGGCTGGTGATCTCCGCCCCGCACGGCAACCTTGTACGCCTTGAGAGCGATCCGGCGATCCGCATCGTCGCCCGCGCCGACTGGGATAAAAGCCGCGTGGCGGTCATCTCCGGCGGCGGCTCCGGCCATGAACCGGCCCACGCCGGGTTTGTCGGTAAAGGCATGCTCACCGCCGCCGTCTGCGGCGATCTCTTTGCTTCACCGAGCGTAGACGCGGTGCTGAACGCCATTGTGGCGGTGACCGGCGATCGCGGCTGCCTGCTGATTGTCAAAAACTACACCGGCGACCGGCTCAACTTCGGCCTCGCCGCCGAGAAAGCCAAACGCTACGGCCTGAAAGTGGAGATGGTGATTGTCGCCGACGACATCGCGCTGCCTGATAACAAACAGCCGCGCGGCATCGCCGGTACAGCGCTGGTGCACAAAATTGCCGGTTACGCCGCAGAGCAGGGCAAATCCCTGAGCGAAGTGCGCGGCCTCGCCCAGCAGGCCTGCGACAACGTCTACAGCCTCGGGCTGGCGATGGAGAGCTGCAACCTGCCGGGCAGCGACAGCGAAGAGGGGCGCATTCAGCAGGGCCACGTTGAGCTTGGCCTCGGCATTCACGGCGAGCCGGGCGCGAGTACCCTTGAGACCCATAACAGCAAATCGCTGATCGATACGCTGGTTGAACCGCTGCGCGCGGCGGTGGGTAACGATCGCGTGGCGGTGTTGATCAACAACCTCGGCGGCGTATCGGCGCTGGAGATGGCGCTGCTGACCAAAGAGCTGGCCCATTCGGCGCTGAAAGATCAACTGGCCTACCTGATTGGCCCCGCGCCGCTGGTCAGTTCGCTCGATATGAAAGGCTTTTCCCTTTCCCTGCTACGTTTAACGGATGAGTTTGAGCAGGCGCTTTGCGCCGAAGTGCAGACCGTCGGCTGGCAGAAGCCGGTCGCCTTCGCGCCGATGAAAACCCAGCCGCACAAAGCCGTTTACACCGGGCTGGAGATTGAGCCTTCCGATAACCCGCAGGTAAAAGCGCTGGTCGGCACTGCTGCGCAGACGCTGATCGACCTGGAAAGCCGCCTTAACGCGCTGGATGCGAAAGTGGGCGATGGCGATACCGGCTCGACCTTTGCCGAAGGCGCACGCGAAATTAAGCGCCTGCTGGAGCAGAACGCGCTGCCGCTGAACAACACCGCACAACTGCTGCAACTGATTGGCGAGCGGCTGGCGACGGTGATGGGCGGCTCCAGCGGCGTGCTGATGTCGATCTTCTTTACCGCCGCAGGCCAGGCGGTGCATAACGCCACGCCACTGCCTGACGTGCTGCTGCTGGGGTTAAAGCAGATGAAACACTATGGCGGGGCGGATCTCGGCGACCGCACGCTGATCGATGCGCTCCAACCGGCGCTGGAAGCCCTGCGCGATCGCGGATTAGCCGCTGCCATTGATGCCGCGAAAAAAGGGGCAGAGAGCACCGCCACCATGCAGAAAGCGGGCGCGGGGCGTTCATCTTACGTCAACAGTGAGAACCTTGAAGGCGTGACCGATCCCGGCGCAGTAGCGATTGCCGAAGTGTTTGCCGCGATAGGGAAATAGGAAGAGGCGCCCGGTGGTTCACCGGGCACAGTTGCCGGATGGCGGCTTCGCCTTATCCGGCCTACGTGATGGTGCGCTCTGCTCAAACGGCATCTGATTATACGGCTGGCTGAAACGGCGCATGCCGGATGGCGGCTTCGCCTTATCCGGCCTACGTGATGGTGCACTCTGCTCAAACGGCATCTGATTGTGCGGCTGGCTGAAACGGCGCATGTCGGGTAAGCCTTCACACGCCATCCGGCATGTGATTGTGCGCTCTGCTCAAACGGCATGTGATTATGCGGCTGGCTGAAACGGCGTAGGCCGGATAAGCGTTTACGCGCCATCCGGCATTTAACTCGCACGCTCAACAACGCGCCGTACGGCGTTAAACCTGCCCGGCGGCATTGACGCTCACCGGGCTAAACGGCTTAAAAATCCGCTTTCAACACTACGCGATAACGCGCTTTACCGTCGCGCACATGCTGCAACGCTTCGTTGATCTGCGACATCGGGAACATCTCGATGGTCGGCGCAACCTTCGCACGACCGGCAAACTTCATCAGCTTACGCAGCTCGTACGGCGTACCGGTTGCGGAACCGGAGACGCTGCGATCGCCGCCAATCAGCGTAAAGGCCGGCACTTCCAGCGGCTTCATTACGGCACCAACGGTGTGGAAATGGCCGCCGTGCGCCAGCGCTTCGAAGAAGGGCAGCCAGTCAAGATCGACGTTAACGGTGTTGATGATGAGATCATACTGACCCGCGCGCGCTTTCAGCGCTTCCGGATCGCGGCTGTTCACCACATAATCCGCGCCCATCAGGCGCACTTCCGCCTCTTTTGCCGGGTTCGAGCTGAACGCCGTCACTTCGCAGCCCATCGCGCGCAGCAGTTTGATGGCGATATGACCCAAGCCACCAATACCGATCACACCAACGCGGCTGGTAGCGGTGACGTTGTGCATCAGCAGCGGTTTAAAGACGGTGATGCCGCCACACAGCAGTGGACCGGCGGTTTCAATATCAATGCTGTCCGGCAGGGGAATCACCCACTGCCAACCGGCGCGGATTTTATCGGCGAAGCCGCCGCGGTTCAGGATGGTCGGCACCGCGCCTTCCAGGCAGTTGATCTGGTTGCCGTCGATACAGGCGTCGCAGTGGCCGCAGCTGTGCGCCGTCCAGCCGATACCCACGCGCTGACCCACTTTCAGCCCTTTGTTCTGCGCGGCGTCACCCAGTGCCACCACGTGGCCAATCACTTCATGCCCGGCAACCAGCGGATACTGGGAGAAGCCCCATTCGTTGTCGATCATCGACAGGTCAGAGTGGCAGATCCCGCAATAATCCACGGCGACTTCAACATCTTCAGCCGCCAGCGGGCCTGCATCGTATTCCTGAAGCTCAAGCTCGGCGCCAGCCTGTGGCGCGGCGTAGTTTTTGATGATGCTCATCACGGATTCCTTTATGTTGAGGGAGACGCTTGAAGTGTAGGGCATCTGCCGCCGCTCTGGCAGCCTGCGGCTGTGCATACCGCCCGTTTCGTTAAGCGACTGCTCTGAAAGCCGCGTTTTTTAGGATTTTCCATCCGCATATTAAGCCGTGGCGACTTTGCAACACGATGTGTCCGAACCATCCTCAAATAAGGGCGCAACGCGCAGTCAACGCTCAGCGCCATTCTCTCTCTACAGGAGCAACGATGATGGCGAATCAACCGCAACACACCGGCGATGCTGGCGTCGCATTAATCAAATCCTTTGAAGGGCTACGGCTGGAGAAGTATCGCGATGCCGTCGGCAAGTGGACCATTGGCTACGGGCACCTGATCCTGCCGAACGAGAACTTTCCCCGCCCGATTACCGAAGCGGAGGCTGACGCGCTGCTGCGCAAGGATTTGCAGACGAGCGAGCGCGGCGTGCACAGGCTGGTGACGGTCGATCTCGACCAGGATCAGTTCGACGCGCTGGTGTCGTTTACCTTTAACCTCGGTGCCGGGAACTTGCAGAGCTCGACGCTGCTCAAGCTGTTAAATCAAAGCGAATATACGCAGGCCGCCGACCAGTTTCTGCGCTGGAACAAAGCGGGCGGCAGAGTGCTGCCCGGGCTGACACGGCGGCGCGAAGCGGAGCGGGCGCTGTTTTTGCAGGCGGGTTAGCGCTTGTTAACCAGCGCGTTAAGCCAGCTTTCATCGTGATCGGGGCGCTGATCCTGCGTTATCCACATTTTATGGATTGTCAGCTCAGGCAAGGTGGCCAGCAGCGCGGTCAGTCGGGACTCCGTCATATCGCTAAAACGGCGGCCCGCCAGTTCGCGCTCGCTATCGCCATATTTAAACGACAGATACCAGACGCCGCCGGGTTTCAGCGCGCGCGCCAGGGTGTTTATCACCGCAGGTAATTCGTTATACGGGACGTGCAGGAGCGAGGCGCAGCACCAGATCCCGTTATACTTCTGCGTTTCATTCAACTGGTCGAAGGTCATCTCCTTGACCGGCAGCCCGCTGTAGTGACGCGCCAGCGCCACCAGTTCGGCAGAGGCGTCGAACGCTTCCACGTTGTAACCTTTGCGGGCAAAGGCCAGCGCATCGCGCCCGGAGCCGCATCCTGCATCCAGCACGCACGCCCGTTCCGGCAAGTGCGCCATAAAGTCGGCGTACAGCGGCGACATATCGAGATCGACCGTGCCGTCGAAGAAGGTTTGCGCATGATTCTGGTAGTAATTCATCGTCATCAGAGCACTCGCTGTTGTTCTCTCTCTGGAGCCCAGGTTTTCAGCTGTGAAGCCAGCGCCCTGTTCCAGCGGTCATTCAGGAAGGCTCTGCGCTTCGGTTCACTGTTACCGGTCTGGTTGATAATCGCCTCATGCAGCGGCAGGCGGCTATTAATAAGATACTCATTACGGGCATGCAGGCGCTCCAGCAACTGCAAGGTCGGCAACTGGGCGAACTTACCCTGCGCGCCACGGTTGCAACTCTGGCAGGCCAGCACCAGGTTCCAGACGCCGTTCAGGTTGACGCCCGGCAGCCCTGCGCGCGCCATCAACGGGATAAAGTGATCGACATCGGCTAATAACGGATCGCTGCTTTCGAGACTTATCGGCGCATGGCAGTAAAAACAGTGCCCTTTCTGGTAACCATTGAGGCTGTTCCGGCAACTGGTCAGCGTGATGCGCGCGCTTTTAAGCTGGGTAAAAAGCGTTTGCTGCTGGTCATCATAGTGAACATCCAGCAACTGCGGCGGCAGGTTCATCTCCCAGGCCTTTTCGACCAGCGTCCAGCGCGCGTCCGTCTCATGGACCAGGTTCTGGAACTGCGGCGTCTGCGCCAGGCGGTAAAAATCATCCGTCAGTCGAATGCCTTTGCCTTCGCGCTGCTCATCAATAAAAAACTGCTTCTCAATCGGCCCGCCGTTGACGTTGTGAAACGCCTTCAGCACCACCTTAAAACCCTGCTTCGCCGTCACCTGCAACAGCTCATCGTAGCTAATCTCACCCCGATTAAACTGCAAGCAGGCGGTGATAAACGGGCCGGGTTTGCTGGTGTTGAGGATCTGCTTTGGTGCGTTTTTCAGGTGCGCACAGATATGCTGGCTAAAGGGGATCGCCAGATCCTGCAAGGAGATGAATGTATTGCTGCGATCGATATCGTACAGCGCATGCGCCAGCGCGAACTTATAGGTCGCGAAGTTGTTGCCAAAGAGGATCACTCCCCGCCAGTAGTTTTCCAGTGTGGGATCGACCTGGTAAAAACGCATAGGTTTTCCTGGTAATGGATTACCGGTGAATGTTACGTGATCACATAACAAATGCGCAGCGATGTAAATCACCCAACAATTGGTTTGGTGAATTTATGAGGGGAGGAGAGGGGAAGGTTTAGCGCTGAAAATTTCAGCACTTGGCAGACGTTACGCGCGGCGCTGCTTGCATGGAGGCGATTGACAGGTATAATCCAACACGTTTCCGCATCCCCTTCCGTGCCGGAGTGGCGAAATCGGTAGACGCAGTTGATTCAAAATCAACCGTAGAAATACGTGCCGGTTCGAGTCCGGCCTTCGGCACCAAGTCACTAAATTTCTTACAATACAGCTAGTTAGACAATAAAATCTGTCTCTTTTGCCTGTAAGAAATGCTCTGTTATGTCCCTTGAAAAAGCCGCTGTGGTTGATAGTGGTAATTGGGATGTTAACTCATAGCGGCGTGTAGTTCCAAGCGTCAAACACGTACTGACTCAACTTGAAAGCTATGACGTAGCCACCGTCTCTAAACAGTCCCAAAAACTTTTAGTGAAGCGCATTACAGCCCGATGCCCCCGTTCTGTCGCCGTCGCGAGACGCCGCAGGGGATAAACAGGTTTATGGTGGTCACGGTACTTGCAGACCATATGCAAGCTCTGCCAGCGGTTCGGCCTCGCTCCCCTTGGGTACATGGTCATCCTGATAAGCCTCACTAACTGACATAACCCTGATGAAGTCGCCAGAGGCTCCGCTTGCCTGTACCACCAACGGGGCTAATGGTTTCGTTCACACGTTATCCGCCCAGTCGTTTCATTCATTGGGGGTTATCTGATTTTCTCCAATAGGTTGCAATGTGCTCTGTTAGTGTTTGATTATTGGTTCACAAGCCAGCCGCTAGGAGGTTCAACGATGAATGAAGATTTTGAATTGATGAAAGCTAGGTTAATGCTGATTAAGTATTACATGGCGGTGTCAGAGGCACGGGTTAGCACGGGAGAGTTTGGAGATATTAACTCTTCTGTGCGAGAGGAGCGCTGGAAGGCTGGCCGTGCGCTGAACAACTTTGTCGGAGCTTATACCTACCAAGTATTGAAACTAGATTTTGTTGAGCTTTATGAGGCGGTTGAATCTGCCCTTAGCACGGCTGAGGATGGGCGATACGGCTTAAGCCGAGCGTTCGAAAGCGAGTTGCGTGAGTTGTATGACTGGTTCCGTGAAAGATTACCTGATGGTTATTTCCCTAGTTGGTTGAAACATGGTAGTCCAGACGGACTATAAGAATCCTCTACTGGTGAGACTGCAATGCTTGAGAGTGCAGGTTTAACCCGGCTTGAAAAATTGCACGCTTATAGTTGGGCCTCCCTCAACGATTAAGGCTTCAACTTCCCCCGTGCGCCTCTCCCAGCCGAAGGCTGGGCGGGCTGTATATCGATTTGCCTTCCTCTGTGGCGTTTATGACCCTGTTTCGCTCTCTGGCCGTGAGGCTGTGGGTTAGGGTTACTCTTCCCTTTAAACGCTAAATCACTCCTGAATCTCCACTGTTAAAGCACTTTGCGTTGATGCTTGGCGCTTCTCTTGGCTGTCGTTATTGTTTTGACTTTGGTGTCATCAATCGTTCGATTCTTGCTACCTTCCTGAGTGATTACTATCTGGTGTCATCAATTTAGGGTTTGACTAAATGCTACCACCAATGCAATGATGCTACCGTTTTGTGATACCAGACGGGAGAGGTGAAGCATGAGGACTTTTATCTACTGCCGCGTTTCAACACGCGAGCAGGATACGCAGAATCAGGTGCTGGCTATTGAGCGTGCCGGGTACAAGGTGCCTGAAAGCCGGGTAATCAGCGAGGACATTTCCGGTAGTGTTCAGGCTATGCAGCGCCCTAAGTTTCGGGCGATGGTTGAGCACAAGCTGGAAGCGGGAGATCAGCTTGTCGTGCTGAAACTGGACAGGCTGGGGCGTGACAACATCGACGTACAGCAGACCATCGACATGTTGTTAGAACGTGGCGTGAAGGTGGTGTCTCTTGACCTGCCAGCGCGTGATCTGACTTCATCTGAGGGCAAGCTAATCCGACAGATGTTTGGAGCCTTTGCTGAGTTCGAGCGAAACCGTATCCGTGAGAGGACGCTGGACGGGCTGGAGAAGGCGAAAGCCAATGGCGTTAAGCTGGGACGCAAGGAAGCCACCGACACCACTCACAAGGTGCAGGAGCTGCGGAGTGAGGGGTTGTCTCAATCGAAGGTAGCGAAGCGTCTCGGCGTCAGCGTGAGCACCGTTAAACGCCACTGGAACAAGGGCGAGGGATGATGACCTACAGCCAAATGAGGTGCCAGCACTGGCCGTTACTGGGCTATGGGTGATGGGTGGCCTACAGCTTTTGTATTGATTTCAGAGTGTTATGTTATGCGTAATGTTGTAATGCTATGATTTGTAATGTGTTTTCGTTTTACTCGCGGCTCTCGATGTGAAGAGATGGCGGGGCTTTAGCCGTGCCAGACGATGAACATCGAGATCAGATTGTGAATGTGATTTATCACTGAACAATTCGAGGGATGGGGCAGGGGAAGGGATCAAAGGCTGTGTTGTCCAGTCTCAAAGCCAGACAGGAGACGGAGTGGCATCACTTGGTTGAGCTGTTTTAAAGATGTATCTTTGGTACATGTACAATAAAGGTTTCTCTCCCTTCACTCTCTCATCCCAAGCAGTGTAAGAGCGCTTCGCTCTCTTTAAAGGTGCATTTAAAATACATGTACAAAAAAGGGTTCTTCCCCTACATCCCCATCTCCTAATCAGTGTTATCGCTTCACGCTCTCCACTGGCTGCGCTTCTCGCTGTGCTCCAGCCCGCTCCATCGCCTTTGGCTCATTCCCGGTCTACGCCCGCTGCGATGCTCGGCCCTCCACGCAACCGTGCTTGCCGGGCAGTCAACGCGGCGGGGATAGAGTAGTAATGTAACTATCAAAGCTGTAATTATAATTATTTATATTTAAATACAATAAGTTATTAATGAAAATGTTTTTCGATAGCTGCTATTGATCACAACTAACTGTATTTATTAAAAAATTATAAGAGCATCTATACCGGAGAAAGAGTAACGCAAATGACCAACCTTTGAGCTACTCGTGGTACTACGGTTTACCTTCTCCTGAATCACTGGCAAGTCAGATAGAACAAGGCTTGTAGTGGGGGTGATCGAAAAACAATCAAATAAAGGTGTCTACTTGGGTAGTAGGAACAACCTACGCAATCACCGACATGAGAATCACTACTCAGGAGGACAAGCAGCCATATCCCGGCGCTGCCGTCCTGCGACCCTTTCTAAACCCGCCCCAATTTCTGGAGACAGTTCTATGCCAATAAACCTACACCGCCTGCTTGCGCAGGCTGCCAATGCTGACCCGCTCAATACTGCAAACGCAGATGTACAGCAAATGATCGCTGACGGGGTTGTTATTCGGCGTTCCAAAATATGCCCCGTAAAGCGTAAACCCGTTAAGGCGGCATACAACACAAAGACCGAAGAGTTTTATTACAATGCTGATGGTTCCGCTATGACCTTGCGGGAGTGGCGAACGCTGCACGGTGTTCAACCGAAGAAGCAAAAACAGCGCTCTGACACGGGGTTACGGCAAGTCATCCAGCCCGGTGACGCGATACATTGCCGACGCGCTGAGATAGAGATGTGGCTCAACAAGAAGCCAGCTCGGTATGCTGACCCGCTGCCGCCAGATTTTCCCGGCATTCGCGTTGACGATGCCGCATTGAAACCGCGTGAGCACACCGTACCGGAATCAACGACCGGGCAGAATGCTTTTCTCAAAGCCTGCCGCGAGTTTCTGATTTGTGATGAGAAGACCATGCACCGCATCAACAGGGGCATGAATAAACTGGAAGCGATGCGTAATACAGATTTCAAACGCTACGGGGACTCGGCGGAGTTTCGTCAATCGTGGTGTGGAGAGTCGAAACCTACCGAGGATAAATTTAACAGTACAAATCATCATTGTGACCCAAACGGCTTGGCAGTGTCGCCGTCTGTGCCGCCATTGACTACAGCACCATATGAGTTCCGCCCGCTGGTTCGCTGTGACCGATACGCACGCGTTAGCCTGCTGCCACCCGATGGGCTGGAGTGGAGGCCGGGGCAGTTGTCTGTCGCTGATGCGATCTTCTCCCGTGGTAGTGATGTGCTTGCCGTTCTGCCGACCGGATATGGCAAAAGCGCCGCCTTCACTTATCCATTGATTTATGAGTCCCGCGCTGGTGTTTGCCTATCTGTAATCGTGGTTCCCACTAATACCCTAAAGCGCCAGATTCTCCGCCAGTTGCGGGATGCTGGCGTTCACGCTGTGGCATTCGGTGACAAGTTGCCGAGGCACCGCAACGCGCAACAACTCGCGGGGCTGGCTGCCGGGGCATTCCGGGTTGCTATCGTTTCACCTGAGCATCTTGTTCCATCGAGTCAGGTTTTCGCGGCGCTGATGGCCTACGGTGTTGATCGTTTTATTATCGATGAGGCACATACGGTCAAAGACTGGGATTTCCGCCCAGCTTACGACGCAATGCAGCACACACTACAGAATGCTTTTCCCTCGGCTCAACGCTGCGTGTTTACGGCTACGCTACTACGTGAAAATGAGCGTGGTTTAATGGAGTCACTGGGATGCCGTGGCGATTACGTCACATTCCGTGCTGATGTTGCTCGCGAGAATATCCAGTTGATTCCGGTCAGGCAGTGCCGCCAGCGATACCGTGCAGCTGTTGGTCTGGCCGAGGCTCTGCCGGATGAAGAGAAGACGCTCATTCTCGTCAATGACCTTAAGACGTTGCGGGCGTACCTGAAACTCTTAGGCGACCGGGCGCGGCCATATCATTCGAAGACGATGCATCTGAGTAACGAGGAACGCCACGCAAACGCTGAGTGGTTTGCCACTACGCCGGGCGCGGTTCTGATTGCTACTAAAGCCTTCGGGCTGGGGGCTGATGTGCCAGACATTCGCAACGTCATCGTTACATATATCCCTGATGACCTGCCTGACCTCATTCAGATGATTGGACGAGCCGGGCGCGATGGTCAACCTGCCCGCGCGTTTCTGCTGTGGTCATCGCTGGCGCTGGATGCTGCGCCTGATGAGCTTGCTTACTTCTACCGCCCTGAAAACTGCAACTGGCAGTACATCGCTAAATACCTCTGAGCCGAAAGGCTCCCCCTCTGATTTTTTTTTTGGAGTTGTTCATATGCCTGTTACCGAACATGCGCAGCGTCGTGCTGCGCGTGCGGATGCGCTCGTCACCGCACAATTAGCCTTTGCCCTGAATGGCTATTCCTTTGATGGATTGGCTGAGCGTCATCGCCAGACCCTTAACCGTGAGGCTTTGTTACGTGAAGCAAGTACGCCGCTACAGCGGTATTGCCTGCTGAATGATTGCGAGGCGTGGGAGTGTATGGCCGCTGTGCTGAACCGCATGAAAAGGCCGGATGGCTCACGTTGCTGGAAAGCTGTCCGCCTGTCTGATCGGGTTTTTAATGGCCGAGTGCATCCAGTGCGCAAGACGCCTGATGAAGTTTACGCCGCCATTGCCCGCCGTTTATTTCTGCCGAAGCCCGTGCATCAAGAAGTGATACAGCACATCCGTGCGCTTGGCCTGTTACCAGTTGGAGATAACCACCAATGACGAAATCTGAATTTGAAAATGAAACATGGCGAATGAAAGGCTTGCTTCTTGGGGCGCTGATTCGCCGCCTTGAAGAAGATAAGGCTGGTGAGTCGCGCATGGCCGCAGCGGAGTTATCCAGTGCGGTCAACTTCCTCAAGGCCAACGCCGTAGAAGCCCCGGACACATCATTCAACAACGTGTTCCCGGAGGATGACGACCAATGACCCCTGAACAATTCAGACAATGGTTCGCCACGCTGCCACTGCACTATCAGAGCGCCGCACGCACCATGTACGACAACGCCCGCAAGTCGGGCACACATACCGCGTCAAGCCTTGCGCTGATTCACACGCTGGTTACTGACCAGATCAAATTTGATTCGGAGTTTAATTTATGACTTTGAGTATTACCGATATCCAGCGCATTAACGCGCTGGCTCATAAGCACCTAAAGAACAATGAAGAGATTGCAGCGGAGACAGGTCATACCCTGACCGATATTGATGCTGTAATCCGTGGCGTCTATGTCGATGACTTGGCCGAAAATTGGAAAGACGATACTGATATTACTCTGGCGGAGTACAACGCCATCCGCAGCCGCTATAAGCCCGGCAAGCTGCACCGTGATACAGAATTTATGATTGCCCGCGATATGCTGATTCGCCCTGAGACTGTGCTGGCTATCGCACATTCCCGCTTTAGCAACGCCCACACGCACCCAGTGCCGAAAGCCGTCAAAGCAAAGCCGGAGAAAGCGAAAGTAGTGCGCAAGTTAGTGCTTACTGATTTAGATGAAATCCACAAGTTAGAGCGCTTCGGTTGGCCTGCTGCGGAGATCGCCGGGAAGTTGGGCGTCCCTGTTGAGATCGTCGCGCATGTGCAACGCTGCCTGAGAAATCGTTGGTCGTACCCGGATACTCTGGAGTCTGTTAACTCCAAATTCAGCGAGGCTGAATGATGGCAGAGAACGAACCGCTGCACCCCGCCGTTAACCCTGTTCTCTACGTGAACCTTGACGAACAACGCGAAGGATACGCTCCGATTGAATCACGGGGTTGGGATGTGCTGACGCAGAACCTGACCGGGAAAGGTCGAACTGACCCCAGCCAAACACTTAACCAGAATCCGAAACAACGCCCG
Source organism: Kosakonia sp. S57 (assembly GCF_016516575.1). NCBI lineage: Bacteria > Pseudomonadati > Pseudomonadota > Gammaproteobacteria > Enterobacterales > Enterobacteriaceae > Kosakonia > Kosakonia sp. S57. The sequence goes on along the minus strand of NZ_JACVUL010000007.1, from coordinate 116,350 downwards.
CGCGGCTCCGTTGGTGAGCGTCGTTGGCTGCGCCGTCACGGTCTTATTTAACTGAGGATAATTTCATGAGCACCATCATTTTAATGGAGCCACGCCGCGCGGCTGATTGCGGGCAACAATTGAAATTCATCGCCGAGGCTTTGAATCTTCGTCAAATCGACTTGGCGAATGTGTACCAAATCGACAGGCAAGATCTCTGCAAGGCGTACCACGGGCAGAAAATGATTCCTGCCCGATGCGTGCACGCACACATGCTTTTACTTGAACTGGCACACCGCCGGGTTACATCACAAGAGGTTGTATAATTATGGCTGACAATCAAAACCCCTATCTTTCCGGCGCTGATGCTGCACCGCAACAATCGCCGTACATAGCTACACCTGTTGGCGCTGACAATGGCGCATCCCGCTTTAGCTCTGCGCCTGCTGATGCTGATTTTCTCCGTACCCAGCCCGTTAACGGCAATGATGGCGGCCAATGGAATAATAGCAACATTGCTAATCAGCAAGACCAGAACGCGGACAGCGCCGGGGCGCAGGTGGGCGATACTATCCCTCTGATGGATGGAACAGCTATTGAGTACACCGCGGAGCTACAAGGGTTAATGGGGCAGTTTCACCAGTCTGTCGAAAGCCAGCTAGGGCAGGGGACAGTTGACGCGATGTTGCAGTACGCGGGCACCCTCGACGCCGGGACACAATCAACCCTTGAAAGGATGGTCATGTCTGGCGATCCCGCGCAGATGTCGCGTGCGGTTCAGTATCTGCAAGAGCGTATGGCTGGCGGTTCCATTACCGGTTACGTCCCGAACGGCCAGACTGCCGCGCAACCTGTCGGAATGTCACATGCTGAGTTTATAGCAGCGTATGACCAGCTTTCGCAGTGGGCGCAGCAATCAGGGTATGGCCCCGGCCATCGCCAGTACGACGAGCAATACCGCGCTCTGGTTGCGGAGCGTTCCGCTGGCAAACGCGCTGGCCGCTAAGCAATCGCCTGTCCTATCTTCCCCACGTCTTAACCTTACGTTTTAGAGCCTGAATCGCGTTGTACATCGTCAGATGTGCATTCGTATATCTGCGCCTGTAAAACGCGAAATTACCTCTCAAACACCACACATAAACCCACTTTGCATTGAGATCTGACAATGAACTTACTGACACCTGAAAACGTGGCAGCGGCTAGGGCTGCCCGTAGCGCAAGGATTGAACACTGGAAAGCCAACGCCAGCCAGCTTAAGCAGGACTTTGCCGACGAAGCGCACTGGCGGCGGCTCGCCTCACGCTTCGGCGTGCGTATGCCCTCGGCGTATGTTCCCGGCTCCGAGCTGCGATTGCTGCGCCGGGCGGCCAAACGCGTGGGCATCTCTGGTGCTGATGTGCGTGATGCTTTTGGTGGGGGCGTTGCGCACCTGCACGAGCTTAATCCCCATTGGCCTGCTTTCGCGCTTATCGGCCTGATTCTTGAGGTAGCTGTTGAAAAAGCTGCTGCCTGATTCATCCCATTCTCTTTTCTCTTTTCTCTTTTCCATAAATCGCACTGGCTATCGCTGGCGCGGGAGCTATTTCTATGACTGACAATGTTTATACCCCTGACCAATTCCGCCCGCACTGGGGCGGTGTGGATGCTGACAACGACATTCACATTGAAGCGTATGACCGGGACGTTCAGACCCGCCTTGAGGCAAAGAGCGTGTTTCTCGCCGAGGGACTGAGCACATACAAGCCGCTGAAAGCCAGCAACCAATACCGCATTGATCGCCTGAGTGGTGATCTTGAGGTGAAGGGCAGAACCGCAGGGCAATCGCTGGAGCCTACCGCCGTTAAGTCGGATAAGCTGATTATCTCTGTGGATACGCTGAGCTATATCCGCATCCCGATTGACTATCAGGACGACTGGACAGCTCCCACCTTTCGCGCAGAATTGAGCCGCAATATGGGTACTGCTCACGCTAAATTCTACGACGAAGCGCACACCATCCAGCTAATCAAAGCGACTGACTTTGTACCACCGCCGACACTGCAACCAACGTTTAACCCGCTTACGAATAATGTTGTCTCGCTCGACCTGACCACGGAGAGCGAAGAGGATGCAGCTAACGAACTGTTTCACGCTATCAAAGCTGCTGTTAATCGATTCCTGACTGAGAAAGATATTCCGGTGGCGGAGCTGGTACTGCTTATCGACCCGGCTTGGTTCAGCATCCTGATGGAACATAAGAAGCTGATGAACGTCCGTTACAGCCGGGATAGTGGCAACGATTACGCATGGCGTCGTGTTGGCTATGTCGCTGGGGTGCGAGTTATTGAGCTGAACAGTTACCCGCAGGAAGCCATTACCGGGCATGAACTGGGCGCTGATTATGACGTTACCGCAGAGGAAGCGCTAACGAGGGCGACGCTGTTTAAACCTTCCTCGGTACTGTTGACGGTCGAAGCGCAGAGCGTCATTAATCGCCAGTGGGATGATGAACGCGAAATGACGATGGTGATGGACTCATATCGCCTGTTCAACGTTGGGCTGCGTCGTCCTGACTGCGTTATCAATTTCCGACAAGCTGCATAACTGGAGGGGCTGAGTCATGGTTAATGATGCTTACGCCCCTGAGCTGTTGCGATCCCTTTTCCTGTATGACCCGGTGATAGGTCGCCTGCACCATAAAGCTAACCGACGCCGGGTTAAGGCTGGCTCCTATGCTGACTCCACCCGGCGAGCTGATGGCTATCGTCAAGTTGCCCTGCGACTTGATGGCAAGCAGTACCAGCTAAAAGCCCATCGCGTGGCGTGGATTCTTGCGCATGGCGCTATTCCTCACGGTAAGCAGATCGATCACATCGACGGTATCCGTGACGACAACCGCCTATGCAATCTGCGTTTGGTTACGCAGCGGGAAAACGACCAGAACCGACGCAAGGCAAGGGGGTATAGCTGGAATAAGGGCTGTAGCAAATGGGAGGCTTACATACGCGTTGATGGTGTACTCCGTCATCTTGGCTTATTTACTACCGAAGCGGCGGCGCGTGCTGCCTATCTAAAAGCTAAGGCCAGACACCATCCCTCAACGCCAGCCGATTTGTTGCAGGCTGCCTAATCCCCGGAGGTTCCATATATGGTTGATGAAAAGCCGATTAGAGCGCTGGCAGATGATGACCCACGCCGCCAGCGGTACGCCGAACTGTTGGCGCAGGCTGGCCGCATGGCTGTTCCCCGGCTGCATCCGGGCGATGCTAATAGTGTTATGAGTCAGCTTGCGACGATGCTTGGCGCACCTGTCCCGATAGTCGGTGCTATGACTGAGCACGCCGCCGCGTGGCGGGCCTGTCTTCTGGAGCAAGGACTTGGTGATCTTCTGGATGGCTTGAGTAAACAGGTGCTGACTGTCTTCTTTCTGCTTTGCTGGAGAGATAGCGCCTTGCGATTGGCTGGTAAGCAAAAGGAACTGCTGGATATCGCTATCGAAGGAAAGACGCTTAAACAAGCCAGTGAAGCGAGAGCAAACGATATAAAGAGGAATGCTTATGGCATTGACGATTAAATTAAGGTGGCGGTACATCGAACCGCCGCCAATGACTGGCGCACTCGCTGACCTGAAAGTGTGGGTAATGGATACCGGAGAGCCTGAGCTTGAAGATGAATTTCGTAAGCTGCTGGGGCTAATGCGCCGCAACGGTATCAGTGACGAACGCGTTAATGCGATGGCTGATGAGCTTTATGCTTTGGTACGCCAACGCCAGCGCGAAGAATACGAAGCCTGCAATCGGGCTGCGTCTGACAATGGAGACTTTGAATCATGGTTATACGGACAGACCAACTACTAAGAAAAGCTATGCGGGGCTATCTGGAACACCTCGGCAACATGCCGCTGGCGGAACGGATTACAAGTGCTGCTGTATTCGAAGATGTGTATCGCTTTCTGTTGAATGGTTCCGGGCGGCTGGAGTTGCGCCGTGCTGATGTGGCCGCTGTCCGTGTCTTCCTGTGGAATTATCAATACCGACGCTGTGCGGTGACAGGTAAGCCGCTGCGCCTTACGTCTGCCGTGCTAGATCACTGCCACCGAACCGGGCGCGTGCGTGCTGTGGTGCATCGCTCTGCTAACGCCGCTGAGGGTGGCTACCATGCTGGGCGTTTGTGTGGGCTGTCGCCTAGCAGCATGAACGCGATGCTGACGAGCTACCGCCAACAAAACCAAGGGCTGGGCGTTGTTTATCCGGGGTGATGAGTTCTGGCTGCGCCGGGTTTGCACCCGGCACAAAAGATGTTTAGCCCGCTAGTCAGTGGGTTACGCAGTTTTCCATAAACGCATTAAGGAATTGATCTGTAATTCCTTGTGGTTTGCGTCGTTCACAAAGAGAATACAATTCTTCGACTGCTGAGTACGGGAAGAATTTTGTGTCCAGCTCTCGGAATTGCGGCATATTCGCAAACTCAATGACTTTAGCACGATATTCATCGGGGGCTACTATTGTCCATCTGATATCTTGAAGCCGTGGAGCATAGTCACAAAAATTCTTCATCCGGGTTAACCCGCTTTTAATCCCAGTGCTATGCTCAATTTCCATCACGGCGGGCATTAATTTCCCATTTCTAAACCAAATGCAATCTATTAGTTTTGCACCGTCAATGGCCTCGCTGTACGAGCTTAATACCTTTTCATTTGAGAGGCTATCAATTACCCCATCCATTTGAGCAATGACTTTTCCGTTATATTTAAGTCCACGATCATTAGCTGCCACCCATGTTCTGTAGCCTAAGTGGTGGCCGATTTTTACTAATGCAATCTGGATTTGTGCATGTCTTCTTGATTCTTCAATCGACATGCCCTCAACTGGGCGGATCGTTTCCAGATCAACGCTTTGATATACAACCTCTGTTTTCATCTCTGATATTACAATATTAGTTTTGTATTCAGAGAGCTTACCGTTTTCGTGTGGCGAATTGGGTAAGTATACAAGATGCTTGTGGCCTTTCTTTACCGTCTGTTTAGTGTTAATAACTTCTAAACGGTCAAGTTTACACCAATAAAATTGCGGCGTGTGTGCAAGCAAACTTTCAATAACGGAACGAGAGTTATAGCTTGCACCAAGCACTCTATCTAAATTGATAGGCGCATCCTCTTGAATTGCGTTAGCCAAACGCCAAAGCATCTGGCTAGAGATGCTGTCCATCTTTGCATCTTTGAGCGTCTCGCCTTTGGTTGGGTTAAAACGCTTAAAACGTATCGGGCCTTGTGGCGACTTAATCGAGTCGACAACGATCTTCCCAGCATTACTTTCATTCACATAATCAAACTGCCTGTTTTTGGGCAGGTTGGCTATCGCATTCACAAGATTCATTGCTGTCAAATTCATCTTTTATCCCTAAATGCTCTAATATAGATTTTGCTATTCCGAAGGCTGCAAGGTAAGGAACACCATTGCCAACAGTTTTGAACATATTTGAAAGAGTCATATAAGATGGCAATTCAAACTCTTTCGGCAAAGACTGAATGGCAAGCGCTTCTGCAACTGTTATTCTGCGTGGCTTATATGGATGTAAATGAACCTCGTTGTTACCATAAGCAGCCGTCGGAGAATATCTCCAGCGGTGGAGGCGCTTGTAAGATTTTTTACTATCGTCACCTTCTGCAACAGCCTTGAAGCGAACTAATCCGGCTCTGGCCGTAAACACATGCTTTGCGTTCACATGTTCAGAAACATTGTTTTTCTTAAACCAGTAATCAACAGTTAATTCTTTAGGGAGTGACTCTGGCATTGCCAGTATAGAGTCCTCGGAAAATTCATTTGTTGTTGGCCAACTGTAACTAAAGGCATTACGATCGGGGTATAATCTGCCACTCCAATTAAATGACTTGGCTAATTTCTTACTTTGGAAACCCAACAGAATAATGCGCTCTCGGTCTTGCGGAGCACCGTATTCAATCGAATTAATCAACCTTTCATGAAGAGTGTAACCCACATTCATCAACTGCTCTTTGAGATGCTCAAAAAACTCGCGATGCTTGAGTGTGCGATATAACCCCTTGACGTTCTCGAACAAGAAGAAGTCAGGTTTCATCTCCACAATTATATCAATGTAGCTTTGGGACAGCTTACCATTCTCCCCATCGCGCCCTTTGTTTTTGCCCGCAACGGAGAAGTCTGGGCAAGGTGGGCCACCAATGAAGCCAATCAGTCTTTTTTCTTTCTTGAGTGCTTTAATAGCGTCTTTCAACTGCTTGTGATCAACTTCCTCTATGCTCTTTTCGGCATAGCCAAAACGAGGGATAGGCTTGTTCATTACCGCACGCGAGTGCTTGTAAGCATCCATAAACGGCGGGTGAAATTCATTCACAAAAACCACTTCGTAGCCTGAGTTTTCAAAGCCAAGGTCTAAAAAGCCTGAGCCGGAAAAGAAAGAGAAGATGGCGGGTTTAAGTGTGGACATTTTTTACCTATTGCTGATCATTATGACATGCGAAAACGCCCCTGCATCTTAACAGATGAGGGGGTCATTGCAACGGATTGCGGGTAGGTCTAGAGATGCTATTGCGAAGAAGGACTGTTTAAACATCCATTAAATTTAAATGGCTATTTGGTGGTCTACAAACTCTACGTAGCGCGACAACTCGACTGGGGCCGCTGCGTTTTTCGAATATGTTTTGAAGCTCTCCGTGTTACCTCGCTCATGGCCGACGAGTAAGGCAATACGATCCTCTGGCACTTGAGCACGGTCGAGCTGTTGCACAAACGCATGGCGGAGTGAATGAAATACTTTTCTCTCTGCGGCAGTCTCTCCAAGAGCTTTACGCTTCGCCCGCGAGAATTGCTGAGTATGCCACGATGAGCGCTTCCCATCTGCTCGATCTGTAGTTGAGGCGTGATAGAAAAGGAAATTGTTATGGGTGGTCTTGAGTAATGATTTCACGAGGGGGATTAGCTTGCTGTGTACTGGAACGATTCGCGCTGCGCTCTTGGTTTTGCCCTCCGTTACCTGAAAGCACAATACGCCCTCGATAGTTTTAATGCTGCTGTCACTTAGTGTACATATCTCGTTAAGTCGCATGCCGCTGTATGCACCAATAGCCGTTACTGCCTTCATCTCGTCATCAAGCAAGGCATAGACCTTTGCTAGCTCGCCCGGTGTGAAGACTTCATAACTGACCTTGCTGCTTTTTGCTTCGAGCGCATGACCGCGCCAAGGATTATCCTGCGGCGCATCGTGATAACGATTGCGTGCCAAATCCCAAATCTGTGCCAGTGCGCTTATATAGTTCTGGATGGTTTGCGGCGCTCGCTCAGTTTTGAGCTTATCTAACCAGCCTGTAACTATGGTTCGGTTAATATCCCGCAACTGAATATCTTTCTTTTTCAGGTGGGTTAACAGCACCTCTACGGCTTTGTTGGTCTTGGATAGCGTGGTTAGCTTTCTCTTCTCGCTGTATTGGAGAAGATACAGATCGCGCATTTTAAGTAGGGAAGGGCAAGCCTGAACCGATGCACCAAATGATGCGGGGGCTTCCTTAGCATACACACTGACACGGCGTAGCTCATCAATGATTTGATCGACGGATGAGCCGCCTTGCGGCTTAAGCAGATTCCGTAAGCGAGTCCATTCCAGAGCAATAGCATCGCGAAACAAACGCGCTTGCCGTATGTCTCGCGTCCCTGTGCTTTTCATAAAGTAGCGCTTCCCTTGAAACAGGTGGCGCATGTAGCTGGGGATAGCTATCCGCACGAGGTAATTCCCGCAGGGATCTAAAACTAGATAACGATCTCTCTTGAAACTCATACAAACCCCGGCTATGTTGTCGGGGCTTTTTCATGGCTAAACAGTCTGTGAAATGTGCCGGGTCTATGAGCTTTAGTCTAGATAGTTCAACGAGTTAACGATGTTTGTTGAAGCAAGCTAAGCCGCCTAAACCCGTGCCGGTTCGAGTCCGGCCATGGATGACAGCGTTGCGCGCACCAACATGTTGCAGGTGGTGATCAAATCGCGCATCAAGCTTTTCTACCGCCCCGGCGGGCTGCCGGGCGAGCCGGGAAGCGCTTATCAAAATCTGCGGTTCACTCACCGCGGCAATCGCCTGACCGTCACCAATCCCACGCCCTATTACGTCACGCTCTTCACCCTGAAAGTGGACGGAACCGAGGTTAAGGACGTTGATATGGTGCCGCCCCTGGGCAACGCCAGCTTTACGCTGCCCTCGGCTGCGGTATCGCGCGTCAGCTGGCAGGCGATCAGCGATTACGGCGGCGTCAGCCGGGTTGAACATCGGCCGCTCTGAGGGGAAGGTGATGAAAACCCCGACTTCGCGGCAGCGGGCGTTGTTACCGGCGCTGGTGCCGATAGTGCTGCTGCTGCCCGGCTACCTGCGCCATGCGGATGCGCTTGAGATCTTTAATATTCATGCGCTGGAGCTTGATAACCCGGGCCAGCTGGTAGCCGATCTCGCCTTCTTTGCTGAACCGGACGGTCAGTTGCCGGGCACCTACCGCGTGACTGTCTATGTGAATGGGGAAAAGCAGGGCGATGCGCAGGATATTGCCTTTATCGCGGGCGCGGACAAGCGGCTGCATGCGCAGATCACGCCCGCGATGCTGCGGGGCTGGGGAGTAAAAATCGACGCCTTTCCCGAACTGGCGGCGCTGTCGCCGGAGGCACCGCTTGAGGATATCGGATATTACATCCCGATGGCCGCAGCAGAGTTGCGGTTCAGCCAGTTAAGGCTAAACGTCAGCCTGCCACAGGCGGCGATGGATGCGCGCGCCAGAGGCGATGTCGATCCCGCAGAGTGGGACGAAGGAGTGACTGCTGCGCTGCTGAACTATAGCCTCAGCGGCAGCCATCGCTGGCTGGACGTGGGCAAAGGCTCGCGCGACAGCTACTACGCCAGCCTGCAAAGCGGGGTAAATCTCGGGGCGTGGCGGCTGCGTAACGACTCGACCGGGCATTACGCCAGCGATCACGGCAGCCGCTGGGCGTCGATTAACACCTACCTGCAACGCAACATCAAAGCGCTGAAGGGGCAGCTGACTCTTGGCGACAGCTACACGGCCTCGGAGATCTTCGACAGCGTGCAGTTTCGCGGCGCGCAGCTCGCCTCTGACGACAACATGCTGCCGGACAGCCTGCGCGGCTTTGCCCCGGTGATCCGCGGCATCGCCCACTCCAGTGCGCAGGTGACCATCAGGCAGAATGACTACATCATTTACCAGAGCTACGTCGCGCCCGGGGCGTTTGTTATCCGCGATCTCTATCCCACCTCCGGCAGCGGCGATCTCACTGTCACCATCAAAGAGGCGGACGGCAGCGAACGCACTTTTACCCAGCCTTTCTCGGCGGTGCCGATTATGCAGCGCGAAGGTCGCCTGAAGTATGCCCTCACCGCCGGGAAGTATCGCAGCGGCAACAAAAGCAGCGATGAGCCCGCCTTTGGCCAGGCGACGGCCATCTACGGCTTGCCGCGCGCCGTTACCCTTTTTGGCGGCGCGATCGCTGCGCAAAATTACCACGCCGGAGCGGCGGGGCTCGGTTTTGGGCTTGGCGATCTCGGCTCGTTGTCCGCCGATATGTCGGTTGCCCAGAGCACGCTGAACGGCAACGACGCTCACCACGGCCACTCCTACCGGCTGCAATATGCAAAGGATTTTCAGGCCACCGATACCCGCTTCACCCTTGCGGCGTACCGCTACTCCACCGCCGGGTTTTACACCTTTCAGGAGGCGAGCGATCGGCGCGCGGAGGGCCACAATAAGCGGCAAAAGCTCCAGCTCGATCTCAGCCAGAGCGCGGGGGATTACGGTTCGCTTTATCTCTCCGGTTATCAGCAGAGTTTCTGGCAGGAGGAGGGCTACGAACGCACGCTTAGCACCGGCTGGAGCGGCAATTTTAATGGCATCAGTTACAACCTCGCCTACAGCTATAACAGCTATCCGGCTCGCGCACAGCCCGCAGAGCAGCAGCTGGCGTTCAGCGTCCAGGTGCCGCTCAGCCGTTTTCTGCCCAACGCGTGGGCGAGCTACAGCCTGAACAGCGCACGGCACGGCGACACCCGCCAGCAGGTGGGGCTCAGCGGTACGACGCTTGCCGACAACAACCTGAGCTACAGCATCCAGCAGAGCCACACGCATCACGGCGCGGGCAGCGCGGGGAGTCTCAGCGCCGGTTACAAAGGCGGGCAGGGGGAGATAAGCGGCGGCTACAACTATGACGCGCACTATCAACAGATTAACTACGGCCTGAAAGGCGGCGTGGTTGCCCATCCGCACGGCGTAACCCTCTCACAGCCGTTGGGCCAGGCGCTGGCCGTGCTGCAAGCGCCGGGCGCTCGTGATGCGAAAGTGCAGAACAACACCGGTCTCTACACTGACCGGCGTGGCTATGCGGTGGTGCCCTATGTCACGCCGTACCGGAAAAACCGCGTGGTGCTGGATACCACTACCCTTGGCGATGAGGTGGATATCGATAGCGCAGTGCAAACCGTTACCCCGACAAACGGCGCTGTGGTGATGGCGAACTTCAATACCCGGGTCGGGTGGCGCGTGCTGATGAAGCTCTCTTATCAGGGGCGACCGGTGCCCTTCGGCGCTCAGGTAACGCTGAAGGAGGGGAGCAGCGGCATCGTCGGCGACGACGGCGTGGTCTATCTCGCGGGCGTGCCGGAGGAAGGAAAACTCAAAGTGAAATGGAATACGGATCAGCAGTGTGAAGTCCATTTTCGGCTGCCGGACAACGTCGGCAACAGCCCGGTAATTGAAACAGAAGAGGAGTGCCTGGCATGACGCGGTTCGTAAAATCACTCTCCGGCCTGATGGCGCTGTGGTGCCTCTCTTGCGGCGCGAAGGCCGCCTGCGGTTTTGCCAGTAATCTGGCGGGTGAGATCGGCAATGCCATCAGCTTCGGCAACGTCTCGGTACAACGTGATACGCCTGTCGGTATCGTGATTGCGACGGCAGTAACCGGTGCCTATAACGGCGGGAACAACATCGCCGGATGCAATGAGAGCTGGATTTACCGCTGGGAGATGAGCCAGTGGCGCGCGCAGAGCGCCCTCGGAAACAAAATTTATGCAACGAATTTGCCCGGTGTGGGGATTCGCTTAACCAATATCGGCTCCCGAAAACAGCTGCCATACGATCAGCGCGTGCCGCCGAATACCAGTGTTTATATCGGTGCCGGTATGAAAGCGGAATTAATCAAAACCGGCGCGATCACGCCAGGAACATTGACCCCGGGCGTGCTGGCGCGCGCCTCAATTGACAGCCGCTTCTATTTTGCCAATGTCACGCTGGGCGGCACCAACACGGTTACCACCACGGCCTGCACGATCCTGACACCGGAGCTCTATGTGCTGCTGGGCGACCATGAAAAATCGAACTTTTATGGCCCCGGCGCCTATACCGAATGGAAAGATTTCTGGATTGAGCTGGAGTGCGATAAAGACGCCCGTATCTACGTCCAGGTCGACGCAGAACAGGATCCCTCAAACGTGACTGGTGTAATGAAGCTGGACAGCGCGCCCGGCGATATCGCGGCAACGGGCGTCGGTGTGCAGCTCTATTTCGCGCCCGACGATCGGGCGGTGCGCTTTGGGCAGCGCAGGATTTACTACACCTCGCCCGGCGGCGGCACCGAGACCGTCCAGTTTAAAGCGCGCTATTACCAGACCGCACCGCGCGTCAGCGCAGGTGTCGCCAGTGCAACAGCGACATTTACCTTAACTTATCGGTAAGTGCCCGGAGTAAATGGCGCGGTAAGAGAAAAGCCTGTTTAAAAACTGGAGCGAGTCAGCGTCAGCGTCCGTGTTTGCGGATCCCGGGTAATAACAAAGTAGGGCGTGTTTTCCCCTTTGCGCTGCCAACTTTCCAGCAGGCCTTCGCGCTTTACGCTGGCGTATCCCAGTGAGGTTAAATAATTTCTGATGACGGTTATGTCAGCACCTGGGCCATAAACAATGCTGCTGTCCCTGGGCTGAGTGCCATCCTCGGCGGTGAAGGTGAAGTGATATTTCTCAGAGGCTCTCGGCGCATGGCGAATGTCGCTGTCGGTGTAAAGATAATAGGCCCACAGGTTTGCCTCGGTATAACCTTCGTGGCGCTCAGCAACTTTCTGCATGCTGCAATCAATCAGCACAAAGCCAATGATGACCAGCAGAATAAGCATTGACGCTCTTTTTAGTTTTTTCATATCACTTCCTTCGCATTCCATTTGCAGTCGGGGCATAGAGTGCCAGCTCCCCCGATTGTATTAATAGAAGAAAATCAATGCGGTTAAGAAAAATGTTAGACCTGTCTCTGTATCAAACGACACGCATTAAATAAGTCTGAAAAAGACAAAGAGTTGATCCAGGTTTTAATCCCCACCCAAACAAGTGATTGCGCTCCTCTCCCTGGCATGGACAATGCCTGAGCGTGCGCCGTACAAAGCAGAGCAAGAAAAGAGCCAGCAAAAACCCGTAGTGATTTTTGACGACAAAAAAGCGTATAAACAGGTTTCTCACCAGCCAAACAGCAAAGGAGTCGCGATGTTACAAAAAGAGGATTTTCCGGCAAAGACCAGGTGGGTGATTATCGCCATTGGCACGCTCGCTGGATTAGTGTGTGCGTTGTCCGGCGGGCTCATCGACGATCACGACTACGCGTTTTATCTGTCGCCGCTTGCCATTGCATTTGCCAGCGTGCTCGCCTTCACGCTTTATCGCATCAAAGACGTTAAGCCGTGGCTCTGCGCGCTGCTGACGCTGCCGTTTATCGCGCTGATGACCGGCTGGCTGCGCTGGAACTTCCCCGGCCTGCCGAACGATGATTTTCATGGCACAAACTTCGGTGCATCGACATTTCTGCTTACTTTGGTGATGCCGTTTCTGGCGGCGTTCTGCACGCCGTCCGGGCAGAAAGCGGATAAACATGCCTTTATCACCGGCGCGCTGTGGAACAACACCTTCACCCTGGGCGTGACCGCGGTGATGACCGGGCTGTTCTGGCTGGTACTGCTGCTGTGGAGCAAACTCTTCAGCATGATTGGCATCACGCTGTTCGAGCACCTCTTTTTTGATAACCCATTTTTCCCGGCGATGGCGACGGGTGCTGCTGTTGCCGCTGGCATTATCTTTTGCCGACGCCTGCCTGGCGCTGCCGGGCTGTTTCGTAATCTGCTGACGCTCGCGGTCAGCGTCCTGTTGCCGCTGCACGCGGTTATCTCTCTGCTGTTTCTCGCCTGCCTGCCCTTTACCGGGCTGGCGATTATCCCGGCCTCTGTCTCCGCCGCGACACTGCTGCTGACCATGACGCTGCTGATGCTGGCGTTCAGCGCCATGGTTGGCGAAAAAGCGCCGGCTGCTTCGCGTTCGCCGGGGGTGATTGCGCGTCTGGTACTGGTGGCGCAATGGATCACGCCGCTGCTCGCCGCGCTGGCGGGCTGGGCGCTGTGGCTGCGCATCGCCGAATATGGCTGGACGGTGGATCGCGTTTACGGCGTGGCTCTTACGCTTCTCGCGTTGATCGGGTCGTTGCTGCTGGTGAGCTATCAGCGCCGGGCCTGGTCGCAGGGCGCGGCAAACATGAACCGTTTCACCGTCCTGATACTGGCGCTAACAGCCTGCGGCTGGTTTTTGTTGCATACGCCGGTTGTCGATCCGCTGCGTATCACTGTTAACAATCAACTGGCGCGTTACGCCGCGGGCAAAGCCAAAGCCGATGAAGGCGATCTCTACACGTTAAGCAACGCAGGGCGTCGTGGCAAAGCTGCGTTGCAGAGGCTGAAGGCGCATCCGCAGTGGCTTAAAGATCCGGTGCAGCAGCAAGCGATGCTGATGCAAATCCTCGGCGGCTATCACGAAGGCACGAAGAAAGACATTAACGCGTTGCAGAAAAGCATCCCGCTGCGCGCGGGCAGCGAAGCGCCGCCGGAGAGCTGGTGGGAGGCGCAGACGCAGTATGTTGATCACACGCTGAGCACCTGCATGGTGGATAGCAGCGCCTGCCTGATCTGGATGCAGGATCTCAACGACGACGGCACGCCGGAAGTGCTGCTCTATAACCGCAACGACGCCGGGATCTCGGTCTATACCCATCAGGGCAATGAGTGGCGTCAGGCGGGCAGCGTCACGCTGTCGCAGAACGCCGAAAAAGCGCTGCGCGAAAGTATGCCGAAAACCGTCAGCAAGCCCTGGCGCGATCTGGAGATCAACGGTCAGCGCTATCCGGTGCAGTATTACGGCTTTGAAGGCCAGTAGTCATTAAGCCCGGCGGCATAAAGCCGGGCGAGAGGAGTGCAACAGTGAGCCCGAGCGTAGAAGAGGTGATTGCTTTTGTGCGTGAGTTTTCGGGATGTACGCGCAAAGCGATCGATGAAAGTACGCTGCTGGAAGAGGATCTGGGTATTTGCGGTGATGACGGCGTTGAGCTTCTTGAAGCAGCAGAAAAGTTTTTTGCTGTCCGTTTTGAAACGGATGAAGAGGATTTTCGCTCGCTTTTCTCGCTAAAGGAGAACGAGTACCTCTTTACAAGCGAAGGTCTCGATCTACTCGGCATCTGCTATTTTTTTCGCTGGTTGCGCGGCGAGCCAGAGCCCGTGGTGCGCGATCTCTCCATCGGGCAGTTGCATCAGGTGCTGGTGAAAGTGCGTAGCAAACAGGAGGGCAGTTGCCCCGCAACACCACAGAGTTAATAGGTTTTGTAGTCGCTAAAGTAGAAGTGCTTTCCGGTTTCATTGTCGACGCGGATATTGACTTCGGCACCAGAAAAAAACTGATCCTTTTCAATAAAAGGGAAAGCAATACCACGTTTGGCAATAACTTCCTCTCCCTTAACAATATATTTCACCGTCACGGCTGCCGTAAGGTGATTATTAAGTTCCTGATACTCATCAAACTTCAAATCAACGATATTTGCCTTAAGGTCAGTGCCGTTTTGTTCGGTTTTTGCATCTTTTGACTGGCTCCGCCAGTTAGTTATGCCGATATAAACGAAAACAAGCAGCATACCGCCAGTGATAATCCAGCCTAACTTTGGTGAAATGGTCGATAAAAATTCCATCATGACAGTTCTGTTTCTCCGTGATTAAGGAGTTCGCTATGCTGTATTGAATCAGCCTAAATACAATACTCATTGCTGGTCCAGTATTACATCAGGCATATTTATTCTGTTTTTACCAGGGTCAGTTTTAAGGTAGACCACAGGGATGACTGAACCAGGCTGAAAAAGATCGATATTGATGGTTTTGATGTTTAGCAGGTCATGTTTTTTTTCATATATCACACCAGTTACTGCGGTAAATCGATAGTCGACTTCAATACTGACAATGCCTCGACTCGATGGTATATGCTGTTTAATATGGGTAACAGTTGCATCAACGTAGCAAGGGTTGTTGAATATTCTCTTTTTGATAAACCAATAAAAAAGACTTCTAATGACTATGGCATAAAAAAGCACCGCAGAGACAATGGTAACAAGTATTATGTGAACCGCTTTAAGTAACTCCATCACGCTGGATCCATAGCTGATAAGAATGCACTTATTTTAGCACTAACCTTCCTTGTTTTGAGCGGGTTGCTGATATATTTTTTAGGTAATCGTCCTGTGGCCTCTCCTCTTTAACAACTTTCATAATCGAGGTAGTAAAAATCAGCAGGCTTGGCAGGGTTTACTCTTATTCTTAATGGTTTCCCCATTTGAATTTTATCTTTGTCGGTGACATAAACTCTGATGCCTCTTTTCGAGGTAATGGTTTGCCCTGAAAGGATATATTTCACCGTGACGACACTAACAACTTTATTGTTAGCCCTTTGATATTTATCAGGAACGACCTCCGTGATAATGGCCTCTATATAAACGCCATTCTCTTTAATATTGGCATCTCTTTTATTGCTTTTATGGGTGAGGAAGGCCACGTAGCCTGCAAAGCTCAGGCCTATTAGGGGGATGATCCACGCTAATTTCAACATAATATAAGAGAGAAATTCCATAAATATATATCCCAGTCCTTATCTTTTTGACAGCTACTTATGCAGTAACATCAGGATTTCTTTTTCCATCTGAACCGCACGTAATCCTCTATCGCATTTCTCATATTAAGCATGTTTTTTGACGGATCGTTTCTAAGGTAAACGACGGGTATGGTGAAACCGACGTTGAATTTCGGCAGGTCCATCGTTTTAATGCCGGTCAGGACGTTTTTTTTCGTGTAGGTTTCGCCGTTTATGGCTGTAAATGAATAATCGACTGTAATATTGACAAGCCCATAACTGGTTGGCGTGCCCGGCATTATCTCGGTAATTGTTGCGTCAACATAGCAGGGATCCTTTAAGATCTCCTTGGCTGTTTTCTTATCAAAAAAACCTCTAATTATTGAGTAGAATATCGCGGTGATAAATATCCCCATAGATAAATAAACGATTGCTTTTGCTATAATATCAAACATAACAGCTTTAAAATTCCAGATTATGAAATAGAATAATTATAAATTTGCAATGTTACCCAGCTATAAAAGCTGGGTATTCTTGACAGATATTATGTGTATGGTTAGTAAGTTCTGTAATCAGGATAGTAAAACTGCGTCGGGTTTGCAGGATTTATTCTTATCCTGATTTTATTGCCAACCTCAAACTTATCTTTGTCAGTTATATAAAAATTAAGACCGCGTTTAGATGTAACAGTTTTTCCTTCAAAACTATACTGTACTGTAATTACCGCGACAATTTTATTATTAACTCTCTGGTATTTATCTGGGACTATCTCCACCATGACAGCATCGACATCAACGCCATTTTCTTTAATAAATGCATCAATTTTATCAGATTGCTTGTTTTTAAATACAACGTAAGCAACGAAAAACATTGCTACCAAAGGTATGATCCATGCTAATTTCGGCATGATATAAGATAAAGTATTCATAATTCCTCGGCTAAAAAAAACTGGTTAAGGCTGTGATGTATTGGGAGAAGGTGTTGATCTTTGTTTCCGTCCCTCCCACGTGTATTTCGAACTTTCCGCCTTCCCATTTTAATGCTGCGGCTTTATTCTCAAATTTTAACCCATTAAAAGAAAAACCGAAAAGTGGATTAATTGAAGCTGAAGTCATATTCACTGAAATATCATTCAGCTTAAGACTTGCAGCAGCATTTTTGTATTCATAATATTCACCTGGCGAAAGTATCTCTACTTTCTCAGGGCTCTCAATAGTAATTTTCTTCGGCGAATAGAGGCTAACACCACCCTCAACAATTTCGTCCAGTCGCCCACCGATATGTCTGCCTACACTGCCTTTAATATCCACAATTTGATTAAGCTTAACCGTACGCTTTTCCATACCCTGAATATCGGTCACCACGCCCCGCTTATAGGTTACTTTAGTGGCGTATGAAAGTGAGCCTGGCGCATTAAGTGACATGACTGAAACCGGGTTAGGATGGGGATCGATTTTTACTGATTTATCCGGCATTGGACCAATCCGCTGATCAGTAGGCACGGGCGGCAATTGCGACTCCTGACCCTGGGCATTCACCACCTGGCCAAACACGACTTCCGGCACTTCATACATGATCTTATCTGCCGCCAGGGTACTGACCGAGGCGTCGGTTTTGATCACCAGATTCTTGGTATAGCTGTTGTCGGAGTAACCGGTGACTGATTTGGTCTCGTTATCGACAATCGTCTCTTTACGGCCTTCGGCACTCACGCAGATGGTCTGCCCTTTATTAAAGGTCTGCGTGTCGTGATCGTCCACCGTTATGGCACGGGTGAGCTTATGGTTATAGATCGTCTCTTTATGCACGGTCTCCTTATGGATCCCCTCAACGGAGACGTTCATATCCCGCTCGGAGTGGAGGTCAACCGACTCGTTGCCGAGCTTATCTTCGAAGAAGAGATAGCTGGCGTTATCTTTGTTGCCGTCTTTACTGCGGGTCATAAAGCCCATACGGGTTGAGTCGCCCGGCAGCTCCCACGGCGGCATGCTCGCTTCGTTATAGACGCGGCCGGTGACAATCGGGCGATCCGGGTCGCCATTGATAAAGTCGATAACCACCTCATCGCCGACGCGTGGGATCTGCACCCCACCAAAGCCCTGGCCCGCCCATGCGCTGGATACGCGCACCCAGCAGGAGCTGGTGTCATCGCCTTTTGCATGACGATCCCAGTGGAACTTCACCTTCACGCGGCCATAGCGGTCGGTCCAGATTGATTCACCCTGCGGGCCAACCACACGAGCGGTCTGCGGACCATGTGTGCGTGGCCACTCCGTGCGTTGTGCCGAACGGAAGGTGGTTGCCGCCGGGATCACCACAAACTGAATCTGATGGATAGTGTCGGAAGCGCTGCCGCTGGCGTAGCTGTTCTCTTCCAGCGTGTAGGCGGCGCTGACGACGAGATAATCGTTGCTGCTGCCGGCAAAAGGCGGGTTGCCGAGGGTAAAGGTATAACCCGGCGTGATACCGAGCGCCGTGCCGTTGGCGTCAATGCGCTGCTGCTCGGCCTGCCACTCCTCCTGGCGGATGCGGGCGTAAAACTCACCGTGCGAATGCTCGACAAAACGACCCGGCCACTCGTAATAGTCAATCTGGCCAGGTGAGGGCGAAGCAGGGTTCTGCCGCGCCTGGAACATCCACGCGTTCGGCTTGCGGAAGTCGTAATCATCGATGCTGTAAAGGCCGGGCGTAACGCGTTCGCTGATCGCCCACTGACCAATACCCTCTTTATCCGTCGACCCGCCGGAAAGGGTGGCGTGATAGGGGATAACTTCATATCCGCTGAAAGGTTCATGATGCTCTGCCGCATCCATCAGCACCATGGTGTGGGAATCCGCCTCATGGCGGAAGTAGAAGTAGATCCCTTCCAGTTCCATCAGGCGGCTAATAAAGTTGTAGCTGCTCTCCTGATACTGAACGCAATACTCCCAGTTACGGTAGTCGCCGGTCAGCTTATCTTCCGTTTTAACGCCATATTCCGACAGCACGGTTTTAATAATGTCCGGCACGCGCTGGTTCTGGAAAATACGCTGGTTACGGTCGCGCAGCAGCGGCCATAAATCGGATTCAATTTTCAGGAGATATACTGCGTAGCGCACACCATCAAGCTCGGTGCTTTGCAGATTCACCTCGGTAATTTTGCCGTTGAAATAGCGTGGTTGCAGGCTCTGGGTTGGCACCTTAATAGTTAAGGGTTTCCCTAATAGCGCTCTACGGTCAATATTGCCATCTTCACTTAACATCGTGACGTTCAGTGCAAAGGATCGCGACATCACTTCTGTGCCGTTAAGTTTCCAGAACATCAGCGACTCGGCGCCGGCTGGCGGGGTGACGGTGATACGGTCAAACATAGCAACTCTCCCGGAGCTATTGCCCCGCGCGTTCAAAGGTTTGCGAGGTGTTTCTTTTTTTGGTTTTTTGCTGTGCTCACGGTTGGCGGGAATAAACGTTTAATGTCAATCCGCAACCATTCCATGAAAGACGACATTTTACAGATCGACATCTTCAGATACAGAGCGCAATGCATGAAATTGAAAAACTGAGTCGTATTTGCAGATTTTTCCTAAAAACACTTTCGTTTAGCGCAAATTCATCCGCCTGAAAAAATAAGGCCACTTGCGTGGCCTTATGTCGTTACATCTGTGGGTAAACAATATTTGCGCCGGGCGCTTCGCGGTGCAGATGGATAAAGTTCAGGTGGCGTTCATATTGATCGAGAATATCGATAATCACCTGCTCTTTGTTGTAATCCATCAGGTCATTCCCCTGGCTGCCCTCTAACAGGAAGGTCTCCAGACGGAAGTAGTGCGACTTACCGCTGCGCGCGCGGTAGGTAAAGCCGGGAACGGAGTACTGCTGCGGCCAGACCTGGTAAACAAAGTTCTGCTCCTCGCCGAGGTGCACACGCAAATCGAGATGGCCGAGCGGTTTATCATCCTCCGCAGGCACACTCTCCAGCGTAACGCGACCGCCGCGCAGTTCCAGCTCCTTCGCCACATCCTGCATCGCCGGGTAGATCACCGTCTCCATCATCTGCTGGGTGTAGCGCGTGCCCGGGTAGTTCATCAGGCGCGAGAGACGCTTTTTCCAGCTCAGGCGATCGTTACTCGCCGGAATATAGGGGGCGGTTTCACGGCTGGCGCTGGCGCGGCGGTGATCCTCCACCTTCAGCGACTTATAGAGCCCCGCCATCACGAAGAAGATCACAAAGCTAAATGGCAGACCCATGATCACCGTGGTGTTTTGCAGGGCGGAAATGCCGTTGGTCATCAGCATCCCCATCGTCAGCACGCCAATCGCCACCGACCAGAAGATACGCAGCCAGTTCGGCGCATCGCTGTTGATATCTTTCAGCTTCGAGGTGAAGTTACCCAGCACCAGCGAGCCGGAGTCCGCCGAGGTGACATAAAACAGCAGGCCGGTAATGGTGGCAACCGAGGCGCTCAGTTTAAACGCCGGGTACTGCGCCAGCAGGCTGTAGAAGCCGCGTTCGGCGTGGGACATCACTTCCTGGGCAAAACCGGCATCGCCGTGAATGATCTCATACAGCGCGGCGTTACCAAACACCGACAGCCACAGCAGGGTAAAGGTAAACGGAATGATCAGCGTACCGAGCACGAACTCGCGGATGGTACGACCGCGGGAGATGCGCGCAAGGAACAGGCCGACAAACGGCGACCACGCCACCCACCAGGCCCAGAAGAAGAGCGTCCAGCTGTTCATCCACTGCGTCGGGCGGTCAAAGGCAAAGGTGTTCAGCGTCATGCCCATAAAGCGGTTGATGTAATCGCCCACGTTCAGCACCAGTGCGTTGAGCAGGAAATCCGTTTTACCCATAAACAGTACAAACAGGATCAGCCCGAGCGCCAGCGCGACATTCAGTTCGGAAAGAATACGGATGCCTTTATCCACGCCGGAGGTGACCGAAATGGTGGCGATAACCACCGACAGCACAATCAGCGCCATCTGCGCGGTTAACCCTTCCGGCACATCAAACAGCACCTTCAGCCCGTAGTTAAGCTGCACAACGCCAATACCGAGGGTGGTGGCGATACCGAAAATGGTGCCGATTACCGCTGCGATATCCACCGTGTGGCCAATCGGGCCATTAATGCGTTTACCGAAAATCGGGTAGAGCGCCGAGCGGATGGTTAACGGCAGGTTGTAGCGGTAGCTGAAGTAGCCGAGCGCAATCCCCATCAGGGCGTACATCGACCAGCCGGTTAAGCCGTAGTGGAACAGCGTCCAGACCATCGCCTGGCGCGCGGCTTCCATCGTCTGCCCGGCGCCTTCCGGCGGCTGCATATACTGCGTCACCGGTTCAGCGACAGAGAAGAACATCAAATCGATGCCGATCCCGGCGGCAAACAGCATCGCCGACCAGCTTAACAGGCTGAACTCCGGTTTGGACTGCTCTGGCCCGAGCTTGATCGCCCCGTAGCGCGAGCAGGCCATATAGATGACAAAGACGATGTAGAGCGTGGCGGCCAGCATGTAGTACCAGCCAAAGGTGGACGACACCCAGTTAACGGTGGTCTGGATCCACGCCGCGGCGAGATCGCTATAGAGAATGGTGACAAGTGAAAATGTCAGAATCAGTCCGGCGGAGGTGTAGAACACCACAGGATTGATTCTGTCTTTTTCACTGGCAGGTGGATTAATCATCGGTTACCTCTGGTTAATTTCCTGTAAATAAATCAAAAGATTACTTGCAACGTGCTGCCTCTTTTCTTGTTGTTTTTCCCTCATTTTTGTTACGGATTGAGCCTGCTACAGCTTACACACTGCCGCTTCGTTTTTGTAACAGCGCAGGTACATTACCTTAACAAATTCTTTTTTTATATTGAACGTGCAATCAAAAAAAGATTAAATAGAGCCCTTACTTTGCGGTGGAAGAGGGAGTCATGCCAAAGGTGGGAATGCAGCCGATACGCCGTCGGCAACTGATTGATGCGACCCTGGATACGATCAACGACGTCGGGATCAACGACGCCACCATTGCGCAGATTGCGCGCCGGGCCGGGGTATCGACCGGCATCATCAGCCACTACTTCAAGGACAAAAACGGCCTGCTGGAAGCCACCATGCGCGACATCACGCGCCAACTGCGCGACGCGGTGGCGGTACGCCTGAAACCGTTAGCCCAGGCCACAACCGAAGCGCGTTTACTGGCGATTGTCGACGGTAACTTCGACGAAACGCAGGTACACAGCGCGGCGATGAAAGCGTGGCTCGACTTCTGGGCCAGCAGCATGCATCAACCGCAGCTGGGCCGCCTTGAGCGGGTCAGCAGCCGACGCCTCTTCTCCAGCCTGACGGCGGAGTTTCGCCGCGAATTGCCGCGCGAAAAGGCCCGACTGGCGGCGCACGGCCTGGCGTCATTAATTGATGGCCTGTGGCTGCGCGCAGCCCTGAGCGGCAAACCGTTCAACCCGGACGTTGCCCGAACGCTCACCACCCAATTCATCCGCCAGCAGTTGGCTGGTGCAAAGAATCCCTGAGGAAGGAGGAATCATGTCCCGATTCGCAGAACAGCAGCTCTATATTGATGGTCAATACGTTCCCGCCGCGGCTGGAAAAACATTCCAGACCATCAACCCGGCCAACGGCGAAGTGTTAGCCGAGGTGCACGAAGCGGCGCAGGCCGATGTCGATCGCGCAGTCGAAAGCGCGCGTAAAGGCCAGAAAATCTGGGCCGCGATGACGGCGATGGAGCGCTCACGCATCCTGCGTCGCGCGGTCGATATTCTGCGCGAGCGCAATGACGAGCTGGCCGCGCTGGAAACCCTCGACACCGGTAAACCGCTAAGCGAAACCCAGGCGGTTGATATTGTCACCGGCGCGGATGTGCTGGAGTACTACGCCGGGCTGATCCCGTCGCTGGAAGGGCAGCAGATCCCGCTGCGCGACACCTCCTTTGTCTACACTCGCCGCGAGCCGCTTGGCGTGGTTGCCGGTATCGGCGCGTGGAACTACCCGATCCAGATCGCGCTGTGGAAATCCGCACCGGCGCTGGCTGCGGGCAACGCGATGATCTTCAAACCGAGCGAAGTCACACCGCTCACCGCGCTGAAACTGGCGGAAATCTACACCGAAGCGGGTCTGCCGGACGGCGTCTTTAACGTTCTGCCGGGCAGCGGCGCGGTCACCGGCCAGCTACTGACCGAGCATCCGGGCATCGACAAAGTCTCCTTCACCGGTGGCGTGGCCAGCGGTAAAAAAGTGATGGCGAATGCCGCCGGTTCGACCCTGAAAGAGGTCACCATGGAGCTGGGCGGTAAATCGCCGCTGATCATCTTTGACGATGCGGATCTCGATCTCGCCGCCGATATCGCGATGATGGCCAACTTCTACAGCTCCGGCCAGGTCTGCACCAACGGCACACGCGTGTTTGTTCCGGCGAAATGGCAGGCAGAGTTTGAAGTGAAGATCGCCGATCGCGTGGCGCGTATTAAAGCGGGCGATCCAAACGATCCAGCCACCAACTTCGGGCCGCTGGTGAGCTTCCCGCACCGCGACAACGTGATGCGCTATATCGAATCCGGCATCAGTGAAGGCGCGCGCCTGCTCTGCGGCGGCAAACGTCTGACTGGCGGTGAGTTCGATAACGGCGCCTGGGTTGCGCCAACGGTCTTTACCGACTGCCGCGACGAGATGACCATCGTGCGCGAAGAGATCTTCGGGCCGGTGATGGCGATCCTCACCTATGAAAGCGAAGAGGAAGTAGTGCGCCGCGCGAATGCCACCGACTTCGGTCTGGCCGCTGGTGTGGTGACGCAGGATCTCAACCGCGCGCACCGCGTTATTCATCAGATTGAAGCGGGGATCTGCTGGATCAACACCTGGGGCGAATCCGCCGCCGAAATGCCGGTGGGTGGCTACAAGCACTCCGGCGTCGGGCGTGAAAACGGCCTGATGACGCTGCAAAACTACACCCAGGTGAAGTCTGTGCAGCTCGAAATGACCCGTTTCCAGTCTGTATTTTGAGTGAATTTTAACCTGAGGAGCGACTAATGGAATTTGATTACATCATCATCGGAGCCGGATCCGCAGGGAACGTATTGGCAACAAGACTGACCGAAGATAGCGACGTCAACGTGCTGCTGCTTGAAGCGGGCGGTCCCGATTACCGTTTTGATTTCCGCACGCAGATGCCTGCGGCGCTGGCTTACCCGTTGCAGGGCAAACGCTACAACTGGGCGTATGAAACCGAGCCCGAGCCGCACATGAACAACCGCCGCATGGAGTGCGGGCGCGGCAAAGGGCTGGGCGGATCGTCATTGATCAACGGCATGTGCTACGTGCGCGGCAACGCGATGGATCTCGATAACTGGGCACAGGAACCGGGGCTTGAGCGCTGGACCTATCTCGACTGCCTGCCTTACTACCGCAAGTCGGAAACGCGTGATATTGGCGCGAACGACTACCACGGCGGCGAAGGCCCGGTCAGCATCACCACCTGCAAACCGGGCAACAACCCGCTGTTTGCAGCGATGATCGAAGCGGGCGTGCAGGCGGGCTATCCGCGCACCGAGGATCTCAACGGTTACCAGCAAGAGGGCTTTGGCCCGATGGATCGCTTTGTGACGCCGAAAGGGCGTCGCTCGAGCACCGCGCGTGGCTATCTCGATACCGCGAAGAAGCGCTCCAACCTGACCATCATCACCCATGCCACCACCGATCGCATTCTGTTCGACGGCAAGCGGGCGGTGGGCGTGGAGTATCTGCACGGTGCCAGTAACACGCCGCAGCAGGTGCATGCGCGTCGCGAAGTGCTGCTCTGCGCGGGAGCCATCGCGTCGCCGCAGATCCTGCAACGCTCCGGCGTCGGCGCGGCAGATCTGCTGAAGAAGTTCGATATTCCCGTGGTGCACGATCTGCCGGGCGTCGGGGAAAACCTGCAGGATCACCTCGAAATGTACCTGCAGTACGAGTGCAAAGAGCCGGTGTCGCTCTACCCGGCGCTGAAGTGGTGGAACCAGCCGAAAATCGGCGCGGAGTGGCTGTTTAACGGCACCGGTATCGGTGCCAGCAACCAGTTCGAAGGCGGCGGCTTTATCCGCAGCCGGGAAGAGTTCGCCTGGCCGAACATTCAGTACCATTTCCTGCCGGTGGCGATTAACTACAACGGCAGCAACGCGGTTGAAGCCCACGGCTTCCAGTGCCACGTTGGCTCCATGCGCTCGCCGAGCCGCGGCTTTGTGCGCCTGAAATCGCGCGATCCGCGTATGCACCCGGCCATTCAGTTTAACTACATGGCCCACGAGCAGGACTGGCAGGAGTTCCGCGATGCGATCCGCATTACGCGCCAGATCATCAACCAGCCGGCGCTGGATAAGTATCGCGGGCGTGAGATCAGCCCCGGTATCGAGTGCCAGACCGATGAACAGCTGGATGAGTTTGTGCGTAACCATGGCGAAACCGCTTACCATCCGTGCGGCACCTGCAAAATGGGCAGCGACGAGATGGCGGTAGTGGACGGTGAAGGGCGCGTGCACGGCCTGCAAGGGCTGCGCGTGGTCGATGCCTCGATTATGCCGCTGATCATCACCGGTAACCTCAACGCCACCACCATTATGATTGGCGAGAAGATTGCCGATAATATCCGTGGCCGCACGCCGCTGCCGCGCAGCAACGCCGACTACTTCGTGGCGGGCGACCGCCCGGTGCGCGGCGAGCCGATGCGCGCGTAACACCAAAAGCCGGTAGGGCACGCTTACCGGCTAGTTTTGCCCCAACCGCAGGCAGTGCGTCACCCGCTCAATCCCTTCCGTTGGCACAAAGCCTGCGCGTTGGTAAAAGCGGAACGCCGCCTGCGGTGCATGCGTGTAGAGATTGTCAAAGCTCTGCGCGGCGTGGGCGACAATCTCCCTCAAAAGCAGGCAGCCCACCGCCTGGCTGCGATAGGCTGCGGCAACGTAGAGGTGGCGCACCCGGCCTGCGCGATCTCCCTGCACAAACGGGTCGATATTCAGCCCGCAAACGCCGACCAGTTGGCCGTCAATCAACGCGCCCAGCAGCATTTCGCCTGGCTTATCAAAGCGGTTGTGCTGATTGATCCAGTTCTCCTCAAGCCTGCGCAGCATATTAAACCCCTCCGCCACGCTCGCCTGTTTTAGCGGCTGAAAACCGTCGACTGCCGGGGTAATGGCGGTGATGTTTAGTGACATAACACCCTCGTTATTGATGGAGATAATCCTGGCGCAGCAGGCCAAATAGCCAGTCATTGTGCCAGCGGTTATGCAGCCAGTAGCTCTCGCGCAGCTCGCCCTCCAGCACAAACCCCACCTTTTCCAGCAGGCGGCGAGAGGGGTGATTGCCGGCGGTGACCATCGCCGTCAGCCGCCGGATGCCGCCTTTATGGAAGGCGAAATCGCACACCGCCAGTAACGACTCGCGCGCATAGCCTTTTCCCTGCGCCTCGGGAGCAAAGAGAAACCCCACTTCGGCGCAGTCTGCTTCGCGATGGATATAGCCGGTGACGCCGAGTCTTTCACCGCTCGCTCTGTCGCGCACCACCAGGCAGAGCCAGTGTGCGCTCCCTGGTTGCCAGGGCGGCAAGCGGGCGGTGAAAGCCTCCTCGATCTCCTCTGGCGCGCGCTCATCCGAGATGTAATGCTGCACCTCATTGCTCGCCATCAGGCGGCTAAAAAAATCGCGATCCTGGGCCTCGATTTGCGTGCAGACCAGCCGTGGCGTGTCGAGGCAAAGGGCGTTAGTGTGGGCGTCTTTATTCATCTCATCGCTGTTTCGGTGGCAATCATTACAAAGAGATATATGTCAGATAGGCGCCGAGGTAAACCAGTAAGCAGCCAAACCAGATCTTCCCCACCAGCTGATAATCCTCTTTTTTCACGATCTTCCTCCTGTTCAGAAGGTCCAGGTCACGGCAAGCGTGCCGGTTCCCTCATTGCGTTGCGAGACAATCGGGCTGTCGCCCGCGCGATCGCCAAGCCAGGTGTAGCCCGCGCTCAGCAGCGTTCCCCAGTGTTCGTCGAACTGATGGCTCCAGGTGAGCGAGCTGTTGACGCCGTAGAAACCGCCCGCGCGGTCATAGGGGCGAAAACCGCTGCGCTGGCTCTGCCGCGCGCTGACGCCATAAAAGGTGTTGATGTAGCGGCTGTCGCCAAACAGGGCAGCGGACTGGAGTGCCACGGTATCGCTGGCGCTCTGCACCGGCAGCAGCGTCACCGAGGTTTGATACTGCACGCCCTGGCTGTCGGTCAGCGGCAGCGTCGCTTTGCCTTCAACGGAGAGCCACGGGGTGATCGACCAGCCGACGGCAAACGCCGTATTCATCGTGGCATCGATTTTCCCCATCCCCTTCAGGTTATCCGCGCCATCGCGCCAGGAGGAGTTACTGTCATCGCGGCCGAGGCCATAGCCGAGCGTATGTTCGAGATAGAAGCCGTTATCGCTTTGCAGGTCGTAACCGATGCCCTTTTGCGAATCAATAAAGAGGGCATTATCACGCGCCTGAATCAGCGGAACGAATTGCAGGCGCTGCTTGTCTGAACCGCTATAGCGCGGCGCAGACTGTGCGGCAATGCCTACAGTAACGCCATTTTGTGCCGATGGATCATCATCGGCGTGCGCCGCAGAGGCGGTGGCTGCCAGCAGGGCGCAGAGGCTATACAACGTACGTTTTCTGGTTATCATCGTCACATCTCGTCGGTGGGAAAGGGTGTGCGCAAGCGCTGAAAGGGAACATAGACAGGTCGTATCAATAAACCGTCAGCAAAGTGTTAAGAAACGGTCAAGGTGGGGAAATGGTGGCGAAAAGAGTGCTGGTGATTGAGGATGACGCGGATGCGGCAGGCGTGCTGGAGGCCTATCTGCGCCGTGAAAATTATGAGGTGACGCTGGCGAGCGACGGCCTGGCCGGGCTGGAGCTGGCGCAGCGCTGCAAGCCCGATCTGATCCTGCTTGATGTGATGCTGCCCGGCATGAACGGCAGCGAAGTGCTGGCGGCGCTGCGGCGCAAAAGCGATGTACCGGTGATCATGGTGACGGCGCTCGGCGATGCGCCGGATCGCATTGGCGCGCTGCGTTACGGCGCGGATGATTATGTGGTGAAGCCCTATCACCCCGGCGAAGTGGTGGCGCGCGTGCAGGCGGTACTGCGGCGCACGCAGCGCGCGGAAACCCAGGAGGAGGTGCTGCGCTGGCACAACCTCGTGGTCGACACCGTCGCCATTAGCGTGACCGTCACGCAAGAGGATAACCAGACGCGCGCGCTGGAGCTGACGCCGACGGAATTCTCCCTGCTTACGACACTGATGCGCCATCCCACGCGCGCTTTCTCCCGCCAGCATCTGCTGGAGCACTGCCTGCCCGAAAGCGAAGCGCTGGAGCGCGTGGTCGATACGCACGTCTACAACCTGCGTAAAAAGCTGGAAAACGCGGGCGTCAGCGGCGTGTTAAGCAATGTGCGCGGCGTCGGTTACAGGTTCTCTCAGCCATGAAAAATTCAGTTCAACAGTCGCTCTGGCGCTGGATCTGCGTGCGCATCCTCGCGCTGGCGATCGGTACGGTGATCATCATCGCGCTCTGTATGTGGCTACGCTATGCCGTGCAGAACGTCTGGATTTTGCACGCCATGCCCGCGTCGGTGCGCGCCGAGTTTCTGCTACTGAAAGAGAACCCGGAGATCAATCCGACGCGCTTTCACGAAATCGTCGATACCTGGTGGGGGCTGAGCTACTCCACGCCCACTATCGCCTCGACGGACTGGATCATGGTTGGCGTGCTGGTGCTGGTAATGATCCCCTTTATCGTCTTTATGGGGCTGCGCTATGCCCGCCCGCTGACCCTGCAATTTAGCCGCCTGCGCGACGCCGCCGAAGAGGTGACGCAGGGAACATTTGGCGCACAGGCGGAGCTGGTAAAAGAAGCCCCCGCCGAAATGGTGCGCTTTGCCAGCGACTTTAACGGCATGACCCGCCAGCTGGCGCGCTATGAGCGTGAACTGCGCGCCTCCCACGTGGCGATGGCTCACGAACTGCGCTCGCCGCTCACCGCCGCGATTGGTCGCCTGCAGGGGATGCTGGATGGGGTGTTTGAGCCAAGCCCTGCGCAGATGTCGATGGTGATGAAGCAATTACAACTGCTGCGCCGCTTAACGGATGAGCTGCACCTGCTCTCGCTGGCCGACGCCGGGCAGCTGATGCTCAACTGCCAGCCGCTGCTCTTAGACGATCTGCTGCGCGAACGCGCGGCGTGGATGAAACCGCAGGCCGACGCCGCCGGGTTCACCTTTACCCTGACCGCGCCAACGCCCGCGCCGCTGGAGGGCGACGCCTTCCGCTTAGGGCAGGTCTTTACCGTGCTGATGGAGAATGCGGTGCGTTACGGCCGGCAGGGCGGCCATCTGTTTATCACCCTCACATCGCAGGCGAGCGGCTATTTAATTGATTTCACCGATGACGGCCCCGGCGTGGAGGCTGATTTTCTGCCGCTGATGTTTGATCGCTTCACGCGGGCCGAGACTTCGCGCGCGCGCCATTCCGGCGGCAGCGGCCTTGGGTTATCCATCGCCCAGGCGATTGTCCATGCTCACGGCGGCAGCATCAGCGCCGCGCTGCCGGAAGCGGGCGGGCTGGCGATCACCCTTCACCTTCCCCACATTGTTGAGGCGCAAGAAAAGTTGCAGCCTTGATAAAACCTTGACGAAACGTGGGCTGAATCTCGACGCGTCACGCCTGTAATAGCGCCATTACCGATCCGGAGTGGCGCTATGTCAGAACAGTTTATCCCTTACGCACGCCCGCTCGCGCACAGGCTTTTGCACGCTGTGCGCGGGCTTCCTCTGCTGCTATTGCTGGCGCTGGCTGCGACCGGCTGTGGCGAGAAAAAAACCGACAAACCGGCACCGCCGCGTCCGGTGCGTTACCTGGTCGTCACTAACAGTGCGGCAAACCCGCAAACGGTGCGCACTGGCGAGATCCGCGCCCATGATGAGACCACGCTGGCCTTCCGCCTGGATGGCCGCATGATTTCCCGTGAGGTGGATATTGGCGCACGGGTGCATGCCGGGCAGGTGCTGGCCTCCCTTGAGAGCGAAACCAGCAAAAACCAGCTCGCCAGCGCGCGCGCCGATGTGGAGAGTGCCCGCGCGGCTGAGCAGGTGGCGGCGCTGAATCTGAAACGGATGCAGGCGTTAATGCCCTCCGGCGCGATTGCCCGCACGCAGCTCGACAGCGCCCGCGCCGACTGGCAGTCGGCAGCATCAAAGCTGAAAAGCAGCACTGCGGCATTACGCAACGCCGAGCAGAATCTGAGCTGGACGCAGCTGGTCGCCCCGGCAGACGGCATCATCACGCGCGTGAACGCCTCTGCCGGGCAGGTGGTCAGCGCCGGGCAGGCGGTCTTTACCCTCGCCACCAGCGAGGCGCGCGACGTGGTGTTTGCCGTTGCCGACCCGCGCCAGCTGGCATCAAACGCAACGTTCACCGTTGCGCTGCTGGCGGACCCGTCGGTGAAGGCGAGCGGCAGCCTGCGCGATATCAGCCCGCAGGCCGATCCGCAGACGCGCACCTGGCAGGTGCGGCTGGCGCTGGCAAACCCGCCCGCGGCGATGGCGCTCGGTGCCAGCGCCACCATTGCGCTGCCGGAGTCAGCATCCGCAGGCTTCGCGGTGCCTGCCCCGGCATTAAGCCGCCTTGGTCAACAACCGGCGCTGTTTGTGATTGATGAGAAAAACCGGGCGCAGCCGCGCGCGGTGACGCTGGGCGGCTATAGCGCCTCATCGGTGTTTATCCGTTCCGGCCTGCGTCCCGGTGACAGAGTGATTACTGCGGGCGTCAGCAAATTGCGCGCCGGTGAGCAGGTGATCGCCGGGGAGTTACAGCCATGAAACGCTCGCGCTTTAACCTCTCTGCCTGGGCGCTGGAACATCAGCAGCTGGTCACCTTTTTTATGCTGCTGGTGATAGTGATGGGCGTGCTCTGCTATCAACAGCTGCCGCGTAATGAAGATCCGGCGTTCACCATCAAAACGGCGGTCGTCACCGCTCAGTGGCCGGGTGCCAGCGTCGAAGAGACAACGCAGCTGGTCACCGACGTGCTGGAGAAGAAGTTACAGGAGGTTCCGCATCTCGATTTTATTGAGAGCGAAACCCGCGCTGGCAGCACGATTATCAACGTCAACCTGCGTGATGACACGCCGCCGAAAGCAGTGCCCGACATCTGGTACCAGGTGCGGAAAAAGATGCAGGACAGCGCCGCCGATCTGCCGCAGGGCACGCAGGGGCCGCAGGTCAACGATGAGTTTGATGACACCTTCGGCACCATCTATGGCTTTACCGCCGACGGTTACTCGCCGCGTGAACTGCGCGATCGGCTGGAGACCATCCGCCGCAGCCTGATGTCGCTGAACGATATCGGCAAGATAAGCCTGATAGGCGATCAGCAGGAGCAGATTGTTATCGCCTTCTCCCCGCGTCAGCTGGCGGGAATGGGGCTCGATATTGAGCAGATCAGCACGGCGCTGAAGGCACAAAACGCCATCGCGCCTGCCGGTACCATCCGCACCGGCGAGGATAATGTGGCGCTGCGCGTCAGCGGCGCGTTAAGCAGCGAAGCGAGCCTGCGGGCGGTGACGCTGCATATCAACGATCGTTATATTCCGCTCACCGATATCGCCACTGTCACCCGCCAGGCCGCTGAGCTGCCCGCGCCGCAGTTTCGCGTTAACGGGCAACCGGCGCTGGGGCTGGCGATCTCGATGGCTTCGACCGGGAATATGCTGCGCTTTGGCAAGGCGCTGGATGCGCGCATGGCGCAGATCCAGGCCCAGCTGCCGCACGGCATTGAGATGGTGAAAGTGGCCGATCAGTCGCAGGTGGTGAGCGGGGCGGTGAGCGGTTTTGTCCGCGTGCTGGTGGAAGCGGTGGTGATTGTGCTCGCCGTCTCCTTTGTCTCGCTGGGCCTGCGCGCGGGCCTGGTGGTGGCCGCCGCCATTCCGCTGGTGCTGGCGATGACCTTCGCCGGGATGATGCTCGCCGGGATCGGCCTGCAACGTATCTCCCTCGGCGCGCTGATTATCGCGCTCGGTCTGCTGGTGGATGATGCGATGATCACCGTTGAAACGATGGTCGCGCGCCTGGAAGCGGGGGAGTCGCGCAGGCAGGCCGCCACCTATGCCTTCAAAACCACCGCCTTTCCGATGCTTACCGGCACGCTGGTGATGATCGCCGGATTTATTCCCGTCGGCTTTGCCGCCTCCAGCGCCGGGGAGTACTGCTACTCGCTGTTTGCCGTGGTGCTGATCGCGCTGCTCTGCTCGTGGCTGGTGGCGATCCTCTTCTCCCCGCTCACCGGCACCTGGCTGCTGCCCGCGCGCATCAATAAGCATGGCGATCGCGTCGGCAGGCTGAAGCGCGGCTATCAGGCGCTGCTGCGCCTCGCGCTGCGCTGGCGGCTGACCACGCTGGCACTGGCGCTGCTGGCGCTGGGGGTGTCGCTGGTCGGCACCACCTATTTGCAGGGGGAGTTTTTCCCCGCCTCCGACCGCCCGGAGCTGCTGGTGACGCTCTCGCTGCCCGCGAACGCCTCGCAGACCGAGACGCAAAAGCAGGTGGAGCGCCTAGAGCGGGCGATGACCGGTAATGAGGATCTCGATCGCTATAGCAGCTACGTCGGCTCCGGCGCGGTGCGTTTTTATCTGCCGATGGATGTTTTGCAGGACAACGAAAACACCGCGCAACTGGTGGTGGTGGCAAAAGATCTCGCCGCCCGTGACCGGCTGCGCCAACAGCTGGAGACGCTGCTGGCAAAGCAGTTCAGCGCGATTACCTCTCGCGTGTCGCCGCTGGAGCTGGGGCCGCCGGTGGGCTGGCCGGTGCGCTACCGCGTGAGCGGGCCGGATTATGCAAAAGTGCAGACGCTGGCGCATCAGCTGGCGGCGCAGATTGGCGGCTCGCCGCTGACCCGGGAAGTGAACCTGACCGCCGGGGAGCCGGAGCGGATGATCCGCTTACAGGTTAATCAGACCGCCGCGCGTGCGGCGGGCGTCTCCTCGGAAAGCATTGCCCAGATGCTTGATACCGTCTGGTCCGGCGCGACGCTCACCACGGTGCGGGATAACGATCGGCTGGTGGACGTGGTGCTGCGCGGTAACGATCGCGAGCGGCTCGATATCGGTACGCTCGGCACCTTGATGCTGCCGACGTCTAACGGTACAAAAATTCCGCTGAGCGAAGTGGCGACGCCGGAGTGGGGGCTGGACGACCCGGTGATCTGGCGTCATCAGCGGCTGCCCTTTATCACCGTGCAGACGGATCTCGCGCCGGGCCTGCGCGCGGAAGCGGTATCGTCCGGTCTGCGCCCGACGGTGGATAAGCTGCGCGCCCAGTTGCCTGCCGGGTATCGCATTGAGGAGGGCGGCACCGTTGCCGAATCGGACAAAGGCAACGGCTCGGTGTATGCCGTGCTACCGGTGACGCTGATCATTATGCTGCTGCTGTTGATGGTTCAGCTTCAGCGCTTCTCGCGCATGCTGCTGGCCGTCACCATGGCACCGTTTGGCCTGCCGGGAATTGTGCTGGCGATGTTGCCGACCGGCACGCCAATGGGGTTTGTCGCGCTGCTGGGGGTGATTGCGCTGGCGGGGATGATCATCCGTAACGCGGTGATCCTGATTAGCGAAGTGGACAGTAACCTGCACCTTGGGATGCAGCCTGATGAGGCGATTATCGCCGCGTCGGAGCACCGCGCGCGGCCGATAATGCTGACCGCCTGTGCGGCGATCCTCGGTATGATCCCTATCTCCCATCAGGTGTTCTGGGGGCCGATGGCCTACGCCATTATCGGCGGGCTGCTGGTGGCAACACTGGTGACGCTGACGGTGTTACCCGCCGCGTTCAGCCTGGTGCTGCAACTGAGCGCCCGCTTAGCCCCTGCGCATCGGGCGGCAGATAAAGATTAACGCCACCGCGCTACAGAGCGGGAAGATAGCCAGCTGCAACCAGGGGTAGATCGCCTCAACCGAGGGGGTTAACGCCCGGTCTAGCTGGCTGCCAAACAGCAGGTTGCCCGCCAGCACGGCAAAACCGCCCGCCGTCGCCAGCGCGCCATAGTGCGCGCCGAGCGTGGCGTCGTCGGCGAACCACGGCACCATATCTTTCGCCGCAGGCACCAGCAGCATCTGCCCGAGGGTTAATAACGAGACAAAGCTGATGGCGGGCAGCAGCCGCATCCAGCCCGCAGGCGGCGTGCTGGCAGCGCAGAGCGCGACGCTGGCAAAGCTTGCAGAGATGAGCAAAAAGCCCACCGGCATCATGCGCGCGGCACCGATGCGGCGCGTTAAGCGGGCGAGGGGCAGTTGCAGGGTGATAATTAGCACCGAGGCCAGCATAAACAGCGGCCCGAGATCTTTTTCGCTGCCACCCGCGCGCTGGATCTCAACCGGTAGCGCCAGGTAGAGCTGGTTGTAGCTCAGTAACCAGGAGCTGTAGGCAATGATAAAAGCGACAAAGCGCGGCTGGCGAAAGGTGGTCCACCACGGTGTGACTGCCAGCGTCTGGCGTTTTGGCGGCGCGGGCGGCAGGCAGAAGAAGAGCACAATCAGCGCCACGACAAACACGCCAGCACCTGCTAACGCCACCTGGCGAAAGCCGAGGCCGGTCATCAGCGCGCCCGCTACCGGGCCGAGCACCGCGCCGAGTTCGCCGCAGACGGCAAAAAGCGCAAACCACTCGGCGCGGCTGCGCTTGCCCTGGCTCTCGCTCTGGGCACCGGCGCGCGCCAGTAACGCTTCAATCGAGGGGGAGAAGAGCGCGCCGCCGATGCCGGTCAGGCAGGCTCCGACAATGATCGGCCCCAGCGAGTGGCCAAAGGCCAGCATCAGATAGCCTGCGACGCGGATAATACAGCCGCAGAGGATAATCAAGCGCGCGCCAAAGCGGTCCGATAACGCGCCGCCGATAAAGAACATTCCCTGCTGCGAGAAGGTGCGCAGCCCAAGCACCAGGCCGATCAGCCCGCCGGAGAGCAGTAAGTCATCGCGCAGGAAGATCGCCAGAAAGGGCACCACGGCGTAGAAGCCGATATTAAAAACAAACTGGCTACCGAGTAAAACAGGCGGCCAGAGCTGTTTCGTTGGCCGCAGGTGGGGAAAAGACATGCGAAAATCCTGACGTCAGGCGATGAAGTGGATATGGTTTTTGTCATGGCAGGGCGATGGCGTGATTTTCGCCTTCACGCGAAATACTTCCCACAGCAGCTCTTCAGTGAGGATCGCCTGCGGCGTTCCGCTCGCCACCACAGTACCGTGCTGCATCACGATCAGGCTGTCGCAAAACATCAGCGCATGGTTGAGGTCGTGAATGGCGACGATGCTGGTCACCGGTAGTTCGCTGATAAGCTTCATCAACTGGAGCTGGTGGTGAATATCGAGGTGGTTGGTCGGCTCGTCGAGCAGGATCTCCGACGGCATCTGCGCCAGCGCGCGGGCAATGTGCACGCGTTGCCGCTCGCCGCCCGACAGCGTCAGCCACCCCTGCTGGCTTTTCTCCAGCATGTCGACACGTGCCAGCGCGGCGGAGATGGTCTCCTCATCCTCCGTGCTCCAGCTGGAGAAGGGGGAGTGATGCGGAATACGCCCCAGTTTCACCACGTCGCGCACGCGCATATTGGCATCGGTCATGCCGTGCTGCTCAACGAACGCCACCCGGCGGGCAAGCTGCTTTTTGGGCAGCCGGTGAAGGTTTTGCCCGTCGAGCAATACGCGTCCTTTATGCGGGCGGCGCAGCCCCGCCAGCACGCGCAGCAGGGAGGATTTCCCCGAGCCGTTCGGCCCCAGCAGGCCCACCGTTTCGCCACGCGCAACCGTCATTGAGACATCGTTGACGATCACTTTCTTACCCACCTTCCAGGTGATGTTTTCAGCGGCGATGCTCATTAGCGATTCCTTGAACGGTAAATAATAAAGGCGAAGAACGGCACGCCGACCAGCGCGGTGACGACGCCCACCGGCAGGCTCTGCGGGGCGATCAGCATCCGCGAGGCGATATCCGCCAGCACCATCAAAATCGCGCCCGCCAGCGCACAGGCCACCAGCAGCCTGCGGTGCAGCGGCCCAAAGAAGAAGCGCATCATATGCGGCACCACCAGCCCGACAAATCCGATGGAGCCAGCCATGCTGACAATGGTGGCGGTGATCAGCGCCGTGGTGGTAAAGAGCGCGAGGCGCACCCACGGCACGGCGATACCTAACGAGGCCGCCGCATCATCACCGAAGGTGAAGGCATCCAGCGCCCGCGAGTAGTAGAGGCAGATCGCCAGACCAATCAGCACCACGATCAGCACCAGCTGGAACTCCGGCCAGCGCACGCCGCTAAAGCTGCCCAGCAGCCAGAACATTACGTCGCGCGCCTGCTGGGCGCTGGCGGAGGTGCTGATGGTATACGCCGTGACGGCGTTAAATAGCTGCGAAGCGGCCACCCCGGCCAGGATGGTGCGCTCGTTGCCGCCGCGCGCGCCGTTGGTGAGAAACGCCACGAAGGCAAAGGCGGCGAAAGCACCGGCAAAGGCGCCCGCCGAGAGCGATACCGCACCCGCGCCAAGACCGAGCACCACCACGGAGACCGCACCGGTCGAGGCGCCCGCCGAGACACCGAGCACATAGGGCTCGGCAAGGGCGTTTTTCAGCAGGCTTTGCAGCACCGCGCCGCAAATCGCCAGCCCGGCGCCACAACAGGCAGCGACCAGCGAGCGGCTGAGACGGAAATCCCAGATCACGCTTTCATAGATGCGGTTGAGCGGCTCGGCAGTCAGCCCAAGCTTATTGCCAATCGCATAAAAAACGCTGGGTAACGGAATTGCCAGCTCGCCGACGCTGGCTCCTACCGCAATCACCACCACCACCAGCACAACGGCAAGCAGCGCGGCACTACTTAACCACAACGTTTGTCGCGTTGGGTGCAACGCTGCCATCAATTAAGCCCCATCTTTCTCAGCTGTTCAGCAACCTGCTCTGCGCCGTAGATGGTGCGAATGGTGGGGTTCATCGCCTGTCCATCCATCACCACGATATGGCCTTTTTTCACTGCCTCAAGCTGGCTGACGGCGGGATCGCTCTTCAGGAACTTAATCTTCTCCTGGGCGTTATCCAGCGCCCAGCGGTTGCGGTCGAGGCTGGAGACGACGATCACATCCGGGTTAGCGGCAATAATGCTCTCCCAGCCAACGGTCGGCCACTCGGTTTCGGTGGTGATGGCGTTATGGCCGCCGAGCACGTTGGCGATAAAGCCGGAGGCGCTGTTTTTGCCGCCGACGTAGGCGTCAGCAGAAGGGGATGAGCTGGAGAACCAGAAGACGAAGGAGAGATCTTTTTTGTTTTTACCAAACTCTTTACGCAGATCGGCTTCGCGCTTTTTGAAGTCGGCAACCAGCGCCTGGCCGCGATCTTCAACGTTAAAGATCTTCGCGAAATCCTCGATCTCCTGGTAGAGGTAGGTCATGTCCCACAGCTTCTGGCGGCTGCCGTACATATCGCCGGTGCCCTTTTTGGTGGCGCACATGCCGGGTGACATATAGCTGTTAACGCCGACGGTGGCGAGATCTTCGCGCTTCGCCACTTTGCTCTCTGGCCCCAGCAGCAGCGGTGATTGCGCGGCAACGAAATCCGGGGTTTGCGCCAGCACCGACTCCAGCGTGGGGATCTCTACCGTCAGGGTTTTGATCTTCGCATTTTTGTCCGCCAGCTGCGGCAGGACTTTGGTCGGCCAGAAGGCGGTGGCGGCGATTTTATCTTCCAGGCCAAGCAGCAGCAGGATCTCGGCGGTGTTTTGCCCTAACGCGACCACGTGCTCAGGGGCTTTGGTGAAGGTCTCTTTGTAGCCACAGTTTTCAAGGGTGAGGGGATATGTGGTGGCATAAGCCGAACTTAATGAGGCAAGCGCCAGCCCCAGCGCACAGAGAACCTTCTTCATTCAACACTATCCTTCATTAACATTATGGTGATTTATGGGATCATCGAAATAGTTTCGCAATGATAATGAATCCTATTACGAATGCGAGATCTTCTTTGCGCGAGGGGCTCAAATTTGTTTTATGAATGGATTTTTGAGGATTCATATTTAGTGTAAATATGATTATTTAATTTAAATTTCGCTCCCTTTTGGTCGATAACTCTTTTAAGGCAATTCGCATTTTATGCGGTGCCACATCGTTTTGTCGCTCTATCACCCAAGGGATCACTATGTCAGTCAGGCGTTTTTCATTGCTCGTTTTTGGTCTGTTACTCTCTATCTTCCTTATCAGCTCCGCGTCTAACCTCTGGTCGCTTACCCGCAGTAACGACTCGCTGGATAACGTAAACAAAGAGATCCGCGTGGTACTGTCGGTCATCGATCCGATTAACCATAGCCGTACCCTGCGCGTACGCCTGATGGAGGCGATGATTAACGCCTCGCTGGGCGATAGCCAGAAAACCCAGGCCTCCCTTGAGAGCGCCAATGAGGTGATGCAAAAAGCTTCGTCGGCGTTCAATAACTATCTCGCCGCGCCGCGCGTTGCCGGTGAAGATGCCCTTGCCACGCCGTATCGCCGGGCCTGGCAGGACTATGTTGATAACGGCTTACGTCCGCTGATGGATGCCGCGAAAAACAACGACACCGCGCGCTTTAACCAGCTGGTCAGCACTACCATTCCTCAGCTGGATCGTCAGTTCGAGATCACCCTTGATAACCTGCTGGCGTTCCGTGAAAAGTATGCCCAGCAGCTGAACAATGAGGCGCAGAGCCGCTTCGTTAACGGCATGGTGACCCTCGGCGTCTTTGCGCTGCTGTTTACGCTGATCATTGTGGGGATCTTTATCCTGCTGCGTCGTCGTGTGCTGTCACCGCTGGATGCCGCGCGCCTGCACTGCCAGAAAATGGCGGCGGGCGAACTGAATCTGCCGGTGGTTTCCAACTCGAAAGATGAGATCGGCGGCATGATGAGCGCGCTGGAGCAGATGCGTCTCTCGCTGGTGCAGATCATCTCTCAGGTGCGTAACTCCAGCCAGAGCGTGGCTTACGCCGCAGAAGAGATCGCCGCGGGTAACACCGATCTGTCGGCGCGTACCGAAGAGCAGGCCGCCTCGCTGGGGCAGACCGCTGCCAGCATGGAAGAGCTGACCTCAACCGTGAAACACACCTCTGAAAACACCCAGCAGGCCAACAGCCTGGCGGGGAATATGCGCAGCGCGGCGCAAGAGGGGAATGCGATTGTTGAAGAAGCCGTGGTGTCGATGAAGGAGATCGAAACCAGCTCCGGCAAGATCGGCACCATTATCGGCATCATCGAAGATATTGCATTCCAGACCAATATCTTGGCCCTTAACGCCGCCGTTGAAGCAGCGCGCGCAGGCGAGCAGGGGCGTGGTTTTGCCGTGGTAGCAACAGAAGTGCGTAACCTCGCGCAGCGCTCCTCCGTGGCGGCGAAGGAGATCAAAGAGCTTATTGAGCTCTCTGGCCGTCAGGTGCTGGTGGGCAGCGATCGCGTTACCAGCGCAGGCGAGAGCATGCAGCGTATTATCAACTCGGTGAAGCAGGTTTCCGAACTGATGTCGGAAATCGCGCTCTCCACCGGCGAGCAGAGCCGCGGGATCGATCAGAT
This sequence comes from Kosakonia sp. S57, assembly GCF_016516575.1. Lineage (NCBI taxonomy): Bacteria > Pseudomonadati > Pseudomonadota > Gammaproteobacteria > Enterobacterales > Enterobacteriaceae > Kosakonia > Kosakonia sp. S57. Next base: position 76,807 of record NZ_JACVUL010000007.1, on the reverse strand, counting down.
CAACCTCGCGGTGGCGCAAATGGATACCGTGACCCAGCAGAACGCCGCGCTGGTTGAAGAAGCCTCCGCCGCAGCCTACTCGCTGAAAGAGCAGTCTCAGCTGCTGGAAGAGGCGGTGGCGGTGTTTAAGCTCAGTTAATCGTTTTATATTGCTGACATTAAACGGGGCATACTAAATGCCTCGTTTTTTTGGTAGCGCAACTTGACCCATTGTCGGCATGCTTTCTATTTCTCATTTTTATTGACGTAATCCTCAATTTTGGTAGACGGGGCGCATTGTTCATGTACGCGCAGTCACATTTTGCTAATGTCTTTTTTTTAGTCATATATAGGGAAAGGATGAAATGGCAAAACCTACTTTTTCAGCAGCATGGGCCGCAGCAATGCGGATTTACGATCCCGCAGACTCAGGCTCTAAAGTTGCTCAGGTTATTGGTGGCAAAGTTGCAATGAATATTGCGCCGCGTGGAGCCTGGGTAAACACATGTGCTGTGCGTATAAGCTACATCCTCAATCAAACGGGAACTACGATACCGTTTATTGCCAACAAAACAGTCTCGGGCGCAGATGGCCGCTGGTATTTTCATTATGTGGCCGATGTTATCCATTTTTTGCGTCAGAATTGGGGAAAACCCGATATCATCACTCGTTATCCTCCTGCTGGAGGGGGGGATCTGGCCGGCAAGAAAGGATTAATTTTATTTGAAATATCAGGTTGGGGTGATGCAACTGGGCATGCAACATTGTGGAATGGTCTTCAATGCTATGATCATTGTTATTTCAATGAGCCGGGCGTCAACTACAAGACAGAACATGCTAACTTTTGGGCCTTATCATGAAAGGATCATCTACTGTTTTATTTGCCATTTTATTCTTTAGCGCTGCTGTGACAGCAGCCCAGCAACCTGACGCCGCAAGCCGCACCTATGCACAGAATTACAAAGATGCCGCACTGGCGCTCTGTGTAGCGAAAGCGTACGCCAGTGAACCCGCTGCCGGTAAAGACGCATCAGCCAGCGCTGGCGGTTTTGATAACTGGAGTGAGTATGATGCCGAAAAGGGCGCCGGGAAGATGGGCGAACTGGCCGACCGCTATCTTGCAGGAGAGTATTACTCCCATCAGGGCAGCGATGTAAAACTCAATCTGATGAAATGCATCGACATGTACCACAGCGCAGAGCTTGCAAAACAGGTCAAAGATTTTGTGCCGCATCCCGAGCGCAGTTGGGCGCAGGATCATGCTTCAGCAAAGCGCGGTAAATAAGATTCCGGCAATTAACGCGAAGGGGTAATTTAATTACCCCTGTAACGCGTCCTTATAAAAAATAATCTGAATTTTTGTTTTCTGCTTATTCCCCCTGCGCAGCGGTGACGAGATTTGTTGATAATCCTGCGCTGTGATTTGTGAGAGGGAATAAATGATGACTACAGGACGTAGAGAGGGAACATTGCGTCTGATGACGCTCGGTGAAATTGCCATGGCACGTCAATTTTACGGCGATGCGATTGTATATAGCCGCGTCTGGATCCACTGCGACAGCTACTTCCCGTTTGGGCTGCAGTATCCGGATTATGTTATGGCGCCGAATGGGGAGATTTGGTACAGAAAAGAGCGTTATAGAGATGACTTTTCTTTGCCTTCTACGACCCTGCAAGAAAAACACACCTTCATCCATGAGTTAGGGCACGTGTGGCAGCATCAGCATGGTCAATGGGTGCGCATCCGAGGAGCTTTTAGCTGGGCAGCAAATTATTTTTATCAACTCGACAGAGAAAAGCTTACAGATTATTCCCTTGAGCAACAGGCCTCTATTCTGGCGGATTACTGGTTGCTTCATATTCATGGTATTAATGTTTGGCAGCTATTTCAGAAACATAATCAACCAGGACGATATTGCGGAAAAGATGATATTCGTGATATCCCGACGCTGTATCGAAAAATCATTACAGGCAGAGGGTAAGGATGATGAGAGCAAGTTTGCTATTGATGGGCGTGTGCATGCTATCTGGCTGCATCGGTTTTCTTGACAAAATGACACGAGAAGTGCCGACAAATCTATTTTTGATGAATCATGAAGTTTGCGCAGTCTCGATCATGAAACCCGGCGAAAAGATGGTCTCGGCTGAGATTTTCAGTACTGATGAAGGAAAGCGTTTTGAACTCTTCCCGGATAAGCCGCGTTATATTGCTGCGGGTGATTGCCTGCCCATGTTTAGCACTGCATTCAGGGCAGGGGAAAAATATGCTTACTACTGGAACGTTGTACCTGTCAAAGGTGATGCCTACCTCATCACTGCCCAATTTACCCTCTCCATCGATAGCGCAGGGCATCTTTCAGTGAGCGATACCTCAATCCGCTGACTGGCTTTCAAGATATTTATCCACCAGATTCGCGGTATAGGTGCTGGCCATCAGAATATCCCAGCAACGCATGGCAAAGGTTTCATCATCAGGAATAGTTTCTCCGACGAGGGTGTTGAGTTCATTCTCTGTCACGGACAGCCCGCTTTTATAATCAGGGTAATCTTTCATAAATTGCCCGACCGTTGTGTCGCCATTTGCCAGTTTTGCAACATCCTCGAGCGTATTATCAAAACGACTGGTGACAAGATGCACTCCCTTCGCCTGGCCTTTCCGCGGTAGTCGCAGTAGCCTGACCCACAAATCGTGGTTGCGGCTTTGCTGTTTTATCATTTTCCCTACTTCGATGGTTGGCAGGTCACCCGGGAGGTAAGTCCTGGCCCGGGTAAAAAAGCGCCTGGTATCACGCATTCTCTCGCTGAAGTAAAAAGGATAGGCCGTCACTTTTTTGTTCAGGATATGCGCCAGAACTTTGCCGGTGGGTAACGAGCCAAATGCGCCAAAACAGGAGTTAAGCCTGATTTCTTTTATTTTTGACCAGTCCACTCTGGAGGTTTCACGCAGCCCCAGGCCACGAATCACCTCTGCAAGTTCAGAGGCATCCATTGCATTAACGCTTGATGCAGCACCATGTGCCGTAATGATTAATTGATTGCCGCTGACAACAAAACTGGCGTCCTGTCCCAGCAGTGACTTCATGCGAAGATTAGTCAGTGAGATATTGCCGGCATAGACTTTGCGGTTTTTAAAAATCTCATCGGAGAACTGTTCTGCTTTGACAATAGCTTTATCAATTGGCAGACCCGCATCCAGATGTCCGGGGTTGACCATAAAAAATTCACCGTTACCCAGGCTGTACATGACATGCCTTGTCGATGAGACATCAGAGGTTTTATCAAAAATGATCAATTGACCTTTGGGCACGTTTGCCAGCTGTTTTTTCTTAATCAGGACGGCATTCGTTAATAAGTTGGTTACGGGCTGATGAACAACGCCAGTGGTGGTAGTGGATAACAGGGGCGTTAATAGATCTTTCAAAGCCCTGGCCTGCTCTTCTGCCAGCTCCCCTGATTTGCTGAGAAATTCAGTGGTAGTGGTGGCGATATCGCTGCTGTTCGCTGCCGATAACGGGGCATCTTCTGCAAGAGATTTTAATGAAGGGGAGTCAAGCTGCAGCCCTTTCGGTCTGCCCGCGATAAGCTGCAAGTCTGGTAACTGAGCATTTCCCCTGCGCCTGAATGTCCCGTTCACAAACTCGCCAAGCTGTTCTGCGGTTAATATTCGTTTGCCATCGCCAAAACTGCTGTTAAGCACGCTATTTTTCACACCGGCGAAGCGGCCATTACCAAGGCTTACCATAATATGGATCGGGCGCGGTCCTTTGGCCGGTAAATTAGGATCAACCTCCATAAACATCAATATTTCGCCCTGTTTTACGTTAAGCAGATTCTCATGGCTATTGATGGCGTGACTACTTGCAAAGAGACCATCCACATTGCCTGGGGAGGAGGCGCTAGCGCGCTGGTATTTTGTTGCCTGACGTATGCCGGTACGTAACGTTATGGCCGGGCCTTTACTTATAAGTTCGGCATTCTCAAGAAGAGTAACCGCATAATCCCAACTGATATCGGATGCCTGGCTTGTTAGCCTGCTACGCCTTGCCGCCTCGCGTACAGGATTGGCCTGCGCAATGGTGTCGAATGCCATTTTTTTATTGGTGCTAGCGATGGCAGCAACATCATCGACACTTTTTTTAGGAAAATACCAGATAGGTCGCTTGAGGACCAATGCATTAGGCAGTTGGCTATTGGGCCCGCGCACGAGATAAGGACTATAAGACCCGTAATCTATTTTTACCTTACGCAGTTCGTTCAGGGGATAATCAGCGTATTTTATAAGCTTTCTTTCGGACGTAATATTGGCATACTTTTGAGCCCACATTTCCTCGGGCATAATGATTGGGCCGCTTAACTCTGGATAGAGTCCATTAAACTGTCCGGCAGTAATATCAAAAGCGTAATCTCTGCCTTTTTTTGTACCGATCAGCACGAAATGATTGGTTGCTGAAGTATCCATGCCGTTAACAAAAAAAGCCATGCCCCGGCATCTGATGTTTGTAAAATCCTTTTTTTTCATAAAAGTAGCCATGGTTGTAATAACAAGTTCACATTTTTCAGACGGGGATAATATTGCGCCACTTAATCCGCCGGTTTTTTTTATTTCTTCAAGATATGCTGCGGCATTAACATCTGGAGTACTGATAATATTTTCAAAGACTTTTTCCTCTTTTAATCCTTCTCTCATCGGTTGCTCACCCATAGTAACCAGTGGGTACTTTATTTCACCGCCACGTAACCCACCATAATTTTTATTTATTACCCAGTTGCCATCTTCTAAGATAACCGGTTCACCATAACTAAAACGCCCTGGATTATTAGGGTCAACAGTTCGCCAGGTGTGCGCATAATCATCCCAGCGTATTTGGTAAAGGTTACCATCAGATTTAATAAAATAATTCCCATTCATTACACTATCAGCTGGTTTGGTATAAACGTCAGTGCCGTGTATATGAGTCTTTGACAAATCATCAAGCGAAATACTTGTGTTTATGTATTTATCAGGAATGCCTCTGCTCTTTACTGCTCCATGGAAATCAGCGTTAATGATATTGCTAAGGCCAGCGGTAAGTTTCTTTTTAGTGAAAGAGATCTTTGATAAATCGCCTAAAGTAACAGGTGAAACAAGATCAATGAGTGCATTGGCGCTGATTTTCGCGAGCCCCGATGCGTTGATGAGGCCTTGTTTGCCCATCTGTTTAATTACATATTTCTGCAAGCCCTTTCCTGCTAACCCAATTTTTCTCCCTTCACCAATTATTTTACCCATCCCCTTTGCATTTTTAAGCAGTGAAGCCGTTTTAGTTCCCGCCTGGGAAGCAACAAAGCAAATGCTTACGACATCAAGAATAATTGAAGTAGCATCAACCTTGTGCTCTGGGTCATTTATTGAACCACGTATCTCAGCATAAAAAGGAATGACTATGTTAGCGATTTTCTCAAATAGTGACGACTGGTATAAGGACGTTTTTCGATTTGTGGCGGAGCGGTTCAGTACATCATGAAAAGCTTTATTCAGGGTTTCTAATAGTGTTTCTTGTGGTTGCTCAGTGTTAAGTGAAAAATCATAGGTCAAACCATAATATGCGCGATCTTTAAAAGGATTGTCATAGGTGATACCATCGCGATCCTTGTATAAGATGTTTTTGATTAAATCTTCGTACTCTTTCTTTTTTCTGGCTTCCACAGTGTGGTATTTGCCAGCCTTTTTGTTTTTATTATTGGGTTCAAAGTTTTTAAGAAAGAAGGATTCGAGGAAAACGGACTCAACCCCGTGATAATGTGTTTTCTCCGGAGTCAGGTTAGCTATTGCTTTTAACCAGATATTTCCCATCATCTCTTCACGAGATAGTACCCGGCTAAAAAGAGATTCAGGGAAAAGAGAGAAGAAAACCCAGCGGCCATCTTCCAGTTCAATAAATAACATTCCGCCGTCATGTTTATCATTAATATTAGTTGACTGTAGTACGTTAAAATAGAAGCGTTTTTTTACCTTAGATGTGATCTCATTCAAAGAGAGATCGGATGACAGGAGGAAGTTTTTGGTATTTTCGCTAGCCTCGTAATTGCTGTATTTTTCCTTGTAGGTGACGAATTGTTGATAATACTCGCTATCAGAGTTGAAGTGTTCGCTACCTAACATGTGTGCTAATGGGGTATACCCTTCTGGCATTTCCTTAATTTTCTTTAGTGGGTTCAATAAATAGGCATCGGAATAATAAACATTAATAATATCATCTATATCCATCGACTTTAGGGTGCGAAAGTTGCCGTTGTTTTTTAATAACCAGTAGAGTAAAGGGGGTAATAAGTGATTAGCTTCAGAGTCATCATCCTCTGGATAATTTTCCTGGTAAATTCTCTCTGCTTCTTTATTGCTCCATTCTATATCCTGGTAGCTATTTTTCAATGACGGCCACTGAATTGATGACTGCTCGATTTGTTCTATTAATTCCTGGCTCAGCGTATGGCGCTCAATGAGTTGTGCTATCATCGTTTGCGAAATGTTCAATGTTTTTAATTTATCGAGTTCGACTTGGGTATAAGCCTCTGTTGCGGAATTTCTTATGGCAATTTTCTGTAAGGTGAAATCAATTAGTAACTCTTCAGCTATGCTTACATCATCATTAAATCCTGCTAGTTTTTTCTTATCAGCAAGGGCTTTTTTCACATAGTCAATACTGATATTTACCAGACGATAATTTTTGTTATAGTCGTCTATGACTTTTTGGTATTCAGCTTTCCGATCGAGCGTTTGTTTCCTCAGGGTACTGAGTTGTTTGATTCTGGTTTGGTGCGTATTAATTGTTAGCTTAAGGGCGTCTATATTCTCCTGGGCTATTGGTTTATCAATTGATAATGGCCTCTCAAAAAGGAAATCAAGCCAGTAAGATATATCTTTCATGCGGGCAGAGATGGCGTCATATTGTTCTTTAATCTGTCGATCAATAGCCGCAGTGCTGAGTTGGGTAATCTTTTTCCTGGCCTCATCAGCCGCAACTTTAGCTTGTCGTGCGGCATATAAATAAGAACTCTCTTCTGCATCGCTGGAGAACTCTTCTCGATATAAATTGAGTAGATTTTGATTCCAGTTATACTCTTCTTTTTTACTACCCTTATCAGGATTATAATAAGCAATGGATTTTTGTAGTTCTGATACTTTATTACTTAAGGAGATTATATTAACGAGAGCTTCGCTAGCCGGTTTTTCATAGAGTCGATAAAATCCCTGCTCCAGTGCTTTCTGTAAGTTATATAGTAAGTCATCCAGCGATGTGAAATTATCTCGCCATAATATGGAATATAATTTTTCTTGCGTTTCGTTATCAAGCTTAGCATCCTCGATGCTTTTTAGAAGAGTATCGAGATCGAATGCGTCTGATATCAGTTCTTCATCAAAATAGTACCATTGACTGTTCTCCTTGAGGAGAATGAAAAACTTACGAATACCATCGCTAATGATGGTTACCCCTCCTGCATCTGGCGTTATCCAGCTGAAATGCCAGTACCGATTTTGCAGATAGATATAATATTCGCCTGTTTTATCTTGATATACAACGCCCTCTACGCCTGGTCCTGAGCCAGCAGGGCGCACAGACGAATCAACATCCCATTTTTTCATCTCGCCAATTAAATCTGTCGATAATGTGGCAGGCGTTATACTGTTGTCTGTATCATACGCATTATCCTTTGTTTGCAAGGGAATCCATACGCCAGTGGTTTCATTATAATGTACGTTAATATACTCACGCGTGCCGGCTTCATGTATTTTCCAGGTTTTAAGTTTTTCAGAACCACGAAGGAGAATAGATGTGATATGCCAGTAATATCCGTTTACCTGTATATAATGCTGACCCGTGGATTTGTCGAGGAATAACCCGTTATCTAATTTTTGTAATTGTTCGGATGTAACTTTAGCAGCGTTATTAGCACTAAAAAAAACCTTGATGTAATCTTCAATGCTAAAATTACCTGCGTTTTTCATAGTCAGGGGTTGTGTGTTAAATGACGGTGCTATCCCCCATTGTTGATTGATTTTCCTTATGTTGATGACTTTTTTCTGCCGAGGGTCATCAAAATTCAAGGTGATAGCCGCTGTTGAACTTCCTGTGATAATGACTGGCCAATAAATACCGTTAAGATAAATATAGTTTTTATGATTTTTACTGTCTGTGTAAATCTGCGACTCTTTACCGCCAGTCATGTTGTTATAATAAAAAGCACTATGGGTTGACCAGCTTTTAACCTCTTTATAAAGTTCAGGTGTTGCTGTGCTGTTAGATAATCCTGCTGAAGAGTCAGCATTTTTGCTAACCTCTTTTTCTGAATTTGTAGTGGATTCGGCACTTTCCTCTTGCGGATTTCCAGGCTTAACAGGAAGGGCGGGATAATTATTTTTTGTATTGTCATTTTCGGCTGCTGACCACGTATTATTTTTGAGATGAACCTCTATTTTTATTTCGCTCTCTCTTTTATAGGGATTTAAAGTGATGACCGCTTTCTGATTCTCTTTGAAATCAATGGGCCAGTATTGTTTATTTATACAAATATAAAAGTTGCCGTCCGCATTATAAACTGCTCCCTCGTGTCCATTTTTGAGGCCGGAGTTCAGGAAGCCGCGCCCGGTAGCCAGGTTCTCGACGAGACCTTTTAAACTGCCGGAAACATGAGAGGAGATAATTTTATTATCCGCCTTATCCGGCGTGGTATTCAGCGCGATGCCTGTCCGGGGAGTTCCACTGTCCGGTGCGAATCTTTTTATCCGGCCGCTGCGGGATAATGACGGCACTTTTCTTTTATCGTTTCTGGCCTGGTCGGTGCCAGCGTCTGCAGGCGTTTCGCTCTGCGACGTTGTTGATTCATTCGTCTCGTTACTTGCAATAACTACATCGGAGGTGACTTCAGCTGCAGTATCGTCTGCGGTTTCAGCTATGGATTGTTCTGTCTCTGAAACATCTTCTTCCTCAATATCCGCCATGCTGAACTGTAGCAGCATGCGGTTAATTCTCTCGCGCCGCGCATTTGCCGCCTGCTCCCAGGCTTTCTGCATCGCACGCTCCGCGCTGGCCCGTACCACCGCGTTAACGCCGGCGTAACCGCCATTCGCGAGGCCGAACCACAGCGCTTCCTGCGGCAGGTCGACAACTACTTTTTTTGTCAGCGCTCTGGCGTAGGTTTTTTTACCCCTAATCAGCTGGTTGCCGACGACGGTGGCGGCCACGCCATAACCACCCGCCGGGGATAAGGAGAGCGTCAGCCGGAAGGCCAGCTTCGACAACTCCTGATGGATAAGCCGGTCCCGCGCGCTGTGGTCCGGCGGCCCCTCCCCCAGCCGCACGCGGTTCATTGCCCTGAGGCTTTTGTTCAGCGTCCAGCCGGTTCTCGCACCGCGCAGGGCGACGCGCACGGGCAGGGAAACCGGCCCGGTCAGCAGTTTCAGGCCGCCTGACATTGCCGCTGACAGCGCGCCGGTGAGGATCTTTTTCTCTGCCCAGTGCTGAACATCCGCGGAGATACTGCGGGTGCCCGCCAGGATCTCCTCCGCCGTCGGCGGGTAGACCGTCGTCCCTTCCGCTGTATGCTTTAACGCCATGGCGACGCGTTTCAGCAGGCCCTCTGCCTGCGGATCGTCAGGCCCTGCAAAGTGCTGGCGGTGCTTACTGAGCAGTTCAGTGAATAATTGATCGAAGCGTTCATTTTCGCGGGTGCGCTCATCGCCCGCCAGGCCCGCAAGATAATCCTGACGCAGCGTCTGCGCCCACTCCGCGATGCCGCGCGCCAGCATGCCGCTGCGGGAGAAGTTATCCGGCGCATGGCCGGTGAGCTGAATGGCCTGCGTTTTGACCTGGTGCTTCAGGGTTTTCAGCGTCATCAGCCACTCACCGGCCTTCTTCTGCAGTGCTTTTCCGCCCTCATGCCCGTGGCCGCTCAGCCGCACGGCGGCGGCGTTCAGCTGACGCCCGAGACCGGCCAGCTGCTCGGCGGCCCGGATCACCGTTTCATCCATGCGTGAAATCGCCTCAGCGCTTCCCGGCACCGGGTGTGCCCGCAGCTCATCACTCAGGGCAAAGTAAAAGTCGTTGAACCAGGTTGTTTCCGCAAGGCGGGTGAGGGGAGAGAGCAGGGCCTCCATCTGCCTGGCGGCATTGTCTGCGATCAGCTGCCAGCGGGCTGTCTCCTCATTAATCCGTTGCGAAACAAGCGTATCCAGCAGGGGTGACTCGCGCGCGTCGGTGATTTCGCGGCTGACGTTTTGCTGCTGCTGTACCGCCTCCTGGCGTACCCAGGCATAACCCGGCAGGAGCCTGAGCCGCCGCTCTGCCTGCTGAATCTCATCAAGCAGAAGCAGGGCGGTGTTGCTGATGGCCTGGCGGGTGCCTTCGCTGAGGGCAGGGGCTCGTTGCAGGGTATGTTTCGTTTTTGACGCTGCCCGGCTGACTTTGCTGCCGGAGGTTTTCGCCAGCCAGACAGAGGTTGCCCTGACCGCACGCCCTTTTTTGCGCCCCCTGTCCCAGACCACTTTTTTAATTTTGCCCGTTAACCCGGACTCTTCCCTCTGCGCAGGCCGGGGGGCAGCTGGCGCAGGCTCTGTGCGCTGTTTTTCCTGTAAAAGACGCACGGCAACCGAGCCCAGTGCATCCGCCAGCGGCACCATGCTCCCGGCAAGCCTGGCGCGCGCGGAGCCGCCGCCGCGGGCGGTTGCATACACGGCGGCAATCAGCGGATTGCCTGTCAGCGCACCGGCGTCCGGCCGGGCATCAACCGCCCGCAGATAACGGGCATACTGCTGATAGCCCTGGCTCCAGTGCATCAGCTGCTCCGGGTGCATCTGCCCGGTACCGGACTCCGTGAGCAGCACATCCAGTGCGGCGCGGCGTGCTTCCCGCGCGCCCTGAATTAAGGTGTCTGCCCGGGTCTGTAAATGGGCCGCCAGCCGCTGGCGGGTCATGCGGCTTTCCGCGACCAGTGAGGCTTTTAACAGGCTGAATTTTTTATACTCTGCGCTGAGCGCACTGCTTTGTGAGAACAGGATACTGTCGAGTTTCTGCCGGCTTTTCTCGCGCTCTGTGCCCTGCTGCGGGAAAAGTTGCTCAGCCGCGCGGGTGACCAGCTGCCCGCGCGCTTCGTGCGCCGTCTGCTCAGCCTCTTCCTCCCAGTTCAGCGTGCTGACTTTGCGGATGGCGCTGAGGTCATCCAGCGCGGCGCGCAGATGCTGAAGAACGTCGTCTGATGCCTGGAGCAGGTCCGGGGAGAGCGTCTCTTCTGAGCTGAGCACGGCATTCAGGGTGTCGACAAATCGCCGGGCGGGTTTACGCAGCGCTTCAGGAATATTCAGCCGCTCGTTTTGCAGCATCTCCCGGAGGTTCTGCAGCGCGTTTCTGTCCGGACTGATCGCGTTATAACCCTTCGCGTGGAATTCGATCAGCTGGGGCAGTTTTTTATTTAACGCCTCTTCAATAACATCCCTCAGCTGCTGTTTTTTATTTTCATCGGGCGGGGAGCCGTTGTTTGCCGGGCGGCCTGATGACTGGAGAGTAATATCGTCTGAGTCGTCCAGAAAAAGCTCATAAATATCAGCGGCAAGCCGGGAGTAATCATTTTTAAATGATGCCTCCGGCAGCGCGGTATCAAAACGATCGGCCATGTCGCCTGTGGTGTCGGGCATACTTTTAGGAAGAATATCGTAGTCGGACATGGTAAGCCCCTGATAATCAGCATCTTGCGCCAGGAAGATGAAAGCGGTGGTTGCTCAAAAAGGTGGCGGAACGAACGGAGTGCGAAGGTGATTTTTAAGAATTAGCAAAGGGGAGGGGTGCTTCAAGGCAAATGGTTCCTTTTCGGATGTTTCACGCGGTAAATAACGCCGCGGTAAAAACCCGTGCTGCAGGTGATACCGTTCCGGCTGAATAGATTATTAATCTTATTTTTTTCGCTATTTTTTTGCAGAAGTAAAACGATCGGTTTACTTTTTAACTATGCAAAAAAGAAACGATATCATCGAGGCCGCCGAGCGGCTCTTCTATGACAACGGCTTTCACGCCACCAGCACCGACCGCATCTGCCGCGAAGCGGGCGTCTCGACGCGCACGCTTTATCGTCATTTCCCGTCGCGCGAGCAGCTTACCGAGGCGGTGATGCAGGCGCGTCAGCAGCGGTTTTTTGCTGACCTGCGAACGCCTGACGATCCGCTCGCCATTCACACGCTTTTCACCGTGCTCGGCGACTGGATGGAGGCACATGGCACCGGCGGCTGCTTCTTTCTGAAAGCCTGGGGCGAGTATGCGCAGGAGAGTGTTCGCCTCTCGGCGCTGGCGCTCGATTTTCGCTATCAGCTGCGCGCTTACATCACCGACTGCGTGCACGACGCCGCGCTGGCAGATGCGATATGGATGCTGTTTGAAGGCGCTATCACCTCGGCATTGATCGTCGGTGCTCAGGCCGCGCAGCGCGCCGGTGATGCGGCGGCACTGCTTATTGCCCACCAAGAGACGCCATGAAAAACTCCCTTTCGCTCGCCGTTACGGGCTTTCTGTTGATTGCCGTCTCTTACGGGCTGGCGCGTTTCTCGTGGGGATTGATGCTGCCCGCGGTCTCGCAAGAGGTGCCATTCAGCCCGCGTCTGGCGGGCGTGCTTTCTGCCTGCAGTTTCGCCGCCTACTGCCTGTCGGTCTCGGTGGCATCCCGGCTCTGCACGCGCTATGGCGCAAGGTTGGTAGGCGTGATCTCCGCTCTCTGTGCCGCGGCGGGTTTGCTGCTGCTTGCCGCTGCTTCCTCGGCCCTATTGCTGGCAGCAGGGCTGCTGATTGCCGGTTTCAGCGCCGGGCTCTCTTCACCGTCGCTGGCGGCGGCGGTCAGCCAGGCTGTCACCGCGCAGCGCCAGACGCAGGTTAACACCATCATCAATGCCGGCACGGGCGCAGGAATTATCCTCTCTGTGCCGATGCTGCTTGTTCTGCCCTGGCGCTACGCCTGCGTGCTGTTCGCGGCGATTGCGCTGCTGACCTTGCTGCCGGTGTGGCGCTATCTGCCGTCGGGTGCGGTGAAGCAGGTTGAGCCATCCGCTCAGAGGGGGCTGTTTACTCGTCCGCTGGTGCACCTTGCGATCGTCGCCTTTATCAGCGGTATGGCGAGCGCGGCGTGGTGGAGTTTTGGCCCCGAGGTGCTGCGCCAGCATGCGAAAGTCGCGAATACGCTGATAAGCCTGCTGTGGCTGGTATGCGGTGCAGCGGGGATGCTCGGGGTCCTTACCGGGCCGCTTGCGCGCCTCATCGGCATGGGGCAGGTTTACCGCCTGTCGCTACTGTTTATGGCCGCTCCGCTGATGCTAATTGCCTTCAGCCATACCTTTAGCGGCTGGCTGTTTCCGGCGGTGGCGCTCTGTGGGGCGGGTTACATTACACTTTCCGGCGTGCTGCTGGTTGGCGGTGCGCAGGCCACGCCAGAGAGGCCTGCATCCGGCGTCGGCGTGGTCTTTTTTATGCTCGCTGCCGGGCAGGTTGCCGGATCGATGCTTTTCGGCGTGCTTTACGCGCAGATCGGCGCTGCACCAGCGCTGATCGCCTTTACGCTGCTGGCGGGCATTATGCTGTTTTATCCGCCCGCAGTAGTGCCAGATGAGCCTCGATGCGTTTAACAAGCGCGTCAACGCTACCGTCATGCGCTAGCTCATGAAGCTGCACCCGGAAACCGATCGCTTTGATGGGTTCACCCTCTGCAAGCGTGACCGTACCGTCTGTTTCTGGATAACCGCGATAGCTGTTCCACAGCGTGTAAGGGGAATCGTAGGTTCCGTTTTTACAGGTGGCGAAGAGGTAGATTTCAAGCAAGCTTTTTGCATTTTCTGGTGCTGTTTTCAATGCGCTGGCGAGCGGTTTTTCATCTTCGCCATACTGTTCGTTGCGCTGCTCCCAGGCCAGCTCGCTGTCCGTTACCAGGCGGAAATCAACAACGAAATCCTCGCTCCCCATTTTGCTGGCGGTCTGCTGGTGAGCGAAAACGAAGGCGGCATCCATCAGCGGCAGGAAATCCCACTCCCAGCAGGTAAAAGGGTTGCTGTTACGCTGCGGCGGTGGGCTGAAGCTCCAGTGATCGCGGCGAAAAAACTCTGCCCCAAGGCGATAGGCCGTTTCATTGATGAGTGGCAGCATCTGCTGATAGTAGGCCGCACAAATCCGGTGCGCCTGGCGCACGACGCTAAAGGGATCGGACATCAGGATTTTCCTTGTAAAGAGGGGAAGCCAGCCGACAGGTCGGCGTGATGAAGAGACGAAAGTAAGGGCTGCCACGGCAACAACGGCGCGCGGATGCCATATAACTCAAGGGCGCGCAGGCAATCGGCGACAATGCGTTGATCCTGCTCTGTCGGCCAGCCGCTGGCGGGGTGTTCCATTTTGGCGCGAACCTCGCGCCACTCTAAGCCGTAAAACGACACGCCATCAAAGAGACGCTTCAAATCGCAAAACAGAGCGTTAGCGTGCTTCGGTAAGTTGCCGATCGCCAGAAAATGCAGCGCCTGCTGGGCTTCTTCGCTGTTTTTCCACGCATAGATCTCTTTACACCACTGCTGTTGGTACTGCTGACCACCCTCTGGCGGTTTGACTTCCACCATCAGCGTGGCGTGCTCGAAAGTCAGGACAACATCGGGCTCGGCATACTTATCATGCTCATTGATCCACGGCGCGACAGTGCTGTCGAGTTCGTCGGGAAAGGGGTATTTAGGCCAGAAGGTGAGGGATTCAAATTTTCCCCACGGGCCAGTATCGGTTGCGAGCAGGGAGGAGAGTAAAGCCTGTATGGCTTCCTGGGAGAGATAGCTTATTCGCCCCCAGAAAGCGGCGGTTAAGAGGTCTTCATAGTTTTGAAATACCGACCGCCAGCTTTGTGCAGCCTTATCGCTCACATCCACGCGCCGCGCTTTGCTGTTCAAAATGGCATGTAACATTGTGGTTCCTTTCACAAAGTAATGAGAGGTAATAAACGGCAGGCGATCCCTTTCCTTTAATCTCAGCCATGGTTTAAGACATTCTGATAGTTAGCGATTCGGCAACTTTGCCTTACACTCTGCGGGTCACGTCGTAAGGAGAAGAGGATGAGTGAATACTGGTGGAAAGATCTGCTCGACCGTCAGGATCGCTGGCAGGGGCTGGAGCTGGTGGTGCGCGAAGGCAACGGCCAGGCGATGGAGATGCAGAGCGGCAATAACGGCCGCATGGCGCTGCAGGTCAATGGCGAACCCCTCTTCTGGGCGACGATGCTAAACGACCACTCCGGCGTCTGGCTGGTGTTTAACGCCGAGCACCCCGGCCAGGATCTGCTGCTGCCTGCCATCAGCTCGGCGGACGTAGAAAGCGCCAAACGGGCGGGCGAAGAGAGCTGGATCAGCCACTGGTGCCGCTACTTTGCCCGTGAATTGATGGAAGCGCCCGTTCCGCTGTTGCCGCCGCGCCGCTGGCTGCTACGCCCGATGCTGGCGGCCAGGCCGAAGGCACCCTATGTTTGTGACCGCAAAGTGCCGCGCGAAGAGTGGCGTTTTGAAACCCCCGACCACAGCACCTATATCGGCGTGAACTGGTCGCTCTACAGTGAAGATTTTCCCGATCTGCAAAACCCGGAGAAGGTGAAGTGGGTTGACTGGTGGTGGGGCGGTCATCTGCTGCTTAGCCGCTATCCGGTCGATGCCGGGTCCGGCCGCGTGAAGTGGTGGCGCAAGAAGTGCCGCGAAAACGCGTTGCCGCCGATTCTGGTGTGGTATATCGCCGGGCTGGCGTCGTTCGTCATCCTCGACGGTCATGACCGGTTACAGGCCGCGCTGGCCGAAGAGTATCAGCCGCAGTTTCTGGTGCTGAGCGAACTGAGTGAGCGGTCGTGGACGCCCGATGAAGCGTCGCGCGAAAAAGTCCTGCATTCGCTGGCTATCCAGCAAGAGAGAAGCAAGAAAACCCCGGCCAATATCGATGCGATGAACCAGTCGCTGATGAACCTCTACGACACGCATTATCTCTATGCCCCGACGCATAGCCGCGCGGTGCTCGGCGATGGCTCCGGCTGGGAGCGTCAGGTGAAAACCTATCTGCAGCGTCATCAGCTTGAGGCTTATATCGAAAAGATTATGGCGCGCGAAGAGTAGGTAAGACTGGAGCGTCAAACTACGGTGCAGGATAAAAAATAATGATGCAAAAGCCCCACGCAGCCACCGCGTTACTCTTTCGCATAGTGAAGTGGGGCAGCCTGTTTGTGGTTTCCTTCGCGCTGGTGCTCTTCTTTCTGCTCTGGCTGATGCTCTCCGGGCTGGGGGAAACGACGGTCTACACCGAGCGTAATCTGTGGGATTACAACATGTTGACTGAAAAGGCGATTGCGCAGGCTCCGCGTATCACCACGACGTATCATCTGGAATTTCATAATGGTGACGGTTATCCCTCCATCAACAGCATAATTTTTGAGAATGCCAGCAAAGAGAGTATCGAGGCGCTGCGGCAGTACATTCAAACCCTCGGCTATGAGCGCGATCCGCATCCGATAACCCGTGCAGAAGAGTGGCGAAAATCCGGCGACCCCGCAGCAGATATCTTTTCACTCTATTACGATGCGCAAACCCTCCAGGCGACGCTAAGCATGATACTGCTACGTTAGTGAGTGCTTACTGGAGCAAACCTTCCCCCGCTTCCCTGCGGGCCTGCAAATCCCTTATTTCACCGGCTGTAGCGCCGTTTTATCGACATACGGCTTCATCAACGTATCCGCCTCTTTTTGTGCGGCGGCAGCTGCTGCTTCCGGCGTCACTTTCTCATCGTTCACTACCGCGGCGAGCTGGTTCTCCATCGCTTTGCGCACGGCGACGGTTTCATAAGTGGAGTACCACGGGTGCGCATACTGTAACTGCTCCAGCGCAATCGCTGCGCGGGGATCCTGCTTGAGATAAGCCTTCATCTCCGGCGTGTCGTAGGTCGCTTTCAGCGGCGAGAAGTAGCCGGTAAAGCGGCTCCATGCGCCATTGACCTCGGGGCTAATGAGGTAGGTCATAAACGTATAAGCCGCTTTTTTCTGCGCGTCGGAGATGCCTTTAAAGCTCACCAGGCTGGCGCCGCCAATCGGCACCGCGCGCTGCAGCTGGGCAGGCATCATCGCTACGCCCAGCTCAAACCCTTTGCTGTTTTCACGCATAAAGCCAAGCGCGCCGGTGCTCAGCATCGTCATCCCCACCTTGCCGGAGAAGAAGGCGGCGCTGATCTGTTTGGAGTTCAGCACGCCGGAGGGCATCACTTTCTCTTTGTAGATCAGATCCTGCCAGAAGCGCAGCGCGCCAATGGTGGTCGGCGCGTTGTAATAGACCTCGCCGGGGAAGTTCTCATTGAAGTAGTTGCCGCCGTTGGCGCGTACCAGCGAGGAAAAGATCCAGCCGCCGTAATCGTCATTGGTCGAGGGGAGCATAATGCCCCACTGGCCTTTGCTCTGATCCGTCAGTTTTTTCGCATCCTCCAGCAGCGTTTTCCAGTCCTGAGGCGGCTGCGTGATGCCCGCCTGCGCAAACAGCGTTTTGTTGTAGTAGAGGATTGGCGTCGAGTTGTGGAACGGGATGGCATAAGTCACGCCCATCACCTGCGCATTCTTCTGCATCGCAGGCCAGAAGGCGCTTTGCAGGAAATCGCCCGCTTTTTTATCGCCATATTTAAACAGCTCATCCATCGGCAGGATTTCATCTTTTAACGCCAGATCGGTGGTGAAGTTGGCGGACATAATCACCAGCGCAGGCGGCTGGCCCGCCTTTTGCGCGGACTCGGCTTTCATTTTGGTGGTGTCGTAGTTGCCGGTAAAAATGCCGCGTACCTCAACCTCTTTTTGCGAGTCGTTGAAGGCTTTGATGATGCGCGTCATCTCCATCGTCAGCTTGCCATCGACCGGTGCCGGAAACATAAAGTCGATCTTCTCCTGCGCCGCCACACTGGCACTTATCGCAAGGGTTATACCGTAAGTAAGCGCTCGCATTAGCTTATGCATGGTCTCTCTCCTGGTGTAAATTACGCTGCGTATCGGCAGCAAAAAGGTGGCAATCAAACGGTGAAAAACCGACGCTGAGCGTGTCCCCTTTGTTGGGAACATCGCCCCGGTGACGGCGGATGTAGCGCAGGTTGCCGATGGGCGTGGTGACATGCAGCTGGTAATCGGCGCCCATCAGTTCGCGCTGGGTGACGGTGGCAGGCAGCATAAGATGGCCTGCTTCTGGCACATCGGTGATATGTTCCGGGCGAATGCCGAGCCATACCTCATCATGATTTCGGGCGTGAGCCGGCAGCGGCAGGCGCTGCTCGCCCAGCAGCACATCGTCCCCGGCACAGGGCAGCCGTTGCAGGTTCATCGCCGGTGAGCCAATAAAGCCAGCGACAAACAGGTTCACCGGGTGCGCATAAAGCTCTTCCGGGCGGCCCACCTGCTGCACATGCCCGCCATTCATCACCACGATGCGGTCGGCCATCGACATCGCTTCGGTCTGATCGTGGGTCACATAGATGGTGCTTATCTGTAACTGCTGGTGCATCGCCATAATGCTGTCGCGCACGTCGCTGCGCAGGCGGGCATCGAGGTTGGAGAGCGGTTCATCCATCAAAAAGAGCTTCGGGTTGCGCACGATGGCGCGCGCCATCGCCACGCGCTGACGCTGGCCACCGGAGAGCTTCGCCGGTTTTCTCTCCAGCAGCGTATCGAGTTCCAGCATTTGCGCCACGCGCGCCAGCCGCGGCTGCCAGCTTGCTCGCTCCTCATTGCGCACCTTCATGCCGAAGGTGATGTTGTCGCGCACGGAAAGATGCGGGAAGAGGGCATAGTTCTGGAAGATCATCGCAAAGTTGCGATCGCGCGGCGAAAGGGTGGTGATCTGCTGATTATCGAGCCAGATCTCCCCGCTGCTGACGCTCTCTAATCCGGCGATCAGCCGCAGCAGTGTGCTTTTGCCGCAGCCGGAGGGCCCGACCAGCACCACAAATTCGCCGTCGGCAATCTCCAGCGAGACCGCATTCAGCGCCGCGTTGCCCTCAAAGCTTTTACTAACCTGATTGAGTCTTAACATGGTTTTAGCGCTCATCCACCGGGCAGCTGATCTGCGGGTTGTAGAGCCACGGGCCGGGGTAGTGAGAAAGTGAATGCAGGTAGCTGACCCACTGCTCGCCGACCTGGCGGTGCATCAGGCAGGCGGGCGGCGACATATCGTAATAGGGGCGGGTATCTTCGTGGCAGTACGGCACCTGGTGCACGGTGGCGGGAATGGTGGCAATCGTCGCCTGGCGATACTGGGTCATGGTCAGGCTGTGGTTATGGCCGCAGAAGATGCGCGTCAGCGCCGGGAAACGCTCAATCAGATTTAACAGCAGATGGCCATTTTCGCAGGCGATGCGATCCATCTGCGCATTGCCGAGCGGCAGCGGCGGGTGGTGCATAAAGAGCGCGGTAGGCCGATCTCTACTCTGCATAAGCTGCGCTTCCAGCCAGTTCAGCGTCTCCGGCGTCAGCCAGCCTTTTGACTCCCCGGCGAGGCTGGAGTCAATAAACAGCAGACGGGTGGGGAACTCATCAATCGCGTAACGCATATTGTGCGGATCGCTGCCCAGCTGCGGGCAGAGCGGGTGCATATACTCAAGAAAGTGGGCTTTGTCATCGTGATTGCCGGGAATAACAAACAGCGGATAGTCGAGGCTGCCGAGCACCTGGCGCGCCACGCGGTACTCTTCAGGCTGGCCGCAGTTGACGATGTCGCCACTGATGACCACCGCATCCGGGCGCTCGCGCAGGGCGTTTAGCTGGCACACTACATCGGCGTTACCGGCATTGACGTCAATAAACCCGTACAGCTTCTGATGCTGGCTGCGAAAGTGGGTGTCGGAAATTTGCGCTAAAAACATCACTGCACTCCTTATTTAATGCCGGAGAAGCCAAAGCTTCGAAGAAACTGTTTCTGGAACGCGATAAAGGCGACCATCAGCGGCAGGCAGACCATCAGCGTCCCGGCGCTGATCACCCCCCACTGCCCGCCGGACTCCGCGCCCATAGCGAAGGAGACCAGCCCGACCGTCAGCACCTGCTTGTCGGGATCGTTGAGCATCATCAGCGGCCATAAATACTCGTTCCAGTGATAGGTAATGCTGACGGTGGCGAAGGCGAGCAGCGACGGCCAGGACATGGGCAACATCACGCGGAACAGCACCTGCCACCAGCGGCAGCCCTCCATCAGCGCCGCCTCTTCGATCTCTTTCGGGATGGCGAGAAAGGCCTGGCGCATCAGGAACACGCCAAACGCCGAGGTGAAGTAGGGCATCATCACGCCGGTTAAGGTGTTGAGCAGGCCGAAGGTTTTCAGCGTCAGCATATTGGGGATCATCATCACTACCGGCATGATCATCAGCTGCACCAGAAAGAGGACGAACAGCGTCTGCTTGCCGCGAAACTCATGGCAGGCGAAGACATACCCGGCGGTCGTGATGGTAAAAAGCTGCACGAAGAAGGTGCCGAAGGCGAAAATCAGCGTGTTGCCATAGAGGCTCAGCCAGTCGGCGCTGTTCCACGCCTCGCGGAAGTTATCCAGCGTCAGCGGGAAGCGCGGCAGAATTGAGGCCATCTCTTCGCCGAAGGTGGTGGTGCTGAAAGCGGACGAGAGCATCCAGATAAACGGGCTGACCCACAGCAGCGCCAGGCAGCTCATCAGCAACGCGAGGGTAAACGAACGGGAGTGACGTAGACGCAGCCAGCGCGGGCGGGCTACGGCAGCCGTCGAATTGAGGGCAGGCGAGATCTCAACGCTCATAGTGCGCTCCTCTTTCCAGTAATTTCAGGTTAACCAGCGAAAAGATGAACAGGCCGACCAGCGTTAAAAAGGTGGCCGCCGACGCTTTACCGAGATCGTGCGTCTCCCAGGCGAGATTCTGGATGTAGTAGAGCAGCACGGTGGTGGCGTTATCCGGCCCGCCGTGGGTCATCACCGCAACGTGATCGATCTGCGTTACGGAGTAGATCAGCGCCGTGGTGAGCACAAAGCTCAGGGTCGGGCGCAGCAGCGGCAGCGTGACCTTGAAGAAAACCTGGGTTGGCGTTGCGCCCTCCATCACCGCCGCTTCGCGCGTGGAGGCCGGAATGCCCTGCAAGCCGGCGAGAAAGAAGAGCATGTAGTAGCCAGCAAATTTCCATACGCCAATCAGCGCCAGCGCAAACAGCGCGCTGTTGCTGCGACCGAGCCAGTTGTTATTCATCGGGCCAAAAAGGGTGGCCAGGTAGTGATCGAGCATGCCGAGGCCGGGCATAAAGATAAACAGCCACAGCGCGGCGGCGCTGACCATCGGGATAATCATCGGGAAGAAAAAAGCGGTGCGCAGCCAGCGGTTTACGCGGTGGTTTTCCCACAGCGCGACGGCCAGCAGCAGCGCCAGCGTGACGCCCGGGATCACCGTCAGCAGGATATAGAGCAGGTTATTGAGCAGCGATTGCCAGAAGACGCTGTCCTCCAGCAGGCGCGTAAAGTTAGCCGCGCCGACAAAGGGCGGGTTGTCGCTCGCCATGCGCGTATCGAACAGGCTGTCGTAGACCGAGCGCAGCAGGGGAAAGTAGGTGAACAGCGCCAGGAAGAGCAGCGACGGCGAGAGGATAAGCCAGGGAAGCCAGTACTTTTTCATAGTTGCCTGAAAAAAACGTCACGGGTTTCGAAAGCGGGCATTGTGTGAAACCAATGCTGCAAAAGCATGGCGTGCAGGTGACTGTTTAATGAACCGGCGGTACGGGGAACATGCCGGGTGGCGGCTACGCCTTACCCGGCCTACGAAAAGCGAGGCTTAAACGTAGGCCCGATAAGCGAAGCGCCATCGGGCAATGCAGAGGAGATGCCGGGTGGCGGCTGCGCCTTACCCGGCCTACGAAAAGAGAGGGTTCAACGCGTAGGCCCGATAAGCGTAAGCGCCATCGGGCAATGCAGGGGAGGTGCCGGGTGGCGGCTGTGCCTTACCCGGCCTGGGAAAAGCGAGGATTCAACACGTAGGCCCGATAAGCGTAAGCGCCATCGGGCAATGCAGAAGGGTTACCGGTTAAACCTTAAAAATCCATCTTCACCGTGAACTGCACTTCACGCGGATCGCCAATCTGGTTACCCAAATTATTGGTGCCCATCGATGAGGTGTAATAGGTCTTATCAAACAGGTTTTTCAGGTTCAGTTGCAGCGTCACCGGGTAGCGCAGCTGCATTTTGTAAGCGGCAAAGGCATCCGCGACGACATAGCCCGGCAGGTAGTAATCCGCGCCGTTGGTGGCCGAGCGGCGGCTGACGCCGTGCCCACCGCCGCCGAGGGTCAGCGTATTACCGGCATAAACATTGTGAATGTCATAGGTCAGGAACAGCGAACCGGTGTGGCGCGGCACGTTCGGCAGCGGTTTACCGGCGTAGTCCGGATCTTCCAGCACTTTCGCCGCGGTATAGCTGTAGCTGGCGATCACATTCATATTCGGCGTCAGCGCACCTGCCACATCCATCTCAACGCCCTGGGAGCGCACGCGCCCGGCGGTTTTCGCTACCGTCTCATCGCCGACGATTTCGTTATACAGCACGTTACGTTTGTGAATATCAAACGCCGTGATATTGGCGGTAACACCGTCGAAGAGGTCGAATTTGGCACCCACTTCATAGGAAGTCGATGTTTCTGGCGGCAGGTCACCGATATAGCTGGCAATCGACGACTGCGGCATAAAGGCTTTTGCCACGTTACCGAACAGCGAGATCGACGGCGTGAGTTTATAAACGAGGCCAAACTTCGGCGTCCACTGCTCATCGCTGCTGTCGGTGTTGACCTTAAACGGACGCCCTTTGCCCGCATACTGGGTGTAATACTGGTAGCGCATCCCGGCGACGGCGATCCAGTTGTCCGTCAGATAGAGCGCATCCTGCGCATACGCCGAGTAGCTCTCTTGCTGGATGCGCTGATCGCTGTCGGAGGCCGAGACGGTTGTGCACTTGCTGGCACGACCGTAGCTCGGGTTGTAGATATTGAAATCCTTCACGTTTTTACAGCGGATCATATCGGTGCGCAGCAGATCGTAATTTTCATACGCGACGCCGGTGAGGATCTCGTTATAAAAACCGCCAAGCGTCACGTTGCCCTGCAGATCGGCGCGCGTGGTGTGCATGCGCTGGGTCGATCCCTGCGTGGCATCCACCCGACGCGTCAGCCCGCCGGTGGCGGCGTTATAGGCCATCACCCGCGACTGGTTATCGCTGTATTTATCCTGGCTGAAACCATACTCCAGCTTTCCGGTCCACTGGCTGTTAAAGCGATATTCGGCGTTGAGCTGCGCGATGTCAGATTCACCGTCAGTAATATTAAACGGCTCATCAAAGCGGGTTTTACGGTCGACATTGACCGGCTGTTTGGTCGCAAGATCGAAGATCGTGCCGCGATCGAACGGCATCTGATAATCACGATGGGAGTAGAGCACGTTGATCGTCGCGTTATCGCCAAACCAGCTCAGCGAGGGGGCGATAAAGGTGCTTTTCTGCTTGCCGAAATTACGCCAGTAATCTTCGTTCTGGTATTCGCCGATCAGGCGCCAGGCCAGCCGCGTGCCTTCGATCGGGCCGGTAACGTCAAACTCACCGGTGCCGCCGCCAAAGCTGCTGGAGGTGGCGGAAACAGAGCCACCAAAAGTGGTCTCCGGGCGTTTGGTCACCACGTTGATAAGCCCGCCGGGATCGAGAATGCCATACAGCGTTGAGGCCGGGCCTTTCAGCACTTCCACCCTGGAGACATCGGCGTTAAAACTGCGCGGCACCACGGTGCGCAGGCCGTTGGTCATTACCGAGCCGTCGCGGTTGGCACCAAAACCGCGGCGCACAAACGCATCCTGAGTGCCGCCGAGCGTGTTGGTCTGCACAACGTTGCTGACGTTGTAGAGCGCTTCATCAAGCGTAGTGGCGTGTTGATCTTCCAGAACCTGGTCGCTGACGGTATTCACCACTTGCGGAATATCCAGCAGCGGCATCGAGGTCAGGGTGGCGGTGGAGGAGTTGAGCGGCTGATACCCGGAGGTGGCCGGTTTATCGGCGGCGGCATCTGCCACCACCGTTACGGTGTCGCCCTCTTTGTTATCTGCTGCGTGCGTGAGCGGTGAAACGAGCGCGCCTAAAATGAGCGCAGAGAGGCGCGTGCGCCCTTTTTGCCCGAAATAACAACCTGTTAAATCTGCCATGTCTTCTTCTTTCCCGAAGCGTGCCTGCGTTACCGGCAGGCGTGAACGTTTTTTATGGTTATTGCTGGTGGATAAAGCGCTATCCGTTAACCGTAGTGTGCGGCTTCGGATTTGTAATTGATAATCATTCAAACATGAGCTTACGTAGTAGTAAACGAAAAACAGGAGAGATTCACTACAGAAAAATGAGGTTCAAAGAAGAGCAGGTAACGCGGTGGGTTTAGTTAATTAAGTTATTAAAAATAAATAAGTTAATAGTTAGGTTCGGTTTGCAGATAAGCACCGATCATCTGCCTGAGAGGGTAAGTGCGTTAGCGGATTAGGATACTTGACTACTACAGCGGTAAACTGCAAAATTTCAAAAGAGAATGAGATTTATTTTTATTTGATGCTAACGCACGCGCGGGTAGCCACGCTGTTGCGGCGCAGGAGTCAACATGCCACAACACGTGGAACAACCTGAAAGCGGGCAAGGTATCGTGCTCGACCGCCTGTCGGCGGGCTATCACAAGCAACTGATTATCGATGAGATCAGCCTCACCATTCCCCTTGGCAAAATGAGTGTGCTGGTGGGCGCAAACGGCTCCGGGAAATCCACCCTGCTCAGCACCATTGCCCGCATGCTGAAACCGCTTGGCGGCAGCGTGCTGCTGGATGGCAAAGCGATCCATCAGCAGCCGACAAAAGCCGTCTCCCGCCAGTTGGGCATCCTGCCGCAGTCGCCGGTCGTGCCGGAAGGGCTGACGGTGTTTGAGCTGGTCGCGCGCGGGCGTTTCCCCTGGCAAAGCTTTATGCGCCAGTGGTCGCAAGAGGATGAAAACGCAGTGCAGCAGGCGCTGGAAATGACCGGCACCGCCGGGTTTGCCCATCAGCCCGTGGACAGCCTCTCCGGCGGCCAGCGGCAGCGCTGCTGGATCGCGATGGCGCTGGCGCAGCAAACGCCGGTGATCCTGCTTGATGAGCCAACCACCTTCCTCGATCTTCGCTATCAGGTGGAGATCCTCGAACTGCTGCACACCTTAACCCGCGATCATGGCCGCACGGTGATTGTGGTGCTGCACGATCTTAACTTCGCGGTGAACTACGCCGACACGCTGATCTTCCTCAGGCAGGGGCGTTTGCAGGGGGTGATCAACGAAGGCGAGGCCTGCACGCCGGAGCTGATCAAACGCGTGTTTGATGTCGAGGTGCAGATGTCGGTTAACCCGTTGACCGGCAAGCCATTCTTTATGCCCTTTCGCAAACCGGGCGGTAGTAACGCATGAGCGTTCGTCACTCTGCCCGCGTGAGTATCGCCGCGCCTGGCCTGCTGGCATTAGTGATAATGGCGGCCATTTGCCATCTTGGCCTCGGCGCGCGCTACATCGACCCGCCGACGGTGGTACAGGCGCTGATCGCCTTTGATCCGCACAATTTCGATCACCGGGTGATCGTCAGCCTGCGCTTGCTGCGCCTCGTCGCCGCGCTCTTTACCGGCGGCGCGCTGGGCGTGGCCGGAGCACTTTTGCAGTCGGTTATTCGCAACCCGCTGGGCGAGCCGCATATCCTCGGTTTGAATGCCGGTGCCGCGCTGGCGGTGGTGGCAACTACCGCGCTTGGCATCACGGTGGGCGATGCCGCCGTCAGCCGACCGCTGATTGCCGCTTGCGGCGCGGCTCTACTTTTCTCACTGGTGATGCTGCTCTGTTCTGCCGGGCGCGCTGGCTTTACGCCGATGAAGGTGACGCTCTGCGGCGTGGCGCTGTCGGCCTTTGCCTCGTCAATCACCGCCGCGATCCTGATCCTTGATGAGCAGACCCTGCTGAGCATGCGCACCTGGCTGGCGGGCGATCTTGCCGGGCTGAGCTGGGCGCAAATCACCCCTGCGGCGATGGCTGCCACCGCTGGCTTGGCGCTGGCGATTGGGCTGGCACCGGCACTGAATATGCTGGCGCTCGGCGATACGCTGGCGCGCGGCCTTGGTGTTTCGCTGACGCGAATTCGCCTGCTCTCTTTATTCGCCATTGCGCTGCTGTGCGGTGCGGCGGTGGCCATTGCCGGGCCGGTCGGGTTTGTCGGGCTGGTGGTGCCGCATATGGTGCGCCGTCTGGCGGGGAGCGATCTGCGCGTAGTGATCCCACTCTCGGCGCTCGGCGGCGCGGTGCTATTGCTGCTGGCAGATATCGCCGCGCGAACGCTGCTGTCGCCGCAGGAGCTGGCGACCGGGGTGATGACTGCGCTGGTCGGCGCGCCGCTGTTTATGCTGCTGGCGGCGAGGTTCTTCAAATGAGCCACCAACTGCATCGCGCCGGGCTGCGTGCGCTTCGGATCGGCGGCTTCTCCCGCCTGCTCCGCCCGCGCGCGCTGCTGTGGCTAAGCGGCCTGCTGCTGCTGGCGCTGGGGCTGCTGCTGTTCGGCGTTTCGCACGGATCGCTGCCCGTGCCGACATCGAGCCTTACACGCGCGCTGTTTATGCCACAGATGCTCAGCGGCGAGCAGCACTATGTGGTGTGGGATCTGCGCCTGCCGCGGCTCTGCATGGCGCTGCTCTGCGGAGCGATGCTCGGCATGGCGGGCGCGGCGATGCAATCTATGACGCGCAACGGGCTGGCGGATCCGGGCTTAATTGGCGTGAAAGAGGGGACCAGCGTTGCGGTGTTAACGCTGGTGTTCAGCTTTCCGGCGGTAAGCGTGATGTGGCGTCCGCTGGCGGGAATGGCGGGCGGCTTGCTTGCCGCAGGCCTGGTGATCGCGCTGGCGCGCGACGTCTCCCGACCGCGCTTTGTGCTGCTCGGTATTGGACTTTCCTGGACTTTCGCCGCCGGTATCGGCCTCTTTATGACCACCGCCGACGTGCGCGACGTACAGACCGCGATGCTGTGGCTGGCGGGCAGTTTGCAGGCCGCCAGCTGGCCGCTGCTCGGCGTGGCGCTCTGCTGGGCGCTGCCTGCGGCGCTTATTTTGCTGCTCACCGCCCGGGCGGCGGATGTCGCGCAGCTCGGCAATCAGGCGGCAACCGGGCTGGGTGTGCGGCTGATACTGCTTAACGGCCTGCGGGTGTTCGCGCCGGTGTTGCTGACCGCGGCCAGCGTCTCCTGCGTCGGCAGCCTCGGCTTTGTCGGGCTGATTGCCCCGCATATGGCGCGCTTTCTGCTGCGCGGCGGTGAGCGCGCGCTGCTCTCGGGCAGCGCAGTGCTCGGTGGGTTGCTGGTGCTCGCCGCCGATACGATTGGGCGGCTGGCGTTTGCGCCGCTGCAACTTCCCGCCGGGATTGTGATTGCGCTGGTGGGTGGCCCCTTTTTCCTGCTGCTGCTCTGGCAGCGGCGCGATCGCTTATAACCTTAAGGAGTTCTATGCGCTTTCTCTTCTCCCTGCTGCTGCTGGCAGGTTTCGCCGCCGCTGCCGCAGAGCCTGTGCAGAGTTTTACCGACGACTTAGGGCGCGTGGTCAAGGTACCGCAGCACCCGAAACGCATTGTGTCGCTGCACGATCTCGATATCACCATTCCGCTGATTGAGCTTGGCGTGCCGCCCGTCGCCAGCCACGGGCGCACGCAGGCGGATGGTCGCCACGTGTTACGCTCCGGCGCGCTGTTAACCGGCGTCGACTTTGATAACTCTGACATCCGCTTTATCGGCTCTGCCGATATCGATATGGAAGCCATTGCAGCAGCAAAACCCGATTTGATCATTACCGAGCCCAGCCGTAATACGCCGGTAGAGCAACTGGAGAAGATCGCGCCCACGGTGAGCATCGATCATCTGCAGGGCGGCGCGCCGGAGATCTATCGCAAGCTGGCGCAGCTGACCGGCACGCAGTCGCGGCTGGCGATCCTGATGCGGCGCTATCAGGAGCAGATTGCGGCGCTGAAAAAGACCATTGATACCCGCAAGATAACGGTGTCGGTTATCCAGGCGAACAACGGCAAAATCAACGTACTACACAGCTATCACTCGCTGGGCCGCGTGCTGCGGGATGCCGGTTTTCGCTTCCCGCCGCTTATCGACAGCATCCCTGAAGGCGGGCGGATGGATGTCAGCGCCGAGCGGCTACCGGAGCTGGATGCGGACTTTGTCTTTGCAACATGGCGCGGCGATACCGGCGGCACACCGCAGGATGAGATGGCCGCCATGAACGCGGTGATGCCCGGCTGGTGCGATTTCCTCACCGCCTGTCACAACGGGCGCTATGTCCTGATTTCACGGGAAGAGGCGATCTCAAACTCCTTTGCCTCGTTAAGCCTGATGGTGGCGCAGGTGCAGTCGCAGATTGCCGGGCGACCGCTGCCGCAACAAGGGAAATGAACATGCAGAACGCAAAGCGGGCCAGAAGCCGCGTCGATGTGTACGGCGAGCGTTTTCGCGCGCGGGTGCAGACGCTGTCACCGCGTTTGCAGGCGGTGGCGCGTTATATCCACGATCATCGTGAAGCGGTGCTCGAGCAGACGGCGATGGAGATTGCTGCCGCCACCCACACCTCTGACGCCACCGTCGTGCGGGCGATTCAGGCGCTGGGCTTTGCCGGGTTGCGCGATCTGAAGCAGACGCTGGAGCAGTGGTTTGGCCCGGCGGCGTCGTCGGCTGAGAAGATGAGCACCACGGTGAATGCGCTCGCCTGCGACGTCAATTCAGGTATCGATTTTGTCCTCGAAGGGCATCAGCACACCTGCGAGGTGCTCTCCGCGCCCGCCAACCGTTACGCCATTGCGCAGGCGGTGGCACTGCTGGTCGACGCCCGCCAGGTGGCGATTTTCGGCATTGGCGCATCGGGGATCCTGGCGGAGTACAGCGCACGGCTTTTCAACCGCATCGGCTTACCCGCTATTGAACTTAACCGCACCGGCATCGCCCTTTCTGAGCAGCTGATTGGGTTACAGCGCGGCGATGTGCTGGTGATGATGGCGCAGAAATCGGCGCACCGCGAAGGGCTTACCACGCTGAAAGAGGCGCGGCGGCTCGGCATTCCGGTGATCCTGCTGACCAACGCCGTCGACTCGCGCTTCAGCCAGCAGGCGGATGTGGTGATCCATGTCCCGCGCGGCGGCGAGAAGGGCAAAATCCCGCTGCACGGCACGGTGTTGCTCTGCCTGGAGATGATTGTCCTGTCGGTGGCGTCAGCCAATTCGCAGCGGGCGATTAAAACGGTGAAACGCATCAATGAGTTTCACCGGGGTTTAAAGCCGGGCGGTAAAAAGGGGTGAGAGGATCAACTGACGCCGCCGCCGAGGGATTGCCAGAGCGTGATGCGGTTTTGCAGGTCGGTTTGTTGCAGTGAAATCAATGATTCCTGCGCCGACCAGAGCGAGCGCTGGGCTGTCAGAACCGAGAGATAATCGCCGGTTCCCGCCTTGTACTGGCGCTGGGCGATATCCAGCGTTTTTTGCTCGGCTGCCACATATTCACGCTGTGCATCCAGCTGCTCGGTGAGCGTTTCGCGGCGCGCCAGCGCATCGGCAACATCTTTAAACGCGCTCTGAATCGTCTTCTCATAGGTGGCAATCAGCCCCTTTTTCTCCGCCTCGGCGTAACGCAATTGCGCCATATTTTTCCCGCCGGTAAAGAGCGGCAGCGTGATGGACGGCGCAAATGACCACACCTTCATGCCATGGCTGAAGAGGGACGAAAGTGAGCTGCTGCCAACACCTGCGCTGGCGGTGAGTGAAATGGTCGGGAAGAAGTTTGCCCGCGCGGCACCGATATTGGCATTCGCGCCTTTCAGATTATGTTCCGCTTCCTGAATATCGGGGCGGCGCAGCAGCACGGAGGAGGAGACGCCCGCCGGGGTCAGCGTAATGCTGTTATCCGCCAGGCTCTCCAGCGTACCCGGCAACAGCGCTTCCGGCACCGTCTCGCCCGCCAGCAGATTAAGCGCGTTTTTATCCTGCATCACTTGCGTCTGATAGCTGGCAACGCTGGCGCGCGCCTGCTGAAATACCGCCATCGCTTGCGCGGTATCCCCTGCGGCCGCGACGCCGATCGTCTGCCTGCGTTTGGCAATGTTCAGCGAGTTTTGCGCGCTCTCCATCGTCTGCCTGGCGAGGGCAAGGTTGCTGTTATCTGCCGCCAGCGTCACCCAGGCGGTAGTGATTTCCCCCACCAGGCTCAGCCGGGTATTTTGCGCGGTATATTCACTGGCAAGCCAGGTTTCGCGCTCGGCGCGGGCGAGGCTCTGATTGCGGCCAAAGAGATCGAGTTCAAAGCTGGAGACTGCACCGTCGGCCTCCGCGCTGCTGGTTAATCCGCCCGCCACGGTGCGGCTACGGGTGTTGCTCAATTCGGCATTGACCGTCGGGAAGAGCGCGGCGCGATCTTCAGCATAAAGCGCGCGCGCCGCGTCGATATCGGCAATTGCTTTTTGGACATCGCGGTTTTGCGTCAGCGCATTGCTGACCACCTGTTTGAGGCGACCATCATTCACAATCTGCTGCCACTCTGTGGCGACGGCCTGCGCCTGGCCGCCGCTGCCCGGCAAGGTTGCCGGAACCGGAGCCTGCGGGCGCTGATAAGTCGGATCGAGGGAGACACAGCCAGCGCTCAGCAGGGCAAGAAACAGAACACTTATACGCAACATAATTACTCCTGACGCGCGCGTTTACCGGTGACGAGTTTTTTCACCAGCACAAAGAAAAGGGGAACAAAGAAGATCGCCAGCAGTGTTGCCGTCAGCGTACCGCCGATAATGCCGGTACCGATGGCGATGCGGCTGTTGGCCCCGGCCCCGGTGGCAATCGCCAGCGGCGCAACCCCGGCTATAAACGCCAGCGAGGTCATCATGATTGGGCGCAGGCGGGTGCGCGCAGCGCGCAGGGCCGCGCGGGAGAGCGACTGGCCCTCCTGCACCGCGGCTTCGGCGAATTCAACAATCAATATGGCGTTTTTCGACGACAAGCCGATGGTGGTAAGCAGCGCGACCTGGAAGTAAACGTCGTTGCTTAGCCCGCGCATCCATGCCGCCAGCGCCGCCCCGAGCAGGCCGAGCGGGATGACTAAAATCACCGAGATCGGCACTGACCAGCTTTCATACAGCGCGGCAAGGCACAAAAACACCACCATGATGGAGATGGCGTAGAGGCTCATCGCCTGGCCGCTGGCGAGCTTCTCCTGTAATGACAGGCCGCTCCACGCCCAGGTGGTACCCGCGGGCAGATTATCGGCGAGGTGTTCCATTTCGGTCATTGCCGCGCCGGAGCTAAAGCCGCTGGCATTCTCGCCCTGAATCTCATACGCCGCCGAACCGTTGTAACGCACCAGGCTCTCCGGGCCATACTCCCAGCGGGTGGTGGCAAAGGCTGAAAACGGCGTCATGCTGTTATCGCTGCCGCGCACGTACCATTTTTGCAGGTCGGAAGGAGACGCGCGGAAGTCGCTATCACCCTGGATATAGACCTTTTTCACCCGGCCGCGATCGGTAAAGTCATTAACGTAGGTGCCGCCCCAGGCGCTGGAGAGCGTATCGCTCACATCGCTCAGGGAGAGCCCCAGCGCCACGGCTTTGTTGCTGTCGATATCGACCTGCAACTGCGGCATCTGCGGCAGATCGTTGGCGCGAACCGCCTGCAACTCAGCACGCTGATTGGCATTGGCCAGCAACTCGTTATGCAGCGTGAGGAGCCGATCGCGATCGGTGCTGCCGCTGGCGAGCAGCTCAAAGGTAAAACCGTTGCTCTGGCCGAGGCCATCAACCGACGGTGGCGTCATCGCAAAAATGGTGGCGTCGCGGATGGTGGCTAACTGCTGGCTGGCGCGCTGGGCAATCGCCTGGGCGGTGTTCTGCGCACCGTCGCGCTCAGACCAGTTTTTCAACGAGACGAAGGCCATCCCTGCGTTCTGCCCGCTGCCGCTAAAGCTAAAACCGGTAACGGTAAAAATGGCATCGGTATTGGCTTTTTCATTGTTGAGGAACCACTCCGTGACCTTTTTCGCCACCGCATCGGTACGCGTTGCCGTGGCACCGGCGGGCAGGGTGAACTGCACCATAATCGAGCCCTGATCCTCCGTTGGCAGGAAACTGCCCGGCAAGCGCCACATCACCAGCGCCATCGCGCCACACAGCACGGCATAGATTCCCAGCACGGATAGCGCGCGGCGCAGCACCCGCAATACGCCGTGCTGATATTTCTGTTCGGTGTTGTTGTAAAAGCGGTTAAAGGCGCCGAAGAAGCCCTTTTTATGCGGTGCACTGTGTTTTAACACTGCGCCGCACAGCGCCGGGGTGAGCGTCAGCGCGACCACCACCGAGAGCACCATTGCTGAAATAATGGTGACGGAGAACTGCCGGTAAATTACCCCGGTCGAGCCGCCAAAGAAGGCCATTGGCAGAAATACGGCAGACAACACCAGCGCGATGGCCACCAGCGCGCCGGAGATCTCGCCCATCGATTTCTCCGTCGCTTCACGGGCAGGCAAACCTTCGTCGCGCATAATGCGCTCGACGTTTTCCACCACCACAATCGCATCATCGATCAAAAGCCCTATCGCCAGCACCATGGCAAACAGCGTTAAGGTATTGATCGAGTAACCAAACAGCGCCAGCACGCCGAAGGTGCCGAGCAGCACCACCGGCACCGCCAGTGCCGGGATCAGCGTTGCGCGGATATTTTGCAAAAACAGGTACATGACGCAGACCACCAGAATGATGGCTTCGATTAACGTCTTCACCACATCTTCAATGGAGATCTTAATAAAATCGGTGCTGTCTTTCGGATAGGCCACGTCGTAGCCCTGCGGCATGTTGTTGCGGTACTCATTGATCTTGTTTTTGACCAGCGTGGCGGTGTCCAGCGCATTCGCGCCGGGTGCCAGCATCACCGCCAGACCCGCCGCCGGATGGCCATTCAGCTTTGCCTGAGCGCTGTAGTCTTCGCTGCCCATCTCGACGCGCGCCACATCCTTAACGCGCACCACGGCACCATCGGTTTGGCTTTTGACGATGATGTCGCGAAACTGTGCCACGGTTTGCAGGCGCGACTGGGCGCGCACGGTGGCGGTTAACTGCTGTTTATCGGACGCGGGCAGGGCGCCGATTTTTCCGGCGGAGACCTGGATGTTCTGCGCTTCGATGGCCGATTGCACATCAGACGGCATCAGCGAGAAGGATTTGAGCTTGTCTGCATCCAGCCAGATACGCATCGCGTATTCACCGCCGAAGACTTGCAGGCTGCCGACACCGTTTACGCGCGCCAGCGAATCCTGCATGTTACTGACCAGCCAGTCGGCAATATCGGAGCTGCTGGCACGGTCGGTCTTATCGTATAAGCCCATGATCAACAAGAAGTTGCTTTGGGATTTCACTACCGTGACGCCCGATTGCGTGACTTCCGTTGGCAGGCGCGACTCCGCCTGCTGGACTTTATTCTGCACCTGAACCTGCGCGGTATCCGGATCGGTGCCCTGCTCAAACGTGACGGTGATGGTCGCCTGGCCGTCGGAGCTGCTGGTGGAGGTGAAGTAGAGCAGGTTATCCAGCCCGGTGAGCTGCTGTTCAATCACCTGGGTGACGCTGTTTTCCAGCGTCTGCGCCGATGCGCCGGTATAGGTGGCGGTGATTTTGACAGCAGGTGGGGCGACATCCGGGTACTGGGCAACGGGCAGTGAGCGGATCGCCAGAATACCGGCCATCATGATAAGAATGGCGATAACCCAGGCAAAGACCGGGCGGCGGACAAAAAAGCGAGAGAACATCAGGCTTTCCCTCCGTCAGTCTCTCGCACCTGCACCGCGTTCACCGTTGCGCCAGCACTCACTTTGTCGCTGCCTTCCACAATGAGTTTATCGCCGCTGGCGAGGCCTTTTACCACCAGCCATTTGTCGCCGTAAGTGTCGCCGGTTTCAACCGTGCGCTGCTCCACTTTGTTCTGCGCATTCACTACCAGCGCGACGGCATTGCCTTTTGCATCGCGCGTGATTCCCTGCTGCGGTGCGAGAATGGCATCAGCCATTACCCCTTCATCGACGCGCGCGCGGACAAACATTCCCGGTAATAGCTGGTGCTGCGGGTTCGGGAAGATGGCGCGTAACGTAACGGATCCGGTGGACTCATCAACGGCGACTTCCGTCAGCGCCAGGCGCCCTTTTTCGCTGTAGGTGCTGCCATCTTCAAGCGTTAACGTCACCCCCAGCGTATTGCTGTCGCTGGTGAGCGCTTGCTTGCGCAGGCGCAGAAGATCGACGCTGGATCGCGTCAGATCAACATACATGCTCTCCAGCCCGCGAATCGTGGCGAGTGCCGTGGTTTGCTCAGCCGTGACCAGCGCACCGGGGGTGACGGAGGAGATGCCGATGCGTCCGCCAATCGGTGCGCTAATGGTGGTCCAGTTGAGATTGATGCGCGCACTCTCCAGCGCGGCTTTTTTCGACGCCACGCTGGCTTTGTCCTGCGCGCAGGTGGATTGCGCATCATCTGCATCCTGGCGCGAGACACCATCCTCTTTTACCAGTTGCGCATAGCGTGTGGCTTTCTGGCAGTCGGAAACGACCAGCGCCTGCGCCTGTTTCAGTGCGGCACTGGCTTCATCAAAGGCGGCGCGATAGCTGGAAGGGTCGATCTGGTAAAGCGCCTGCCCGGCTTTTACCGTATCGCCCTCCGTAAACAGCCGTTTTTGAATGATGCCACCCACCTGAGGGCGAACCTCTGCCGACTGCGCGGCGGATATGCGCCCGGTAAGCTGACTGGTAACCTCCAGCGGCTGGCTTTTTAAGGTGACAATCCCCACTTGCTGGGGCGGGCGTTGTGCAGGTGGCGTGGCGTTATCGCAACCGACAAGAGCGATCGCGGCCAACAGGGTTGTTTTTATTAACTTCATTTCACTTTTCCTGGCATGAGCGAAGCCTGCCCGTTTTGATTAACAGGAGTGTGGAGCAGGCGAGTAAACAGGTTATTTCGGCGGCGCCAGAAATAGCGCCGCCGCTTTTTCATCTACGGCTTCTTATTTCTTCGCAAATAACATCGCGGTAATTTCCTGATAGAGCTGCTGTAATTGTGCCGGGTCGCATTTTTGCGGCGTCAGGCGGCGAAATGTGCTGCCTTCCATTAACACTGCCAGTAATTCCACGCAGCACCGTATGCGCTCTTGCGAAAGGTGAGGGTGGCTGTTGTGCAAGTGCTGGCAGGCGGTGTTAAACATGCGGGCATCGGCTTCAATCATCATCGCCTGCACCTGCGGGTTGCGCGTCGCTTCAGCGGACATCTCCAGCATTAACGCATCGTCATCCGGGCTGAGGGTGTGCCGCCAGGCCAGCATTTCCGGTAGATGGGTAGTCTCGGCTTTGCTCTCCATTTCGGCGATGCGGTAGTCGATAATGCGGCAAATCATCTCTTCAATAATGGCGTCTTTATTGATGAAGTAGCGGTAAATCTGACCGACGCTCAGCTGCGCTTCGAGGGCGATTTGCGACATGCTGGCGGCATGAAAGCCACTGATGCGAAAACGCCGCCGGGCAGCCGCAATGATCTCGTCTTTACGCTGCTGATGGCGTTGCTCCTGTAGTGCTTTTTGCGACATCGCGACCCCCGGTTAAATAAGGATGAGAATGAACATTCTCATTACGCAGTACATTAATTGAAATTATGTTTTTTGGGTAAATATTTTATTTATAAATAGGTCCGTTTTACGAAATTTCATAATGTGGAGAAATAAAGAAAAAATAAGCAGGAAAGATTGAGGGATATATTAGCGTGAAAGTGCGGAGCCAATGTGATGGCAATGTGAGAGGTTGCAAAGAGATAAAAATGATCCTGGCAGAGTGATATTGCCCTATATAAAGGAGGCACTCTTATTTGCCGTTATAGGCCGACAGGATGAGCAATTCTTGCCCATGATGCCCGCAACGCCCTCTTACCAGTTTTATGAGAATCGTTCTCAATAGCATTGAAGCAGCCGGATGCGGATGGTAAGGTGTAGGCCGTTTCGCCCGGCGTGGGGCCTGGGTTTGACCGAGAACGAACGGCTGCCGGTTATGCAAAAAAGAGACTTTTCCGTTGAAGATTTTATCGGCTTTGGCGAGCGCTACGGCATCGATTACCGCTTTCCGGCGCTGGCTTCCTGCCGCTCGTTGAGCGAGGAGCGGCGCATCGTGATTCAGGGCGATGTGCAGGAGATGCGCTTCTCCAGCGGCCTGAACCTGACCCGCTCCGACATTCGCGTTCTGCAACCCTATGAAACCACCTCTCTGCACAGCTGCCCGCTCTATATGCTGGTAGTGCTTGAAGGCAGCGTAATGCTGCGCCTCAACGGCGAGGAGTTTATCGTTCGCTCTGGTATGGCTTTTACCTCGCGTCTGAGCGAGCAGCAGGTGATGAACGCCCGTCATCTGGCAGATAACTCCCTGCGCACGCTGTCTCTCGGCGTCGATCCGGCCAGCTGCCAGCGCTCGCCGCTGCTTACCGCGCTACTGGAGCAGTGGGAATCCCACGGCGCGCCAACCTTTTTATGGCAGGTGCCCGAGTTTCTGCTCTCCGGCTTACAACAGAGCCAGCTGTCAACGCTGCCCGCACTTTCGCGCGAACTGATCCTCGAAGGGGTGATGCTGCAACTGGTCGGGCACGCGCTGTCACAGCGGATGGCGGGCGTGGAGCGCTGTACGCGCGCCTGCGGCGGTGAGGGACAGCGGCTTGAGTCGGTGCGCCGTTTGCTGGAGCAGCAGCCGGAAAAAGAGTACACCCTGACCGCGCTGGCGCAGCTGGCGGCGATGAGCACCAGCAGCCTGCGGGTGAAGTTCCGCCAGGCCTATGGACACTCGGTGTTTGACTATCTGCGCGACTGCCGCCTGGCGCTGGCGCGGCGCTACCTCGCCCAGGGTTATAGCGTGCAGCAAGCGGCCTGGATGTCGGGTTATCAACACGCTACCAACTTTTCCACCGCTTTTCGTCGCCGGTATGGCATCGCGCCGAGTGAAGCGCGCCAGCCGATCGCCTCCCCGTAGACCTTTTCTCTCGCCCTGCGCGCCATTTTGTCACCGCGCATATGTGAATTGTCATTGCGCATAGCTATTGGCGAATCCAAAAGGGTAATAATTCTTATTTACAATAATAACCGCTTCTGGAGAGTTTCATGTTCGCAAAAACGCGACTGGCATTGATGATTGGCTGCATAACGGGTGGGATAAGCGTTTCGGCGCTGGCGCAGGAAAACGCCAAAGATACCGTGGTGGTAACGTCGCAGGTGCAGAGCGGCGCGACCAAGCTTGAGACGCCGGATATCGAAACGCCGCAGGCGGTCTCGATCGTCACGCGCCAGCAGTATGAAGAGCAGGGCGCAACCAGCGTGCGCCAGGCCGTCAGCTACACACCGGGCGTCTACAGCAACCAAATCGGCGCCTCTAACCGCTTTGATTACATCGTGCTGCGCGGCTTTTCCGACGGCAGCCTCGATAACGTCTATCTCGACGGCCTGAAGATGATGGGCGATACCAACTCCCACAGCTCGCTGGTGATCGACCCGTGGTTTTTAGACAGCGTGGAAGTGGTGCGCGGCCCGGCATCCGTGCTCTATGGCCGCTCGTCGCCGGGCGGCATTGTGGCGCTGAACTCGCGTAAACCGTCGTTCGATCCGGGCGGTGAAGTGAAACTCTTCGCGGGCAATAACAACCAGCGCGGCGCGGCGTTTGATGTGACCGGGCCGGTGGATGATAACGATCGTGTAGCGGTGCGTTTAACCGGTATGACCCGCTATGCCGACTCCCAGTTTGATCACCTGAAAGAGCAGCGTTACGCCATCGCGCCGAGCGTCACCTGGCGTATTACCGATAGCACGCGCCTCGATGTGATGGCCTATCTGCATCGCGATCCGGAAGGTGGCAGCCACTCTGGCCTGCCCTATGAAGGCACCGTGGTGCCGCACGCCGGGGGCAAAATCTCCAACACCTTCTTTGAGGGCGAAGATCAGTACGACAAGTACAAACGCCGTGAAAACATGGTCGGCTATAACTTTGAGCACATGTTTGAGAGCGGCTGGTCGGTGCGCCAGAAGCTGCGCTACCTGCGTACCAAAGTCGATCTCAATCAGGTTTATGCCTCGGGCTGGCTGAATGAGACCGAGCTGAACCGCGGTTACTCCGGCTCAGATGAGTCCCTCTCGGCGGTGACGCTGGATAACCAGCTTGATGGCAGCGTCGATACCGGTGCGATTAACCACCGTCTGCTGGTGGGCGTTGATTATCAGCATCGCAATAACAACGTCACCTCGTCCTATGGCAGCTTCCCGGCGATCGATGCCTTTAACCCGGTTTACGGTGCCGATCCGCTCTCTATTTCCGTGTATGGCCGTGAAAAGCATAAACTGGAGCAGACCGGGATCTATGTGCAGGATCAGATGTCGCTCGATCGCTGGCGCCTGACCCTCGGCGGCCGTCACGATCAGGTGAAGATCACCAACAGCAATAAGATCGGCGACACGCACGATACGCTGGAGAAAGACCATATCAGCAGCCGCGCGGCGCTGATGTACCTCTTCGACAGCGGATTTGCGCCCTACGTAAGCTATTCGACGGCCTTTACGCCGACCAGCTTTACCGATGAGAACGGCAAGATCCTGCAACCGATGAAGGGCAAACAGTGGGAAGCGGGGCTGAAGTTCCAGCCGGAAGGGTCGCAGACCATGTACAGCGCCTCGGTTTACCGCATCAACCAGAACAATATCGCCACCAAAGTGGAGCCGACCGATCCCTACCGCGCTATCGGCGAGATTGAATCAGAAGGGGTTGAACTGGAAGCGGTGGGTCAGCTGACGGATAACCTGCGCTTACAAGCGGCTTACACCTATAACGACATTCGTTATAAGAAAAGCAGCCCCGAGGAGCAGGGCAAACGCGCGGTTTACGCACCGCGTAACCAGGCCAGCGCCTGGCTGAGCTATGACGTGAAAGCGGGTGCGCTAAATGGCCTGACTCTCGGTTCCGGCGTGCGCTATGTTAACGGCATCACCTCCGATCGTGAGAATACCCACACGCTGCCCTCCTACACGCTTGTGGATCTGGCCGTCGGGTACGATCTGTCGAATGTCGGTCTGAAAGGGCTGAGCGCCCAGGTGAACGTGAATAACCTCACCGATAAACGCTATGTCGCCGCCTGTAACTCCGCCAATTACTGCTACTTTGGTGCCGAGCGCAGCATCGTTGGCAGCCTCTCTTACGCATTCTGATGTGATAAACCCGGCCGCTGCGCCGGGTTTTTTCTTAGCTGAGATCGACGCCTTTATGTCCGAAGAGCCAGGTGACGATAAACCCACCGAGATAGGCCACCACCACGCCTGCCGCATAGACCGCCATCCCGGCATAGATGCCGTGATCGGAGGTCATCAGCGGCAACGCCACCAGCCCGGAAGGGCCAAATACCGTATTCAATCCGACCGGTAAGCCAAGCCACGCCACCGCACCCATAAAAAATCCGCCGCAGGCACCGCCGATACAGGCGGTGACAAAAGGTTTAACGCGCGGCAGGGTCACGGCGTAGATCAGCGGTTCGCCGACGCCGAGCAGGCCGGGAATGATCGCGCCGCGGATCTGGTTGCGGATCGTCGATTCACGCGCCG
The DNA here is from genome assembly GCF_016516575.1 of Kosakonia sp. S57. Taxonomy (NCBI): domain Bacteria; kingdom Pseudomonadati; phylum Pseudomonadota; class Gammaproteobacteria; order Enterobacterales; family Enterobacteriaceae; genus Kosakonia; species Kosakonia sp. S57. Next base: position 37,113 of record NZ_JACVUL010000007.1, on the reverse strand, counting down.
CGCGGAAGTAGAGCGCCAGCGCTGCGCCCACCTGGCCGCCGCCCGCCATCGCCAGAATTGGGAAGAGCGAGTTGAACCCCTGCGCATCCATCAGGGCGAAGTAGACCGGAATAAAGCCCTGATGCACGCCAAACACCACCGCAATCAGAAACAGCCCCGCCAGCACCGCGCAGCCAAACGGGTTGCCGTTCAGATGCAGAAACAGCCACGACATTCCTTTAAACAGCTCGCCGCCGATCGGCATGATCAGCGTAAAGGTGAGCGCGCCGGTGATCAGCAGCGTCAGCAGCGAGGTGAGGATCATATCGAGATTGTCGGGCACAAAGCGGCGGATCTGCCGCTCGATCCACGCGCCGAGGATCGTGGCGATCAGCACGCCGATAATGTTGCCGCGCGGATCGATGCTCATGCCGAAGAAGGTGTCGATCCCGGAGAAGTAGCCGACCGTCGCTTTCGCGTCGTAGCCGAGCACAAACAGTGCGGCGATAATCGCGCCGTTGACGCCGCTGCCGCCAAAGGCTTTTTGCGCGTTGTAGCCGATCAGGATTGGCAGGAAGGTGAACAACCCTTTGCCGAACACTTTCATATAACCGACGACGTGCGCGAGCGCGCTGCTCTTATCCTGCGCGCCAACCAGCAGGCTTTGCTCAATCAGCGTGGCGAAGCCGAGCAGCATCCCGGCGGCGATAAAGCCTGGGATGAGCGGCGTGAAAATGGTGGCGAATTTTGCCAGAAACTGATGCAGGCCGCTGGTCTGCTTTGCCTTCATCTGCTGTTTGGTGTCGCGGGCGACCTCTTTAAGCGAGGCCGATTCAGCCGGCGCGTTGTCACGGCTGATTAAGAGACTCATCATCTCTGCCGCGGTTTGCGCTTTGCCGGGGCCAACGATGATTTGCAACTGATCGTCACTGTTCACCACGCCGAGCACGCCGGGCAGCGCCTGCAACCCGGCCTTGTCGACAAGCGCATCGTTATGCAGCGCCAGGCGCAGGCGTGTCATGCAGTTGCCGCAGCTTTTGATATTCGCTTCACCACCGACCCGTTGCAGGATGGAGGCGATCAGTTCCGGCGTGATTTTGGCCATTACTTCACTCCTGCGTGGAGCAGCGCCTGGCGAATGAACCCGCCGTTATCCGCGAGCAAACGCGCGGCCTCTTCGGCGTCGATCTGCGCCAGCACCATCAGGATGGCGGTTTTGCAGTGGCCGTGGCAGGCCTGTAGCGCCTGCTTCGCCTCGTCGATATCGCAGCCGGTGGCTTCCATAACAATGTTGACCTGGCGCTGCACCAGCTTCTGGTTCGTCGCTTCTACGTCCACCATCAAGTTGCCGTAGACTTTGCCGCTGCGGATCATCGCCCCGGTGGTGAGCATATTGAGCACCAGTTTTTGCGCTGTGCCCGCTTTCATGCGCGAGGAGCCGGTAACCACTTCCGCGCCGACCACCGGCGTAATGGCGATATCGGCAATCTGCGTCATCGGGCTACCGGCGTTGCAGGTCAGCGATACGGTGGTGGCATGCAGGCTTTTGGCGTACTCCATGGCGGCAATCACATAGGGCGTGCGCCCGCTGGCGGCGATGCCGACCAGCACGTCGTTGGCATTGAAATTGAGGGATTTAAGATCGTCGACGCCGAGCGTCAGGCTATCTTCGGCGTTCTCCACCGCCTGCAAAATGGCGCGATGGCCGCCAGCAATGAGGCCGACAACCTGCTCACGTGGCGTGCCGTAAGTGGGCGGACATTCGCTGGCATCCAGAATGCCTAAACGCCCGGAGGTGCCCGCGCCGCAGTAAATCAGGCGTCCGCCCTTTTTAAAGGCGCTGACAATCGCATTGACCGCCTGCGTAATCGCCGGGATCACCTGCTCAACCGCCAGTGCGACCTTCTGATCTTCACGGTTAATCACCCGTAACATCGCCTCGGTATCAAGCATGTCGATATTGGCGCTGGCGCTGTTGCGGCCTTCGGTCGTCAATGTGGATAGATCAATGTTCATCACGTCTCACTTCACTCTGCGTTATGACTTTCTGCCTGCCGCCTCACGGCCCCGGCAGCCGAAAAAGGAATAATATATTATTCATAACTATCAATTTAAGAATAATTTATTCTTACACGGGGCGCGAAACGAGAGTGTGACGCTGCTCATGATGCGCATAAGTGATCATTAAGCGGCGCGTCAGCGCTGATGAAAAGTGACGATGGCCTGCACCAGCGCATCGGGATCGAGCTCAAGTTCGCCAGCGTTAAGCGCTGCGCGAAGGCGTTCAATCTTAGGCTGGTCAATCTCCGGCAATTGATCAAGGTCGGCCTGCGCCTGGTTAAGCAAAAAGAGGGTCGCGTCAGAAAAGGGGGGCGCTGTCATGATGTGCGTCTCACAGAGGGCGGTTAACGTTTGGCGGCTATCTGGCTACCTAAAACGACCACCGACGTTGCAAACTTAATCCCCGCGTTTTTGCTTAATCCTGCTCCAGTTGATAGCGAAAAATCATGCCATTTTGCTGACAAACCAGCGGCACGCCGTCGGGCGCAATCTGCTGCATGGCATTCTCCGAGTAGGTGAGGAGATCAACATTGTTTGTCACCATGCGGTTATCTTTTGCCGGGTTAAACAGCACCGGTGCGTAGGCAAAATAGTGTTTACCGTACCGCTGACGCGTGTGGACAAAGTTACTTTTGAGGATAAAGGCCGCATCCTGCGGGCTGCTGAGCGTGCTGATAATAATATTGCCCGCCGTGCTCATGCGCGAATCGTAGATCTCCTGTTGATGCAGCATCAAATCGTAAAACCCCACCTGCTGTACGATCTCCTCCGTCTGGTTAAGGGCGCGCTGCCCGCGCTGGAAAACGATGCCGCAGGCTAACGCCGCCAGGGTGATAGCAAGCAAAAATAGTGTCCATTTACTGGCTGTTACAGCGTGCCATCTCATCCATTTTTCTCCGTGTCTCACTGACAATTAGCTTATTTAATAACGCCGTATCGGAACGCCAGTGGTCAATTTGCATCACCAGTACCCGCTGCTCGCAGCCATTATGTATGCGGAAGGTATAATTCAAGGTTTGATTTTCACTGCGATAGTAAATAGCAATACGCAGCGCCTTCTGCTTGGCCTGCCGATTAAGCCGGGTATAGCTCTCTTTTAAGCGATCATAAATAGCCGTCGGCTCTTTCATTCTCTCGCCCGGTGCCAGCAGGGCAAATATACGCAGATGGCTGTAGATATTTTTTGCCACCTCTTTTGCCACTATCTTGTTGTTATAGGTGAGCGCCAGATAGCCGCTACAGAGAACAGTGAATATAAACAGCAGCATAATAAGCAGAACGTTAATGCAGGAGAAAGGTTGCGCAGCAGCGGGCGTCTGTTGCCGGGTTGGTGCGGGTAACTCAGGCGCGGAAAGTGCCGGCTCCTGTACGGGGATATCGATTTCAGGCGCGACAGGGCGCGGGTCTGGCGGCGGCCCGCTGACCAGAGGGCGGCAATATTTTGCCTCCAGCACGTATCCCTTTTTGGGGATGGTGCGAATAATTCGTTGCTGCTTACCGTTATCCGCCAGGGCGGTGCGCAGCGCGTGAATGGCACTGGCGAGGCTATTGCTGCTGACCGCGCGATCTTCCCAGACCTGCGCGGCCAACGCCTCATGGGAGAGGATCTCGCCGGGGTGTTGCTGCAAAACAGCCAGCAGTCTGAGCGGGTATGTTCCCAGCCGTTTCTCCTCGCCGGTCACCACATGGTGGATCGCGCCTGACGCAGGATCGATGACCCAGTTATTTACGGTGCAATTGTGTTTATTCATAAAAGGTTAACGATTGATACCAATCCGTCAGAGGCTTCTTACAAGAAATAATGCCGTTGGCTGAATCGGATAAATAACAGAATAAATATTCGTAGTTCACCGGTTTGTGGCGTTAATAATACGGAAGGCACGGCGTAAATTACATGTGATTTCATTAGTTGGCGCTTTTCAAAGGATTAAAAAACGTCTTTGTGGTGTATTGTTTGACGCCGTTGAGGAGCGCTTTTGTAAGTTATTCGCTACTTCTCTTCTCATTTTGTTAATTAGGTGTTGCCGAAACTTTTTATTAATTGTTTTATCCGCTGTTCCTCATACGTAATGTAAATGATGAATTTAACTGCCGCAAAAACCTTAAATCCCGCTGATGAAGCGCGTTATATCAGTGATTATTTGCCGCTGGTACATAAAGTCGTCAAACAGTTCAGCTGGCAGACCAGCAGCGTAATGAGCAAAGAGGATATGCGCCAAATTGCCCTGATGGGGCTACTGGCTTCCTTGCGCCGCTATGGCCCGCCGGACGCGCAGTTTGCCGGTTACGCCATTCAGCGCATTCGCGGCGCGGTGCTGGATGAGTTACGCCAGCAGGACTGGCGACCGCGCAGGCTGCGTCAACAGACGCATAAGCTCACGGATGCGATCCGTGAAATCACCCGTGAACTGGGGTATGAACCGCGCTTTGAGGAGCTGAGTGAACGGCTGTCAGTGACGCCGGAAGCCTGGCAGCAATATCTGCTGCTGCACTCGGCCAGTGCCCTGGAGAGCCTGGATACCCTGCCGGAGAGTGATTTGCACGCCAGCACGCTCTATAGCCGCCAGCTCGAGGATGAACTGCTGCCTGCCTATACGTTACGCAGCGCGGTAGCCACCCTCGACAAGCGTGAGCAGCTGATCCTCGCGCTCTATTACCAGCATGAGCTGAGCCTGAAAGAGATTGCGCAGGTGATCGGCGTATCGGAAGCGCGCGTCTGCCAGCTCAATAAAGGGATTGCCCAGAAGATTCAGGCGTTTACGCACCAATAAACGCGCTATTTATGGTGCTGGCTGTAGCCGGTGCTTCCGTTTAACTCATTGGTTTAAATGTGTTGTTCTCGTGAAAGCTGTGATTTTGTCATCCATCGTCGCCCCCAGTCGGAGCCTGCTCCGAGGGTTTTTGGGGCTTTTTTTTACGCTTCTTGTGCTGTCGCTTGCAACCGGGTGTGTGCAAACCCCCGCGCGCAGAGCGGCGCCTCTGTTAACCACGTCTGAGACAAACGCCCAGACGACTGCCGCGTATCATCAGGCGAGGCGAAAAGCGCGCGTTCGCGCATCGTTGCTGACGGTGATGAACCGTCTGGAGAAGCAGCTCGGTAAACCTTACGTGCGTGGCGGCGTCTCACCGCAGCGGGGGTTCGACTGTAGCGGGCTGGTGGTCTACGCCTATAACAAGGTGCTGGCGCGAAAACTGCCGCGCACCACCCGGGCGATGTTTCGGGATAGGGGGCTGAAAAAAGTGGCCCGCCATAAGCTGCGCCGCGGCGATCTGATCTTCTTTCACAGTAAAAGGCGCGGCCCGGCAGACCACGTTGGCGTCTACCTTGGCAACGATAGCTTTATCGAAGCACCGCGCAGCGGGCTGAAGATCCGTATCAGTAACCTGACCAATAATTACTGGCAGGATCACTACCTCGGCGCGCGGCGTATTCTGACCAACGAGGCGATTCTCTGAGGCTACTCCTCCAGCGCGTGGTGGATCGTCGCACCCAGCTGTTTGATCGCTTCCCGTCTCTCTTCATCCGGCGGCAGGGCGCAGTTGAGGCGCAGGCAGTTACGATACTTGCCGGAGGCCGAAAAGAGTGAACCGGGCGCGATCTGGATCTTTAACCGGCAGAGCGCGCGGGAAACGCAGACCATATCGACGCTTTCCGGCAGTTCGACCCACAGCAGAAAGCCGCCCTGCGGGCGCGTCACGCAGATATTGCATGGAAAATATTGCCGTACCCAACAGGTATAGACCGCCAGCCGCTGCTGGTAGACCTGGCGCATCCGGCGTACGTGGCGGTGATAGTGTCCGTCGCGGATAAACGCCGCCACCGCCAGTTGGGTGGAAGGGACATTAGTGCCGATGGCGGCATATTTTTTATGGATCACCCGATCCAGATAGCGCCCAGGCGCGATCCAGCCAATGCGCAGTCCCGGCGCCACGGTTTTGGTCAGTGAACTACAGAGCAGCACGCGGCCATCAATATCGTAGGATTTGATGGTGCTCGGCCGCGGATAGTCGGTGGCCAGCTCGCCATAAATATCATCTTCGAAAATGACAATATCGTGGCGCTGTGCCAGCGACAGCGCCGCCTTTTTGCGCGCTTCCGGCATGATAAACCCGAGCGGATTCTGGCAGTTGGGCACCAGGATCACCCCTTTAATTGGCCACTGCTCCAGCGCCAGCTCCAGCGCTTCAATGCTGATCCCCGTTTCCGGATCGGTCGGGATTTCGATCGCTTTGATATCCAGCCCGCGCAGCAACTGCATGGTGCCGTAGAAGCAGGGGGATTCGACGGCGACAATATCGCCCGGATCGCAGACCGCCATCAGCGCCAGCGACAGCGCCGGGTGGCAGCCAGCGGTGATAACAATCTCTTCGGCGTTTAACGAGGTACCGCCATCAAGCATCAGGCGGGCGACCTGCTCGCGCAGTTCGTGCTGGCCGGGCAGGGGATCATAACTAAGCGCATCCATCACCTGGTGCTGCGCGATGCGGCTCATCTCTTTCCACAGCGGTTTGAGGGTCGGCTGGTTGAGGTCCGGTGCGCCGCCGCCGAAGGCGATAATCTCTTTATCCGTGCGCGCATCAAGCAGGGTTAACACTTCATCCCACTGCGTGACATCAACCGGGCGCTGCACCGGGCGCGACATCGCCGGCACCGGCGGTTTGGCTTTGCGCGGCGCGACAAAGTAACCGGAGCGCGGCTGCGGGGTGATTAACTGCAACGTTTCCAGTACCTGATAGGCCTGCTGTACGGTGCTGATACTGACGCCATGCTCCTGGCTCAGGCTGCGCACCGAAGGCAATTTTTCACCGTGGCGATATAAGCCGTGTTCAATGCGCTCTGCCAGCAAAGTGGCCAGATGTTGGTAGCGGGTCATGCTGTATCCTAAAAAGTCACCATACAGTTGCAAAAAACAGTACAGATCGGGCGGGAAAGTGGCGTTCAGATCCTCTTTTACGGCATCTGTATGTTAAAGAAAAGTATTTTCTGAGTCTGTATTGTGCAGGGCGATCGCAGCGAAGATAGAGCTCTTTTCAGGCGAGGAGAGCAACATGGAATTTTTCGAAAATCGACCACGGCGCCCGTTTTCCGGGTTTGTTTTACTCTGGCGCCAGCTGCGGCGCTGGCACCTGTTGGCGAAAACCCGACGCGAACTGCGCAGGCTGAGTGACGAGCAGTTAAGGGATATGGGACTACGACGCAGCGATATAAGCTGAAGGCGAAAAGGGCGGAGGAAATATCTGGTGGTTCCCGCCCACCCTGCGTTGGGCTATGCTTAGCTGCATAACCTGAAGGGAGAGAGCACATGCATTTTATTACTAACCACGATGATGACGACAAAAAAGAGAAAGAAGCGGGCAATGCCAGCCAGCTGATGCAGCAGAAACTGCTGGATGCGCGTTCGATCATCATCTCCGGTGAGATCAACCAGGCGCTGACTGAGAAAGTGGTGACCCAGCTTCTGCTGTTACAAGGCATCAGCGATGCGCCGATCAAAATCTATCTCAACAGCCAGGGTGGCCATGTCGAAGCGGCGGATACCATCCACGACATGATCAAATTTATCACCCCGGAAGTGCACATCATCGGCACCGGCTGGGTCGCCAGCGCTGGGATCACCATCTTCCTCGCGGCGAAAAAAGAGCACCGCTACTCGTTGCCGAATACCCGCTTTATGATCCACCAGCCGCTGGGCGGCGTGCGTGGTCAGGCCAGCGATATTGAAATCGAAGCCAAAGAAATTATCCGTACCCTTGAGCGTGTGAACCGCATGATTGCTGACGCGACCGGCCAGCCGGTGGAGAAGGTGAAGCAGGATACCGATCGCAACTTCTGGATGAACACCAAGGAAGCGATGGATTACGGCATTGTCTCCCGCGTGGTCAACTCCTACGCCGATCTCAACCTCGATTAATTCCTGTGCTTTTCTGAGGCGAGAACTCTCTCGCCTCATCATTTTCCTGATTCTCTTTCGCACCCCTGACGCCTTTCTCATTATGGAGTGATGGCATGAAAAGCAGTATCACCGCAGCGCTGATAACCGCAGCGACCCTGAGCTTTCCTGCGCTGGCGGCACCTGCCAGCGTCTCGTTCGAACATAAAGACTGGCAAGTGGTGTGCGATAACACCCTGACCTGCCGCGCAGCGGGCTACAGTGTGGAGGACGACCCAACCGGTTCTGTGCTGATCACCCGTAAAGCGGGGCCGCAAACCCCGGTCACCGTGCAGGTGGTGCTGGCAGATATGGACGAGAGTGAACCGCCGTCGTCGCCGACGAAACTGGCGCTGTGGATCAACGGCAAATCGCTCGGCGCGTTAACCCCTGGCGATAACGACACCTGGCGTCTGACGGACGAGCAGGCAGCACAGATGATTGCTGCGGTGAAGGGCAGTGGCAAAGTTGAGTTCAGAGGCGGCGCGAAACCGTTTGTGCTCTCTGGCGACGGCGCTTCCGCCGCACTGCTAAAGGTTGACGATGTGCAGGGGCGCATCGGCACGCCGGGCGCACTGAGTAAAAAAGGCAATAAGCCTGAAACCTCGGTTACCGCCGCGATTAGCGCCCCGGTGATCCAGGCCGCAACCGTAAGCAAAGGCGAGGCGCGTACCCTTAGCGCAGCCGAAGCAAAAAAACTGACGCCACAGTTGCTCGCGACACTCGGTAAAGATGATGAGTGTGACCGGCTCTCCAGCCCGGAAGAGGAGACGGTTAAGGGCGATAATGACCTCACCCTGACGCCGCTGGACGCCAGACATGGCCTGGTTTCCGCACTCTGCTGGCGTGCCGCCTATAACGAAGGATATGGCTACTGGGTGGTCGATAACGCCCTGCAAGAGAAACCGCAATTCGTCACCAGCTCGGGAACCGACTACAGCAATGGTGCCATCACCCTCGCGCAGCGCGGGCGCGGGATTGGCGACTGCTGGGCATCAGCCGAGTGGGTGTGGGACGGCGAAGCGTTTCGTCGAAGCAGCGAAGGCACCACCGGCCTTTGCCGCGGCATCCGCGCGGGCGGTGCCTGGGAGCTACCCGAGTTTATCGCCGAGGTGAAAGCCGCGAAATAACCCTTTGAACACCGCCGCTACCTGATAAAAGAATGCGGTGGTGTTCATTTTATATACTTTACCTTCGATTGCATGGTCACTATACTTACCAAATTCAATATTAATGGTAATTATAGTGACCATGACAGCAAGAGATAAACGCAGCGCGGTTATCTTCCCCCGCCATCAACAAGTGCTAACGCAGTTTGGTGAGAACATCAAACTCGCCCGCAAACGCCGAAAACTCACTCAGACTATGCTCTCGGAACGAACGGGGTTGAGCCGTCTCACCTTGCGAAAAATCGAGCAGGGCGACCCGGGGGTTTCGCTTGGGCACTATGTGGCTGTGCTTGGCGTAGTCGGGCTGGTCGATGATTTTCTTCTGCTTGCCAGGGATGATGAGCTGGGGCGCAAGTTGCAGGATATTGAGCTTTTAAGGAAGAGAGGAGAGCCGCGTTAATGACCACGGATGTTTGGGTGTATGCCGACTGGCAAGATTTTGCCGGGCCTGCGCGGGTTGGCCTGCTGCGCGCAGCCATGCTGAAACGCTGGGCATCGCGCGCAGCGAGCAGGAAAGAATGGCTTCGGCGTTTAACGTTTAATGGAGGGCGAGACCGTGCTAACTACCTTTAACCACCTTACGCTTGCGGTCAGCGACCTGGCGCGCAGCGTTGATTTCTACCACCAGTTGCTGGGCCTGAAGCTGCATGCGCGCTGGGATAACGGCGCGTATCTCACCTGCGGCGATATCTGGATTTGCCTCTCCGTCGATGAGGCGCGCCGGGTTGTTCCTGCCGATCAAAGCGATTACACCCATTACGCCTTTAGCATTGGCGAGCATGAACTGGCGGCGTTTATCACGCGGCTGGAACGGGCGGGCGTGGTGAACTGGAAGGTGAACAAAAGCGAAGGGGCATCGTACTACTTCCTTGACCCGGACGGTCATAAGCTGGAAGCACACGTCGGCGATCTGGCGCAGCGCCTGGCGGCTTGTCGCGCGAAGCCCTACAAGGGAATGGTGTTTTTTGATTGACCTCCTCGCCTTTCACAATCCATGCTCTTTGCCCCGCCGTTTCTTGATAGTTACCCTGATAACCTTTATCGTGCCCCTCCGCTAATGTGAGGGGACGTAATGACCGAAGATGAACTGTTTGTCCGCCGACCGCTGGGAATGCGCATGGCAATGGTAGTGCGCCAGTGGCGAGCAACCATTGATCATGCTCTGCGCGATACCGGTATCACCCAGTCGAGCTGGACGGTGCTGATGCAGTTACAGCAACTGGGGGACAATGTTTCGGTCAGCGAGCTGGCGGAAGTGCAGGGCATTGAACTGCCGCCGCTGATGCGCACGCTCGCCCAGCTGGAGACGCAGGGGTTGATTGCGCGTACGACATCGCCGTACGACAAGCGCATCCGCCTGCTGAAATTGACCGCCAAAGGGTGCGCGCTGCTGGAGAAGATCACGCAAGTGATTGAAGCCTGTCAGCTGCGGGCAACGGAGAGTATCCCGGCGGAAGATCTGCAAAAGTTCAGCGCCACGCTGAGCCAACTCGCCTGTAATCTGCGCGTGATGCGCGAAGAAGATAATAAAACCGAATAAGAAAATGATGACGCCTGAACAAAAATTTGCCCGCTGGGTAAGGGTCAGTATTGCCTCTTTCCTGCTAATGTTTGTCTATTTTATTGTCGCCGATATCTGGATCCCGCTGACGCCGGACTCCACCGTGATGCGCGTGGTGACGCCGGTTTCCGCCCGCGTCTCTGGCTATGTTTCTGAGGTCTATGTGCAGAACAACAGCCGGGTTAAGCGCGGCGATCTGCTCTACCGACTCGACGCTACTCCCTTTGAAAACCAGGTTGAAGCCGCGGAGATTGCGCTGGCGCAGGCGCGTCTGACCAATCAACAGCTCGACGCGCAGATTGCTGCCGCGCAGGCGAGCCTGAAAACGGCGCAGCTGACGGCGCAGAATAATCGCGTCACTTTTGAGCGTTACCAGCGACTCGGCAAAATGCAGAGTGTCTCGCAGTCCGATCTCGATAACGTGCGCACCACCTGGCAGGGGAGCGAGCAGTCGGTGACGAATCTCAATGCCAGCATTGAAGCGCTGCGTATTCAGCGCGGTGAACGTGATGAGGCGCATAACGTCACGCTGCAAAAATATCGCAACGCCCTGCAACAGGCGCAGCTGAACCTTGGCTGGACGCAGGTGCGCGCCGAAGCTGATGGCACGGTCAGCAACCTGCAACTCAGCCCCGGTTTTTATGCCCAGGCGGGTGGCGCGTCGCTGGCACTGGTGCATGAAAAGAGCGATATCGTCGCCGATTTTCGTGAAAAGAGCCTGCGTCATACCCATGTTGGCACCGATGCGGCGGTAGTGTTTGATGCGCTGCCGGGCCAGGTGTTTCACGCGCATGTCACCAGCAGCGATGCGGGCACCCTCGCCGGGCAGGAAGCGGTAAACGGTCAGCTTTCGGAGCCGGAAACTTCCAACCGCTGGGTGCGCGATGCGCAGCGTATGCGTATTCATGTGGCGCTGGATGAGCCACTGCCCAAAGAACTGCCGACCGGCGCGCGCGCTACGGTGCAGCTCTATAACAGCGAAGGGATCTTCGCCCGATTCTTCTCCGGGCTGCAAATCCGCCTGGTAAGCCTGCTGCACTATGTCTATTAACACGCTGGCCCGCGTCTTTACGCCGCACGGCAACATCGTCTACACGGCGAACGATTTTCGCCAGACGCTGCGCATTGTTTTCTCCGGGATGATCGCCCTGAGCGTGTCGAGCTTTTACAACACGCAGTATGGCGTCTTTTATGTTATCTACCCGGTGATGCTGCTGTCGCTGGTGCCGGTGTTTAACCGCCACGTCGCCAAACAGTTTGTGTTCAGCGCGGTGATTAACTGTGTCGAAATGGTGTTCATCATCGGCTATCTGATGCAGTGGCCGGTGATCATGACGCTGGTGGTGTTTGGGCTCTATGTGATGCGTTTTCGCTTTATGAGCAAAGGCCCGCTGTTTCTCTTTGGTTCAACCGGCGTGGTGTGCCAGAGCACGATGCTCAACTTTATGAGCTACCCGTCGAGCGACTGGCATACGCTGCTCTTTTCCAATATTGAGGCCAGTATTATGGCCGTCGCCCTTAGCGCGCTAATGCACTTTCTGCTGCCGGACGTCGAGCCGCGCACCCGTCCGCCGCTGATTGAGAAAAATGCTGCCCGGGTGCGCCATGAATCGCTGCTCTCCGGCACGGTGGCGACGATGATTTTTGTTGTCTTCCAGATGAGCGACCTGAGCGATTCGCTTTCGGCATTGATGGCGGGCATTTTGATCCTCTTTCCGATGCACTATCGCGGGTCGGTGCTGAGTTCGTTATGGCGCGTAGTCGGCGTGGTGCTGGCGTGTCTTTATATTCTGCTGGTGCAGTTGATTCTCTATAACCACAGTAGCCATATGCTGCTGATGATGCCGCTTATCGGCCTTGGGCTGGCGTTTAGCGCGCGGCTGCATGTGATGGAGAAGGTGGGCGCAGGCGTCGGTTTCGCCAGCGTCACCACCATCGGCATTATGTTTGGCCAGAACCTGCACCCGGACACCGACCTGGTGTTCAGCGACCTGTACCGCATTGTCTCCGTCACCGTTTCGCTGGTGGCGACGCTGACGATGGTTTATCTGGTGCACCTGATTTTGAACCGCTTTGAAGCGACGCGGTTTGTGATTGAGGAGTGAGTTCACTGCCGGATGGCGCTGCGCTTATCCGGCCTACTATTCTCGTGGAGGGCGCTTTTGTAGGCCGGATAAGGCGTAAGCCGCCATCCGGCGACTCACAGGGCGGAGAGGTTTAAGAGCGCCGGGATCTGCGACAAGAGGTACAAAATCAGGCCGATACAGCCGCCGACCAGCGTGCCGTTAATGCGGATAAATTGCAGATCCTTGCCGATATTCAGCTCCACCTGGTAAGACATATCCCGCGCATCCCAGCTCTTCACCGTGTCGCTAATATGACGCGTCAGGAAAGCCGAAAACTCCGGTGCTACACGATGGGCCGCCTGCTCGAGGTGCTCGTTAAGCGAGGCGCGCAGCGCGCCGTCCGCCAGCAGCGTTTCGCCAAACCACAACCCGGCTTCGCTGATGCGCTTTTGCATCTTTGAATCGTCAGACTGCATATCCGCTTTCATCCAGTTGCGCAGATCGCCCCACATCTCACCCACGTAGCGGTTAAACGCCTCATCGTTCTTCAGATACGCTTTGATGTTTTCCGCCCGCTCTGCCATCTCCGGATCGCTTTTCAGGTTAGCGATCAGTTTCATCGTCGCGCGATCGAAGGCCTGGCGGATCTGGTGCGTGCGATCGGCATTGATATCATCCAGTAGGGAGTTAACGGCATCGGAGACCAGCGCCGCGCTCTGCTCCCCCAGCCACTCTTTCGGCAGCACTTTCGCTTTCACCGGATGATCGGTCTCCAGCCAGTGCACCACCTGGCGGGCAATAAAGGTGCGCGTACTCTCCCGCTGTAACTGAGCAATCAGTTGAGTAATTAACGTGTCCAGCAGCTTCTGATGGCGATTATTACGCGTCAGGCTCTCCAGCATCAGGGCGCTGGTCTGCGTTAAGTCGACTTTATCGATCGCTTTATGCACTGCCCGGCGGATCAGCCGCTGAATACGGCTGTCATCGGTCATCTCAAGAAAACCGCTCATCACTTGCAAAAGGTGCGTGCCAACGCGCTGCGCGTTCTCCGGCTGGCTAAACCAGACGCCGATCATCTGCGCGGGCTGATGACGCTGGATCAGCGCCACCAGCGATTGGGTATCTAGAAACTTCTCCTGCACGAACTGACCAAGATTGTCGCCAATCCGGTCTTTATTGCGCGGAATAATCGCCGTATGGCGGGAAATAAACGGCAGCGGCACGCGGCGAAACAGCGCCACCACCGCAAACCAGTCGGCCAGCGCGCCGACCATCGCCGCTTCGGCAATGGCTTTGACCCCGCTCACCCAGAAGTTTGGCGGCAGAAAGAGAGTGGTAACAAACACCGCGGCAGCGATCAGCAGCAGCGATAGCGCCAGTCGTTTGGCGCGCTTCAATTCGGCTAATTTTTCCATCTGATAAGCATAGAGCGAGACGAGGCGAAGGTGCAAAGAATCAATTTTGTAGCTACACTGTGCCCACAAAAGTTCAGGAGGTTATATGGATTCTGTTATCCGATCGCGTATCGACAGCGAACTCAAAGCACGCGCCGGGCTGGTGCTTGAAAATTGCGGCCTCAACTGGAGCACGGCGATACGCCTGTTTGCTGAGCAAATTGTTAAAAACGAAGGGATACCTTTTGAAATCACCGCGAAACCAACCGCCCGGTTACGTAACGCAATGGTTGAGGCCGAAGAGATCGCCGCGCAAAAGCAGGGACGCTTTGAGAGTGTTGAACAGCTAATGGACAGCTTAAACGATGGGAAAGAGTAAACGCGCGCGCCTGCCATTCCGCTCCGATTACACCAAAACCTTTGTGAAGGCCTGGGAGCGATATAACAAAGCGGGACGCCGGGACATGCATGAGACGGCTGCTATCATGTCGATGGTGCTCTCCGGCAACCCGCTTCCCGCTCAGTATAACGATCATGCTTTAACCGGAAATATGCAGGGGTTTCGCGAGCTGCATATTGGCGGCGACTATCTGCTGGTATATCGCCTTGATGACGAAAAGCATCTGGTGGTATTCACCGATTTGGGCACCCATGCTGAGCTATTCGAATAACGCCTTACAGATTTTCCATAGGATCCACCCGCCAAACACCATCAGCACTACACCCGCGATGTGCTCTATCCAGCAAATGCTGCGGCTCAGACGCCGTTGCAGCGCAGGCAGGCCAATCAGGCTGACCAGCGCTACATCCCACAGCAGTACCACCATCACCATCCAGATCCCGCTGACCGATTGTTGCAGTAGCGTCACATCGGGGCCGAGCAGGGCGGTCATCAGCGCCAGGTAGAAGAGGGCGTTTTTCGGGTTGAGCAGCGCCGAGCCGAGGCCAAGTAAAAACTGTTTACCGATGCCGGGGCAGCGCTGACGCGTCTCATCCAGCGCCAGCGTTTGCGGGCGGCTGCGCACCAGGTGTGAACCAATCCACAGCAGATACAGCGCGCCGAGCAGTTCGATGGCGGTAAACAGCCCGCTGAAGTGGCGCAGCGCGCTGGCCCCGATAATCACCAGCAGAATATAGAGCGCGTTACCTAAAGCGATGCCGATGCAGAGCCCGACGCTGCCGCGCAGGCGGTAGCGGATGGCGTAACCTATCAGCAGGAAAAAGTCCGGGCCGGGGCTGAGCAGCGCGACAAAATGCGCCAGCGCCAGGGCGGGAAAAGCGGCGGGAAAGATATCCATAGTGACCTCGCATAAACATTGCGGTCACCATAGCCGCTGCGCGGCGCTATTTATTGTCTGATATTGATCCGCGCGCGTACTGGCGCGGCGTGGCGGCGGTGTAGCTAACAAAGGTTTTATGAAAGTGGCTCTGGTCGGCAAAACCGCTCTGGTAGCCGACATCTGCCAGTTTATCCCCGGCGCGCAGCCGGCTTTTGGCAAACTCGACGCGGGCAAGGTTGAGAAAGCTGCCGGGCGTTAAACCGGTGTCCCGCTTGAAGGTGCGGATCAGCGTCTCTTTGCGCAGTGAAAAGGCGTGCGCCAGCGCATCCAGCGTCGGTGGCTGCTGCAAATTCTCCTGCAACGCCATCTGCACCTGCTCACTGACTGCGTGGAGCGGTTCATCATCAGGCACCTGCGGTAGGGCGGCGAGCAGAGTCTGGATGGCTTCTGGCAATGCCAGCATCTGGTTATTCTCCATCAGCGCGACAATACGCAGGAAGTGTTCGAACAACTGCGGGTCGCGAATCACCTGCTGGGCGCGATTTTCATCAGCCAGGTAGAGCATATGGTAGCTGCGCGGCTGCCCGGCGAGCGGGTTGCAGCTGTGCGGCGTCAGGGCTGGAATCACAATCAGATCGCCTGGCCGCAGCAGGTACTTCTGCTGATGGCAGACGCAGCGGGTCTGACCGTCGATAATTGCACCGATGGAGAGCTCTGCGTGGCGGTGGCGCTTATACGCCTGCGTGCTAGCGCGGGTGCTACGCAGCTCGACACCGGGCAGCGCCGCTGAGCGGAAAAAGGTTTGTGCGATATCGCGAGTCATGGCTATTCATCATCTCGATCTGGAGCGGTTTTCCGGTATAGCACAGCGCGCCTGGGATCGCGAAACGCGTTGTGCAGAAGCCGCTACATTGGGTGGAGCTTCGGACTAATGGTCACGGTTTCCAGCGGCGCAGCGGCGTGTCGCGCTCGTAGGGCATCGGCGTTGGGTAAGCGATAAATTCGACGATGCTGCCCCACGGCGTGCGGCCATAGCAAAAGCAGTTGCCGTCGCCCTTCTCGGTCGGGAAACCGAGCGGCTGCGGTGCGGTAAACACTTCGCCACCCGCATCAGAAAACTGTTTCAGCGCGGCGTCGATATCGTCGACATAGACCGCAAAGTGTTGCAGGCCAAAGTCGTTCGCCCGCAGCGGTTCACGCTGTGAAGGCCCCTGCATTTCAAACAACTCAATGCCCGGCCCGTGTTGCAGCTTGAGCATGCTCACCGCTTTAATCACCGTGCCCGGCACCAGCCGCAGCGTCTTTTGTTGCGCTTCGCTATCAATATCCTCATCTTCCGGTGCTACGGACTGGTAAATCAGCTCCGCACCTAATGCCTCGGTAAGAAAACGGGTGGCGGCTTTTATATCCGGCACGGTAATACCAATATGATCAATTCCGCGGACGCTCTGCTGCATATTTCCTCCTGTTATTTGTGTGGTATTAAGCATAGCGGATGCAGACGGGGTGGAAATAAAGCGACGTTAATTAAGCTTTAATTGAACAAAAAGTGGCAGGCAGGAGCGCTTATTTACTTATCCAGAGATAGTTCAGGGTTAAATAAGTTTTTGTTACTTGCCAAATAATGTAAGTGATTGATCTTTAATTTCTTATGTAGTTTTTATATTTCCTGGTGGCAAAAATATCACGCTAAATGAAACATAAGAACACTCCGGATATACTCAACTTTACTTCACGCCTCCTGACGCTTTACTACCCTTATTATCCTAAGTGGTAAATTAAGGAGACCCATATGGCTTACCAGACAGTGAATCCTTTCAACAATCAGCTGATTAAAGCGTATCCGAACCACAGCGATGCCGATATTGAGGCGACGCTGCGCCAGGCTGACGCCCTTTACCACTCAGAGTGGGCAAAAGGGAGCATCGACCAGCGGCTGCCGGTACTGCATAAACTGGCTGACCTGCTGGAGAGCCATCAGGAGGAGCTGGCGAAAATCGCCACCCAGGAGATGGGGAAACTGATTGCCCAGAGCCGCAGCGAGGTGCAGATCTGTGCGCAGATCGCCCGTTACTATGCGGACAACGCGAAAAAATTCCTCGCCCCGGTGAAATATGACACCGAGCTGGGCGATGCCTGGGTTGAACACCATCCGATCGGTATCATCATGGCGGTCGAGCCGTGGAATTTCCCTTACTATCAGCTCATTCGTGTGCTGGCACCGAACCTGGCCGCCGGTAACCCGGTAATTTGTAAGCACGCCAGCATCGTGCCGCACTGCGCCGAAGCCTTCGCCCACCTGGTGCGTGAAGCGGGTGCGCCGGAAGGGGCATGGACCAACCTGTTTATCTCTTCCGATCAGGTTTCGGCGATTATCGCTGATCCGCGCGTGCAGGGCGCAGCCCTGACCGGCTCGGAAAAAGCGGGTAGCGCGGTCGCTTCTCAGGCGGCGAAGCACATCAAAAAATCGACCCTCGAACTGGGCGGCAACGATGTCTTTATCGTGCTGGATGATGCCGACCTGGAGAAGGCGGTGAAAACCGGGGTGCAGGCGCGTCTGGCTAACGCCGGGCAGGTCTGTACCGCGGCGAAACGTTTTATCGTGCACCAGAAAGTGGCCGATCAGTTCCTGCGCCAGTTCACTGACGCTTTCCAGCAGGTGAAGATGGGCGACCCGCTTGATGAGAGCACCACGCTTGGGCCATTGTCGTCGAAAGATGCGCTGGAGACCCTCAGCAAACAGGTGAGCGAAGCGGTGCAGAAGGGGGCAAAACTCCACTTCGGCGGTAAACCGGCGAACAGCGAAGGCAACTTCTTTGAGCCGACGATCCTGACCCATATTACCCGCGACAACCCGGCGTATTTCGAAGAGTTCTTCGGCCCGGTGGCGCAGATTTATGTGGTGCAGGACGATGAGGAGGCGGTGCGCCTGGCGAACGACTCTCATTATGGACTCGGCGGGGCGATCTTCAGCCGCGATATTGAGCGGGCGAAAAGTCTGGCCTCGCGGATTGAAACCGGGATGGTGTACATCAACTGGCTGACCGATACCGCAGCGGAACTGCCATTTGGTGGGGTGAAACGCTCGGGCTTTGGGCGTGAGCTGTCGGATCTGGGGATCAAAGAGTTTGTGAACCAGAAGCTGGTGGTGGTGCGTCAGTAGCCGTAGCTGGCATCGCTTGCCGGATGGCGCTTGCGCTTATCCGGCCTACGCATGACCCCATATCCATTTTGTTGGGCCGCCATTCGTTTTGCCGGATGGCGGCTTTGCCTTATCCGGCCTACGGGTGAGCCAGTGCATTTGTTGATCGGCGTATATACGTGCTGCTGTGTTTTTGTAGGCCTGATAAGCGTAGCGCCATCAGGCAGTTACTTTTTCAGCCCGGCAAACGCCGCTCGTATCTCTTCCTCTGGCAGCTGCACGCCGATAAACACCAGCGTACTTTGCGGCTTTTCGTCGCCCCACGGGCGATCCCAGTCGGCGCTATAGAGGCGCTGCACGCCCTGGAATAACAGGCGGTTCGGCTCGCCATCGATCCACAGCATCCCTTTGTAGCGCAGCAGCTTCTCCGCAAAGCTCAGCAGCAGGTTCTCCATAACCCGCGACACCTCGCTGATATCCACCGGGTAATCGAGCTCCACCACAATTGAGCTGATATCGTTCTGCTTATCGGCCATAAAGTGAAAGCGCGGTTTGGCGGTAACCACATTCTCTTCGAGCATAAAACCGCTGGTATTAAACAGCAGCGCCAGATCGATATCGCCGTGGGTCACGGTGTAGATGGGCGCGCGGGCGTTGATGCGGGCCAGCCGTTCGCGCAGCGGCGCGTTATCCGGCGCGACATCGGTTTTGGTCAACAGAATACGATCCGCGTAACCGACCTGCGATTGCGCCAGCGTAAACTGGTTCATCTGCTCATCGGCATGCACCGCATCGACCAGCGCAATCACACCGTCGAGCAGGTAGCGCTGACAGAGGATCTCATGAGATAAGAAGGTCTGAATGATCGGGCCGGGATCCGCCATGCCGGTGCACTCGATCATCAACCGATCAAAATGGAGTTCGCCGCGATCGAGCCCGTCGAGCAGATCCAACAACGCATCTTCCAGCTCATTCGAGCGGCTACAGCAGATGCAGCCATTGGTCAGGGTTTTGATCTGCGTGGCGCGATCGCCAATTAACTGATCGTCAACGGAGACCTCGCCGAACTCATTTTCGATAACCGCAATCTGATAGCCGTGTTGTGCATTAAGGATATGGCGCAAGAGGGTGGTTTTGCCGGCACCGAGAAAGCCGGTCAGCAGGGTAACTGCAACAGGTGTCATGGACTCTCCTTTAACAACAGCGGACGCCGCCTTTGCCATCGCCGCCGTAACGCGCCTGTTGACGCTCGCGGAAAAACGCTTCGTAGGTCATATAGGGCGTATCGGGATGGTTGGTTTTCATATGATCAACATAGTTGTCATAGTCCGGAATACCAATCAGCATTTTTGCCGCCTGCCCGAGGTACTTTTTAGCCTGGCCTAAGTTACCAAACATTCGCGCATCCAGATATTGGTAATGCCGGAGAGGGGCGAGCCCGCTCCGGCACAGGGTTGAGATTAATGGTGTGAAGAGGTTTTGACGCCACCTTCCGGCACCGGCACATACGGCGTCTCTTTATCGGTACGCGTGGTGTTATTGCGTACCTGGAGCCACGTTTTAATGCCGTAGAAGATGATGCTGTAAACCACCACGAGGAACAGAATGCTTAACCCGGCGTTGGTGTAGTTGTTCACCACGATATGGTTCATGTTAGCAATCTGCTCTGTGCTCAGTTCGCTGCCGCCCGCGGCAATCTTCGCTTTGTACTGGTTAGCCATGTAGAGGAAGCCTTCCAGCTGCGGGTTGCTGCTAAAGAGTTTCAGGCCGAGCGCCCAGGTGGTGCAGATCAGCAGCCAGGTAGCCGGAACGACCGTTACCCAGATGTATTTGGTGCGCTGCATCTTCACCAGGATCACGGTGCCGAGCAGCAGGGCAACGGCGGCCAGCATCTGGTTAGAGATACCGAACAGCGGCCACAGGCTCTTCACGCCGCCCAACGGATCGACCACGCCCTGATAGAGCAGGTAACCCCACAAGCCAACGCAACCGGCAGTACCCACTACACCGGCCACCAGCGAGTCGGTTTTCTTCAGGAACGGCACGAAGTTACCCAGCAGATCCTGCAGCATAAAGCGGCCTGCGCGGGTGCCCGCATCCAGCGCGGTCAGAATAAACAGCGCTTCAAACAGAATGCCGAAGTGATACCAGAAACCCATATCCGCCATCGGAATGATTTTGTGGAACACATGGGCGATACCGACGGCCAGCGTCGGCGCGCCGCCCGCGCGGTTCAGCACGGAAGGTTCACCGATATCTTTCGCGGTTTGCAGGATCTGCTCCGGCGAAATCACAAAGCCCCAGGAGCTGACCGTCGCCGCGGCGTGCGCAGTGACATCCTGCAACTGCGCCATGATCATCGGCGCATGCTCAGTGCCGAGTTCATGCAGGTTTGGCATGGTGATGCCAAGGCCCGCAGGCGGCGTGTTCATGGCGAAATAGAGGCCCGGCTCGATAATGGATGCTGCCACCAGCGCCATCACCGCCACAAAGGACTCCATCAGCATCGCGCCATAACCGATAAAGCGTGCGTCGGTCTCATTCGCCAGCAGTTTCGGCGTTGTACCGGAGGCGATCAGCGCATGGAAGCCGGAGACCGCGCCGCAGGCGATGGTAATAAACAGGAACGGGAAGAGCGCGCCTTTCCACAGCGGGCCGGTGCCGTCGATATACTGCGTTACCGCAGGCATCTTCAGTTCCGGGTTGAGGATCACGATCCCCAACGCCAGGCCAACAATCACGCCGATTTTCAGGAAGGTTGCCAGGTAGTCGCGCGGGGCGAGGATCAGCCACACCGGCAGCAGGGCAGAGATAAAGGCATAGCCAATCAGCGCAAAGGTGATGGTGGTGTCTTTAAAGGTCAGCGCCGGGCCCCAGTAAGGATCCTGGGAAATCACGCCGCCCATCCAGATTGACGCTACCAGCAGCACAATGCCGATTACTGACACTTCGCCGACGCGGCCTGGTCGCAGGAAGCGCATATAGATGCCCATAAACAGCGCAATCGGCACCGTTGAGCAGACGGTAAAGACGCCCCACGGGCTCTCTGCCAGCGCTTTCACCACAATCAGCGCCAGCACCGCCAGGATGATAATCATGATTAGGAAGCAGCCGAAGAGGGCAATGGTACCCGGCACGCGGCCCATCTCCTCTTTCACCATCTCGCCGAGCGACGCACCGTTACGCCGTGAAGAGATAAACAGCACCATAAAGTCCTGCACCGCTCCCGCCAGAACTACCCCCGCCAGCAGCCAGAGGGTGCCGGGCAAGTAGCCCATCTGCGCGGCGAGTACCGGGCCGACCAGCGGGCCGGCGCCGGCGATAGCGGCAAAGTGGTGACCAAACAGCACGTAGCGGTTGGTCGGCACGTAATTAAGACCGTCGTTATTGATCACCGCAGGTGTGGCGCGGGTTGGATCGAGTTTCATCACCTTCTGGGCGATGTAGAGGCTGTAGTAACGATAAGCAACAAGATAAACAGAGACGGAGGCGACCACGATCCACAGGGCGCTGACATGCTCACCCCTGCGTAACGCGACGACCGACAGACAAAAAGCACCGATTACCCCAAGGATGACCCACGGAACGTGCTTAAAGAGTTTTTTTGTATCCATAGCAGACCTGGTTTTTATCAGAAATAGGGAAGAGATGTGTGTGGTATTAAACAGGACAAATGCTGCCCGCCATGATGGCAAATCACGCGCGTGAAAGGGGGCGATTTTGCCGAGCGGTTATATAAGCGCGGTGAGCGGTATCGAAGTGGGTCTAAGAGGTTTTACACTACAACTATTCCGAAAAATTATGTGAGCAAGATCACGTAAGATCGCCACAGTTTAGCCAACGTAACAAGCTGATGGCGCTAATAATATCCCTACAAAATAGTGCATTTAGCCATAAAGTTTTTCCCCGCCAGGCCGAAAATCTACTTACTATCTATAAGGAAAGAGAATGATATGTTAACGCGCATCAAAATCGTGACCAGCTTGTTACTGGTACTCGGATTATTTGGCCTTTTACAACTCACCTCCGGCGGATTGTTCTTTAATTCGCTAAAGCAAGACAAAGAAAACTTCACCGTCCTTCAAACCATTCGTCAGCAACAATCCACGCTTAACGGCAGCTGGGTTGCGCTGCTGCAAACCCGTAATACCCTGAACCGCGCGGGTATCCGCTACATGATGGATCAGAACAATATCGGCAGCGGCGCGACCGTTCCGGAACTGATGCAGATTGCCAGCACCTCGTTGAAACAGGCGGAAGTGAACTGGAATGCCTACCAGGCATTGCCGCGCGATCCGCGTCAGAGCGAAGAGGCAGCGGCGGAGATCAAGCGTAACTACGATATCTACCATAACGCGCTGGCGGATCTGATCCAGTTACTTGGCGCAGGCAAGATCAACGAGTTCTTCGATCAGCCGACGCAAAGCTACCAGGATGGCTTCGAGAAGCAGTATGTCTCCTACTTACAGCAGAACGATCGTCTGTATGACGCCGCCGTGGCTGACAGTGAGAGCTCCTACGGTTCTGCCATCTGGATCATTATCAGCGTGCTGCTGGTGGTGCTGCTGGTGATCATCGCCGTGTGGGTCGGTATCAAACGTGCGCTGATCGCACCGCTGAACCACCTGATCGACAACATTCGCCATATCGCCGGTGGCGATCTGGGCCAGCGCATTGAAGTGCAGGGCTCCAACGAAATGGGCGTGCTGGCTGACAGCCTGCGTCACATGCAGGGTGAACTGGTGCGCACCGTCAGCGATGTGCGTAATGGCGCTAACGCGATTTACAGCGGTGCCAGCGAAATCTCCGTGGGTAACAACGATCTCTCTTCACGTACTGAACAGCAGGCCGCTTCTCTGGAAGAGACCGCTGCCAGCATGGAAGAGCTGACTGCGACGGTGAAACAGAACGCCGAAAACGCCCGTCAGGCGAGCAACCTCGCGCTGAGCGCGTCGGAAACGGCGCAGAAAGGCGGCAAAGTGGTGGATAACGTGGTGCAGACCATGCGTGATATCACCGCCAGTTCGCAGAAAATCGCTGACATTATTAGCGTGATTGATGGGATTGCCTTCCAGACCAACATCCTGGCGCTTAACGCCGCGGTAGAAGCGGCGCGTGCCGGTGAACAGGGCCGTGGTTTTGCCGTGGTTGCTGGTGAAGTGCGTAACCTTGCCCAGCGCAGTGCCCAGGCGGCGCGTGAGATTAAGAGCCTGATTGAAGACTCTGTTGGTCGCGTTGAAGTGGGTTCCACGCTGGTTGAGAGCGCCGGTGAAACGATGGATGAGATCGTTAACGCCGTTACCCGCGTGACCGATATCATGGGCGAAATCGCCTCTGCCTCTGATGAGCAGAGCCGCGGTATCGACCAGGTTGGCCTTGCCGTTGCCGAGATGGATCGCGTGACGCAGCAGAACGCCTCGTTGGTGGAAGAGTCTGCCGCGGCTGCCGCCGCGCTGGAAGAGCAGGCCAGCCGTCTGACCGAAGCGGTTGCCGTGTTCCGCCTGATGAACGAGCAGCGCGCTGCTGCGAAAACATCGGGTGGTAACAAAGCCGCGCCGGCAGTGCTGCCGCGTAAAGTGGTCGCGACCACCTCTGGCGAAAACTGGGAAACCTTCTGATTTCCCGCTGCGCCCTGCTCTGCAGGGCGCGCTTTTACCCTTCGCGTTTCACCACTTTTATCTCTACCAGACCAATCCCCAGCTGACGCGGCGCATGACCGAGGATATTCCCTTCGTTGGTCGACTGCGGATCCGGCGGCACAATTACCAGCTTGTTACTGCCCGCGCGATTGGTGAAATGGAGCGTGGTAGTGCTCACTTTATGACTCAGCGTCAGCATCTGCTCTTCATTGCCGACACGTACCGGGATTGGGCGATTGGCGTTATCACCAAACGCTTTCGCGGTGATCACCAGATCGAACTGTGCTGGCAACGGCTGCTGGTATTCAATGGCCACCTCTTTGCCAAGCTGGGCATTTGACCAGCGTCCCCAGCTTTCCGGGCGTGAGATGCCGTTAAACTGTTTCACCTCTTCCGGCGCGCCCGCGACATTAAAGATAAAGCTGTCGGCTTTATAACGAATGTCATCATCGAGGATCTTCAGCGTATCGACGCTCTTCTGGTAGCGGGCAGTATCGATAACTGTCTGTTTAAACGCCGTTTTACCGTGCCACTGCGGTTTATCCACGCGCTGCACCTGCTGCTCACCGCCCAGTTGACCCTGCGAGACGCACCAGTCGGTTGAGAGCGCCAGCTCAGGAGCCCAGAGCCGCGCCATTTTGTAGCAGCGATCGACCCAGACAAAGTTGTCGCGCGGCGCGAAATCCGCCAGCTGGAAACGCAGCGGCGCGGAGTATTCACTCTCCGGCAACGGCTCGATTTTCTCCGACACGCGCACCAGCAGCGGCAGGCGGAACTGGCTGCCGGAGAAGGTGATGGTCTGTTTTTCCCCATCGACGGTGAAATCCTTCATCTCTTTGGGGAAGTTCCACAGGCGGATGATATCCGGCTTCCACGCCAGCACCTTCTGCTTCATGTTGAGGAAGACGCCGGAGAGCGACTGCCCGGAGAGGCTGCTGCGACCGAGGCCGAGGAAGTTGTCGCCACCGAGAATATCGAGCACGGTCGCGCCATTATCCAGCGTGCTGCGCTTAATGCCGGAGAGATCCTGCTGCGGCTGGTCGCCACGCAGGACGAAGAAGAGATTGCTGCGATCCTGTTTATTCAGGTATTTCCAGGCGCTGTTGTTCATCGCCAGATGATCGGACGAGACCACAATCACCGTATCTTTAAACCACGGCGACGCTTTGATGCGGTTAATCAGTCTGGCGATATTCTGCTGGCTGCAGGTCACCGCGCTGAATGACTGGTTCACCTTATCGTCATAACGGTAGCTTTTGCGCTCGCAGCCGCGGGAGATAAAGCCGTCCGGGTGGTGGGTGTCCACCGTCAGCGCAAACAGGGAGAAGCGCTTACCGGCGCGGGAGAGGGATTCATACTGCTGCCAGACGGTATCCAGCACCGTATCGTCGTAAAAGCCCCAGTCATTGCGGTAACTGGGATCCGCGACCTGGTTCTTCAGCTCCTCCGCACCAATCAGATGGTCAAAACCGTGGGATTTGAGGAACACATCTTTACCGGCAAAACGCAGGTTCGCCCCCTGAATAAAGTGGTTCTCATACCCGGAGTTTTTCAGAATATCGCCGAGGCAGAGGTTTTGCGGGAAGAAGCTGGAGACCGACGCGGAGGCATTGCCTTCGAACGGCGCGAAGAGCGGAATGCCACACTGCGAGGAGACCATGCCGGCGATGGTGTAATCGGTGCCGGGAAGCTGTTCGGTATGGCTAAAATCAAGGCTTTCGGCTTTTAGCGCGCCAAGCTCCGGCGTCAGTCCGGGAAAAGCATCCTCATTAAAGTAGGTGCGCTCGAGGCTTTCGCCGTAGATATAGACCAGGTTCAGCTGCGGGTTGGGGATCTGCTTTGCAGGCACTTTGTACCAGGCGGCAAAATCGGGATCGCTTTCGCGGGTTTGCGATTTTACTAACTCCGTTATCTGGCGAAATGCCGGGCTGGCATCCACCGAGCCTAAGGCCAGCGCCAGAGCCAGCAGGCTGTAACCAAAATGGTGGGGCATATGGCGGCGACGGCGCAGCACCCAGCCGAGGGCACAAAAAACGGCAACCAGTGCCAGCACTAAGCCTGCGCCGGGCAGCAGATATTTGCCGATACCCGCGCCAGTCAGGCTGTTAGTCAGGGTGTAGATCACCGCATCGTTAATGCCGTCGCCGGTAAAGTAGTTGCTGGCATAAAGGGTAATGTTTAATAGAACAAACAGGCCTAATACGAGAAGCGTGGCGCTAAACCACCACTTATTGCGGCCCGCTTTCGTAGCATAAATCGCCACCGAGGCGATAAACAGGACAAGGGAGAGCAATCCGGACAACCGTTATTCCTCAAAAGCGCCAGAAATATTACTGGTCATGAATATTTGTAACAGGGGATATAATTTAATGACGATGTCACCTGCCTGCAATTGTAGTGTCATCTTATCGGTGGTTTATTCAGAATTGGTTTAGAAAGCGGGAAAGGTGATCGCTATCGCACAGCGTGAAAGGGGTAAAAACGCCGCATTGGGGATAACGCGGCGTTGAAGGCGCTGATTTTAGTACTCTTTACCGGTGACGCGGCTGCGGTAGCTGTCCCAGTTGAAGATGACCCACAAACTGTTGCCGAGACGCATGCGATCCATCACGCGTTCGCCGAGCAGCTTATTCATTTCGTCCATATTGCTGTTGGTCAGCATGCCGGTCGGGCGCTTGGAAGAGGAGCGGCGATCGACAATCTGGTTGATGATCACTTTTTCGTAGCGCGACTCGGTCTGCATACCAATTTCGTCGATCACCAGCAGATCGACGCTGCTTAGATCGTTCAGCAGCTGCTCCTCGCTGCTTTCGCGGTTGCCGAAGGTCTCTTTCATCGCCGACATGATGTCCGCCACGGTGATAATCAGCACCGACTTACCGCGCAGCAGCAGTTCATTGCAAATAGCGGCGGCGAGATGGTTTTTGCCGGTGCCCGGTTTGCCGGAGAAGATAAAGCTGGCGATGTTGCCATCAAACTCTTCGACATACTGCCGCGCCTGGCTAAGGGCGCGCATCTGGCCTTCCGTTTCGACGCGATAATTGTCAAAAGAGCAGTTTTGATGCAGAGGGCGGATGCCGGAACGGTTAAAGGTGCGCTGCATCTTCATGGCGCGGTTTTCACGCTCCAGCGCCGCTGAGCGCAGTTCGCCCTGCTGCTTTTGCCAGGCCATCAACTCTTCGCTGTTTTTGAACGCCGGTTCGACGTGAGCCGGGATCATCTTTTGCAGCCTCTTCATCAATTCGCCAACGTTTTTCATCGCTAACCTCGAAAGCCAGGTGGAATGTGGTTGTCCGGTTCAGAGAGCGTGTTGATATCGCGCTTCGCCGCGCCGCTCTGGCTGCTGCGCCCGATTTGCAGGCTGCGCGCCAGCTTCTGCTGCCACTGCACGTGGTGGAAGACTTTGCCTTCTGCCTGCCAGTAAGCGACAAAGGACGCCAGCTCTTCCGGCGTGGCTGGCTGGGAGAGGGCGATGCCCCACAGTGCCGCCAGGCGCTGAAAATCGGCATCCGGCTGCCAGCCCGGATACATAGCGAACTTGCCCATCGGCACGCTCACCGGCGCGGCGGCAGGCTCTTCATAGAATTGCGCATCAAGCGACACGTCGCTTGGCGGGCGCGAAAGCTGCGCTTCCAGCGCCAGTAGCTGCTCAAGGCGCTCGGCGGTGAGCGCGTAAAACGCGGGGCTATTATTTGCAAATACGGCGACGGTACCGCCTTCCGCGCGCGCCAGTATCGCGGCGTTATCACGCATAAATTCATCAATGCCGATAACATTCGACGTCAGGATTCTGGAAGACATAACACGTTCTCAAACAGGGTAACGACAGAAAGAGTGGCGGGCGCAGTAGAGGCCGCCGACAGAAAGGCACATAGTAACACAGCGCGCGGAAAGGGGAGCACAGCACGAAAAAAGCCGGGTTGCCCCGGCTTTGTCATTTCCCAAACGTGCTGGCTAAAAAACGCGTTACGCGATGATGTTCAGCGTAACGTCGATGTTGCCACGGGTGGCATTGGAGTAAGGGCAGACGATGTGCGCGGCGTCGACCAGTTTTTTCGCTTCGTCAGCGTCCATCCCCGGCAGGTGAATGTTCAGTTTGGCTTCAATACCAAAACCGGTCGGCAACGGGCCGATACCCACTTCACCTTCGATAAAGGCCTCTTTCGGCATGCTGATTTTGTCGCGACCCGCCACGAACTTCATCGCGCCGAGGAAGCAGGCAGAGTAGCCTGCGGCAAACAGCTGCTCCGGGTTGGTGACTTCACCGCCCGCGCCGCCCATCTCTTTTGGCACACCCAGTTTGACGTCGAGTACGCCGTCAGAAGAGGTTGCGCGGCCGTCACGGCCTCCGGTTGCTTTGGCTTTGGCAGTGTAAACCACTTTTTCTAAAGACATGACAGGTTCCTTATCATCTTGAGTGTTTGCTATAAAATAGCGTGCGATTTATATATCAGCATAAATCCCCGAAAGGGAATTTATGCCTGGTGAAACTGTTGGCGAAACTGCTCCAGCTGCTTTTTGACGTCATTCAGCGTTGCATCATCGCAGGCCACCGCGCAGCGTATCGCTTCCGGGATGGCTTTTGCCTGCTGCTGTAACTCACGGCCGCTTTCGCTAAGAGTGATAACTACCTGGCGTTCATCATGGCGCGAACGCTGGCGATCGATCAGCCCGGCGCTTTGCAGACGTTTTAACAGCGGCGTCAGCGTGGCGGAGTCGAGGAACAGACGCTCGCCAATCTCCGACACGGTAATATCATCTTTCTCCCACAGCACCAGCATGACCAGATACTGCGGATAGGTCAGGTTCATCGGCGTTAACAACTGCCGATAAAGCTTATGCAGCGCCAGGTTTGTTGAGTAGAGTGCAAAACAAAACTGGTTATCTAGCGCGAGCTGCTCATTCGCGGTGGATGTTGAGCTTTTCTTCATGTTTTTAAATATAGGTAGTGTGCGATTTAATTGCAAGATATTTTTAGGCGACTCAAACACGCGGGCGTCGGCGGTAGATCCATAACCCCGGCAGCGATAAACCGATCGACAGCGCGCCAACGATCGAGCAGGCCTTCAGGAAGTTGGTCAACAGCAGGATCATTAATGCTTCACTGTAGCCGACGTGGCTAATTTTTACCGCCGAGATCATCGCCGTATAGGCTGAAATGCCCGGAAACATGGGAATGACCGCTGCCACAGTAAAGACCTTCGGGTGTGCCAGATACCAGCGCGACCAGCGGATCCCAATGCAGCCTACCAGCATTGAGGCGACAAACGTCGACCACTCAATATTAAAACCCCAGTGCATCATGGCAAAACGCGAGCCGTGGCCGATGGCGCCAAGCAGTCCGCACCAGCGCAGCGCGCGGTGAGGAACGTTAAACACCATCGCAAACCCGACTGCCGGAATGGCTGCCAGCAACATATCTTGTGCCAGTGCGTAGAAGAACGAGATTATATCCATCCGCGCAGCCCCCAGAGTGTCATCGCCATCACCACGCCGATACAGGTCGCGAGTGTTAACAGGCTGGCAATCGCCCAGCGCGCCAGCCCGGTATTAATATGTCCTTTAAACATGTCGGCCACAGCGTTAATAAGTGGAAAGCCTGGCACCAGCAGCAGCACGCTGGCGGCCATCGCCACCGTTGAGGAGTGCAGAAAAGCGGGCAGGGTGAGCAGCAGCCCGGAGACGGTGGTGGCGACAAAAGCGGTAATGCAGAAGTTGATTTGCGGATGCATATGTCTTCCTGCCAGCAGCAGACGGACATACATCGCGATGCTGCTGGCGCAAAAGGTGATAAACGCACCGTCCCAGCCGCCGCGGTTGAGTTTGCAGAAGCAGGCGCAGGAGAGACCGACCATCAGCGTCACCAGCCAGCGCGGATAGCGCAGCGGTTTTAGCTGGGTGAAGCGCTTCTCTATATCCTGAAGATCCAGCAGCTTATGCTCGGCGAGAATGACGATATGTTGCACTTCCGTCACCATATGCATGTTGATACCGCGATCGCTGCTTTTGCGCGTTGAGGTCAGACAGTGGCCATCTTTAATGGTGGTTAACACGATGGCATTTGAGGAGATGAGGCTCTCGACTGTGTCCATGCCCAGCGCTTTCCCCAGGCGCGTCGACAGCTCCTCCACCAGCGCGCTCTCTGCGCCGTGCTGTAACAAAAAAAGGCCGCACTGAATACACAAGCGCGTAATGGTTCGCTGCGTTGAGTGGTCTGTTTGCATGCTTGCCCTGGTTGTCTGGTCACGCCGCTCGCAAAGGGGGAACGGCACACCTCTTTTTAGCACAGGAGCGGGGGAGGCTGGCGCTAACGCAGATCAAGAAGTGTGCAATAAATCTGGATAATGATTTCGCTATGATTATTTACCACATCAATGTTTCTAGGAATATTATTATAAGGGCCATGTGAATTACGGCGACATATTACGGATAATCCTGGTAAGCGTTAATATTCCTGGTTTACATCTGCGATTAAATATTTATTAAGGTTATTGATCTTTTATTAACCATATACAATTTGATTATATTCTTTTAATTATTTTATTTTTAATAAGGCACTAAGTATTTGAAGAGTCGTTGTGCTATGTTGTCACGCACGTTGGCAATATTATGATTTTAAATATTTATATTAAATTGCTAATCATAAATTCCAACAATTCTTATAACGGCTGGTTCGGAACATTATTGTTAATTTACGCATTATTGGTACCGATTGAGTAAATACTCATTACGAGGATTGATAGAGAGCGCAAATGGAAGCGGAGGTTTTTATGCTATCACCAGGCGGCAATCACGGGATTATTATTAGCCAGGCTCCCGTACTTAGGGCCGGTATTGGCAGCATATTTGAGCATCATTTTCCTGAGTATTCGGTAACGCATTACGCCACGATAGAGGAGGTCACGCTGCCGCAGTTAGCGGATAGCAGCTTGGTTATCATTGATTTCTCCGGTGGGTTGCGGTCTGCGCAGCAGCGCTGTGAACACTACTACACCTTGATCTCGCAATGCGATAAAACGCGCTGGCTCTTCTTTATTTCCCCAGAATTTTATCCTGATGCGGTGGACTTTTTAATCCAGCCGCAAACCATGCTACTCGCCGATATTGAGCCTATCGACAGTGTGGTTAATGCGCTACGCGGCGGAGAAGAAAACGCTCCTAAAGTGAGCCCAACGCTACTTTCTGCGGTACGGCAGCACTGTGCAGAGACGCCAGCGCCGCGAAAATTACTCACCTTTTCGGAAAGGAAAGTGTTACGCCTTCTTGGAAAGGGGTGGGGAATAAACCAAATCGCTATGTTGCTCAAAAAAAGCAACAAAACCGTCAGCGCGCAGAAAAATAGCGCAATGCGACGATTATCACTGCGCAGTAATGCAGATTTGTACACGTGGATTAATAGCCATCAGGGTATGAAAGAGCTGAATTTAGGATCAGCATATGGAGACCATAATGAATGGAAAACATTAGCCAAGCGGGACATGTAGCCATCATTGAAAAATGCATGATGAGTCGGGAAGGGTTGCAGAGTTTATTCAGCGAGCCCGTTTTTGCAAACTACTCTTTTCATTTTTTTAAGGATCATATTGCCTTTCGGCAGGCATTAAAAAAGTCTGCCTATTTCTCGGTCATCTATTCGCTTTTTGGTCAGCGTAAAGAGCGGCGCGAATGCCTGATGTGTCTGCATCTGCTCTCGCTCTCCTGCCCGGATGTTCAGCGCATCGTGCTGGCGGGAGATGACAGAGAAGCGCGGCTGGTGGGGCACCTCTCCCCGTCGCGGCTGCACGGCATCTTAAGTAAATCATCAGAGTTGCCGATGCTGCTTGAGCAACTCACCACGCTGCTTGGCGAAACCCGGCGGGTTAACGAGAACATGATCAATCATGGCTACGTCAGCCAGTTTCGTATGCTAAGCCCAACCGAAAGGGAGATTTTGCACTATATGACGCGGGGCTTTTCCATTGCAGAGATCGCCTCGCAGCTGGACCGCAATGTGAAAACCATCCGCGCGCACAAATTTAATGCCATGACAAAATTGGGCGTGACATCCGATGTCGGTTTACTTGATGCCGCGGATATTCTGACCTGGATTCCGCCCAGCACCCGGGCGGCATCAGAGCTGATGTAACGCTCGCTTCATTGCGCGTAAGCGCCAGGACCGGGCCTGGCGCAGCAACACTACAGGCAAACGTCAATCCACTTTGCGGAGGTCAGCGCCGCCATGCGCTCCGGTGAGATACGCACCGCGCTGTGAATCGCGCCTGCCGCCGGCAACACTTCCGGATACTGTTTGAGCGAGACATCGCAATAGACCGCCAGCGGAGTTTCCAGCCCAAAAGGGCAGACGCCGCCGACCGGATGACCAGTAATCGTGACCACTTCATCACTGCTCAACATCCGCGCTTTTGCGCCGAAGGTGTTTTTCAGTTTTTTATTATCAAGCCGGGCATCACCTTTTGCGACAACCAGAATGACCTCGTTTTTCACCTTTAACGACAGCGTCTTGGCGATCTGGCCCGGCTCGACACGATGAGCCGCCGCCGCCAGCGCAACGGTTGCCGTACTTTGATTGAGTTCAATAATATCGATATCAGGGGCGTTATCGGCAAAGAATTGCCGCACGGACTGCAAACTCATGATGTTCTCCTGCGAAAGACCGCAGCTAATCTGTCACAAGCGAGTTATCTCTGTAAATAATCCATCATGACAAACCGCTTACATTACGTTTCTCGATCCCCTTCACAATCGCGGAAACCGGTTACATGAACCAGTTGCAGTGTTCTCTGGGCAGGTTAATACTCATTTTGTCACTCCCCCTGACCCTAAAATAAAAAGAGCCTCTTATGAAACCTATCCTACTCAGTTGTAATGCTGGTCCGCTCATCAGCATGGTTTCAACCATCCGAAACCGATCGCGGCACGGCTGCACCGCTGCTGTTGCCATTACCTTGCAACTCTGACAGGAGATCGACGATGTCTGCTAACCATGCTGCGTTTAACCTTATCTTTCGGTTTATTGAAAACTATGTCAGCCCGATAGCCGGGCGTATCTCTTCCCAGCGCCACGTTATGGCCATCCGCGACGGCTTTATCTCCGCGATGCCCTTTATGATCGTCGGTTCGTTTTTACTGGTGTTTGCTTACCCCCCTTTTTCGCCGGATACCACGTGGGGTTTTGCCCGCGGCTGGCTGGATCTGGCGAAGCAGTATGAAGGGCGGATCCTTACGCCGTTTGATATGACCATGGGGATCATGTCGATCTACATTTGCGCCGCTATCGCCTACAACCTCGGCAAGCACTACGCGAAGTCATATCAGCTTGATCCCTTTATGTGCGCGATGCTCTCGCTGATGGCGTTTTTACTGGTTGCCGCACCGAAAACCAGCGGTACGCTGCCGGTGGACAGCCTGGGCGGCACGGGGATTTTCACCGCGATCCTTGTGGCAATCTACTGCGTGGAGATGATGCGTTTTCTGAAGGCGCACAACATTGGCATCCGCTTGCCGGACCAGGTACCGCCGATGATTAAGAACTCCTTCGATCTGCTGATCCCGGTGCTGGTGGTGGTACTGACGCTCTATCCGCTCAGCCTGCTGATTCAGTCCCAGTTCAATATGCTCATCCCGCAGGCGATCATGGCGCTGTTTAAACCGTTGGTGTCGGCAGCAGACTCGCTGCCTGCGATCCTGCTGGCGGTGATCATTGGTCATCTGCTCTGGTTTGCCGGTATCCACGGCGCAGCGATTGTCTCCGGCATGCTGCAGATGTTCTGGCTGACCAACCTGGGTATCAACCAGAGCGCGCTGGCGCAAAGCGCGCCGCTGCCGCACATCTTTATGGAGGCGTTCTGGACCTTCTTTATTGTGATTGGCGGGTCGGGCGCAACCATGGGGCTGGTGTTCTGCTACCTGCGTAGCCGCTCGGTCCATCTACGATCGATTGGCCGTCTCAGCGTTGTGCCGAGCCTGTTTAACATTAATGAACCGGTGATTTTCGGCACACCGATTGTGATGAACCCGGTGTTCTTTATCCCCTTCCTGCTGGCACCGACGCTTAATGCGATCATTGCCTGGGCGGTGATGAAGATGGATCTGATTGGCCGCGTGATTTCGGTTGTACCGTGGACCGCGCCCGCGCCGATTGGTGCCGCGTGGGCATTAGGCTGGGATTTCCGCGCTGCCGTGCTGGTTCTGCTCCTCGCCGCAATCTCGGCGGTTATCTACTACCCCTTCTTCAAGGTGTATGAGAAGCAACTGCTGGAGCAAGAGGCGGAAGAGGCGCGTCGCGCAGAAGAGGAAAATCGGCAGGTTGCCTGATACAACAAAGGGGCGAATCATCGCCCCTTTGCTATTCCAGCGTACGACGCTATTTCAGCGTGCAATCGCCACACTGCTGAACATCCGGCAGGCGATAGCGTTGGCAGCATGTCCGACGAACCAGCGCGCCGTCGCGCAGCACGACCGTGCGCCATAGCGGGTTGTCGCTGCCGTCGGCAAGCGCTTTTTCGAAAAAGCAGATCTGGCGCAGAGCGGCCAGCCGGGCTTCGCCGATAAGCGGCATCATCTCGCCCAGATACCAGTTAATCAGGTAACCGGTGTTGCTCCAGATAAGTTTGCCATTGATGTCGCCTGTCGCTTCCAGCGCCTTTATTACCGGCTGGATGGTATGGGTGACCAGGGCGGCAATACGTTCCGCATCATTCTTCAGCGTCAGGCTGTGATCCTGCTGAACATCGATCCAGAAGCAGGCGGCGCGCCCGCTTTCGTGAAATTCAACGTGGAAGTTATCGGGGTCTAAATCCAGCGCGCTCTTTTGCGTTAGCAGCGTCAGCAACAGCGGCGGCACCATCAGCCCGAGATACCATTGCGCCCACAGCGAGAGCAGCGGTTTGCTTTCACGCGGCTCTGTGGGGTTGTTACGGTAAATATGATCGGAGTAGGTGGCAATAAGCGAGCTTAGCGCCGTCGGGCGCGACCACTCCGCCAGCGTCATTGCCTGATGAGGCGCATCTTCATTAAGGCGGAGGAAATCGAGCAGATGGGCCCGCGTGCTGGCAATGGCGTCCCGCATGGCAGTCGCCAGCGAGTCGCGCTCATCATGAAGCGGGCTTTGCCAGATAACATGTTGCGTAATCGATGCGGTACGGTATGCCATAGCCCCAGCTGGAGAAGGAATCTAAATGATAATGATTGCCAATCCTATCCAGAGGCCAAACCGATAGCAAGTTGTTTATCGTAAAGTTAGCGCCAGCGCACGTCAGGCGAGCTGTAAGTCTCCGCTGACCAGAATACTGTTACGGCCTAAATGCTTGGCTTCATACAGCGCTTTATCCGCCTGCGTCAGCGCGGCATCAATATCGT
Organism: Kosakonia sp. S57; assembly: GCF_016516575.1. Classification (NCBI taxonomy): domain Bacteria; kingdom Pseudomonadati; phylum Pseudomonadota; class Gammaproteobacteria; order Enterobacterales; family Enterobacteriaceae; genus Kosakonia; species Kosakonia sp. S57. The sequence continues at coordinate 1,534 of NZ_JACVUL010000007.1, read as the reverse complement.
TATTCTGCAACGGCGCAATGCCGATACTGATGGTGACATTGGTGGCGACGCTTTCATTAAACATATGGGGGATCTTCAGATCGTAAACCCGCTGGCGGATATGCTCTGCGGCCATCCGCGCCTGATCCTGGTCGATGTTATTCAACAAAATCATAAACTCTTCGCCACCGAAGCGCGCCACAATGTCCCGCGAGCGCACTGCGTCGCGCAGCGCAGCAGAGACGCGGATAAGCGCCTGGTCGCCCATCATATGCCCATAATGGTCGTTATAGGCTTTGAAGTGATCGATATCCAACAGCAGAACAAAACGGCTGCTGTCATCGACGGCAAGCAGGTTATCGAGCTTATGCTGCAATCCGCGGCGGTTATAGAGACCGGTGAGCGGGTCGAGCATGCTCAGGTCGTTAAGCGTTTTGCGCTCCTGCATCAACCGCTGCATTAAAGCGCGGGCAAAACTATCGTTACGCTTCTGAATCGCATGCTGAATGGCAATCCCGATAACGGGCAGAGAGAAGCTGTAGATGAGGCGCATGCAGCTCTCAGACTCATTCAGCCATAAGCTGGTTACAAAAAGCGGCAGAGAGTGGAGCAGGAAGGCGATGATATTATTGGAGAAGGCGATAGTGCCGATAAACAGAACGCTAAGCAGCGCGATTAACAGATAGGCCGAAGCATCATCCCCTATCAGTTTCGCTTTAAGAACAACATGCCACGCCCAGAGACAGCCAAACAGGAGTGAGATCAGTGTGATGTTGATTTTGCTTCTGGGGTAAAATTTATGCCACGCGGGCAACACCGCGCTGAGCGTGAAGATCGCCCCAACCGGCAGCGTAACGGCGTGCAGATTATAGAGCGGCACCAGCATAGAAAAGAGTGCTGAAATGGCGTTAAGCAGTAAAAAGAGACGTAGGGACAATCGATATCTCTTATTGCAAAGAGATTGCCATGTTTGTGATGTCATACCTATAAGTCGTATTTATCCGCAGTTTTTCAGTGCGTTATGAGTCGTAAAATAGCGTTGCGCAATGAAATGGTCATCGCGAAATATTAGTAATAAGAATTTTTATTTAAGCGGTGCTTAATTTATCACCTTACTCAATGGCTGTCATTAGAAGATGCAGAATCTTCCGGCACGACGACCTCGCTGACAGATGAGAAATTTTATCATATGATATTGGTTATCATTCGTGATTGAAGAGATGAAACCATGCTGCAGCGCGCGTTAGGAAGTCGTTGGGGGATCGTTTTTCCGGGCATGATTGTGGCCGCATTAGTGCTGGCAGACCTGTCGGTCAACAGCTGGCGCGCGGTGATTTTACTGGGTTTGTTATTGACGCCAGTGATGCTTTACCACAAGCGATTACGCCATTACGTTCTGTTGCCATCAAGCATTGCTCTGATTGGCGGTGTCATTTTGATGCTGCTGAATTTGAAAATGATGGTGTAAAAACAGAGGGGCATTAAGAGGGGTGAGCAAGATATCTGGTGCGAGGGGGGGGACTTGAACCCCCACGTCCGTAAGGACACTAACACC